>NZ_JAMYKU010000015.1:0-172443 GCF_040317575.1 Mesorhizobium sp. M1423
AGACGTCAAATCCCCCGCAAACAAGCGAACAACCGCCGCAACCCCGCCGCCGCAAGCTTTTGCTCATGACTGCGCAACAGGTCCCACTTAAGGGGGAGATGGCCGGAAGGCCAGAGGGGGCACTGTCCCGCCAGCGGCTCATAAAAAAACCCGGCGCAAGGCCGGGTTTCTCAAACGCTATCGAGACACAAACGCCTTCAGCTCACCTTGACCTTGGCGGCGGCCTGGTCCTCGGCCAGCTTCTGCTGGAACATCTGCGCGAAATCGATCGGGTCGAGCATCAGCGGCGGGAAGCCGCCATTGCGCGTTGCCTCGGCAATGATCTGCCTGGCGAACGGGAACAGCAGCCGCGGGCATTCGATGAACAGTATCGGCAGCATGTGCTCCTGCGGGAAGCCGCTGATGGAGAAGACGCCGCCATAGACCAGTTCGACATTGAACAGCACTTCCTGGTCGAACGACGCCTTGGCATTCAGCGTCAAATTGACGTCGAACTGCTTGTCCGAAAGCGGGTTGGCGTTGACGTTGACGTTGATGGCGATGCCGGGGGCCTTGTCGCGGCCGCGCAGCGAGTTTGGCGCGCCGGGGCTTTCGAAGGACAGGTCCTTCACATATTGCGCAAGCACGTTGAGCGAAGGCTGCTCCGCATTTCCATTACCGTTGGCTGCGCCGGTCGGGGCGTCGTCGTTGCTGGCCATAAGCTGTGATCCTTTTGCCTGGGCAGCGTTGCTGACCGGATTGAAATTCGGGCGTTCGCTATCATGGCCGGCACGACAAGACAAGTTTGCAAAAGACGCCGGTTGCCTTGCGGCTACTCGTCCTTGAGGCGGCGCCACGGAGAGTCAGGCCCGCGCGCATGGTCGTCGGCGCGCGAATAGTCGCCGTCGTCGAGATCGATGGTCTTGCCGCGTTGCCTTGCCCGCAAACCAACGCCGAAATCGGTGGCCAGCACGATGCGGCCTTTCAGCATCCGCCAGGCAAGATCGCGCACCGGTGGCAGGAACAGTAGAATGCCGAAAATATCCGAGATGAAGCCGGGGATGATCAAAAGGATCGCGGCCAGAACGATCATGGCGCCGTGCGCAAGCTGGCGGCTCGGATCGTGGCCGGCATCCATTTCGGCACGGACCCTGGCCATGACGCCAAAACCCTGGTGTCGAAGGAGCAAGGCGCCGGCGACGCTCGAGGCCAGCACCAGCCCGACCGTCGCCAGCGCGCCGATCTGGCGGCCGATAATGACGAAACCGGCTATCTCCAGCAGCGGAAGCGCAAGAACAAACAGGGGAAGCAGCGAGATACGCAAATCTTGACCGATCGTTTCGATGTTTTGCCGGCCGGCGAGCAATCGCCGCTGGCACCAGAGCTGTTAGATAGGTATGGCTGCCTTTGATTTGAATGATTGCGCCATGCGTTCTATATGCTTTGGATACTGAACGCTATGTGATCGCGGCCCTTGCTTGGCCGCTGGTCCGGCCAAAGCAGGGATTGATTGGCGCAAGATATGGGCTTCTTCGACTTCGGCACAATTTTCTTTCTGATTGCGGCGGTGGTGATCTTCTTCCAGCTGCGCAACGTGCTTGGCCGACGCACGGGCAACGAACGCCCGCCCTTCGATCCATATACGGCAGGGCGCAAGAACGACAAGGATGCCGCCCAGAAACCCGAGAACGTGGTTTCGCTGCCGCGCAAGCGGCTGGCGGGAGAGCCGGCGGCCGATGCCTATACGGCGATCGACGCCTTTGCCAAGCCCGACACAGATCTCAACCGGGGCCTGCGGGCGATCAAGGACAATGATCCGACCTTCGACCCGAAGACCTTCGTCGACGGCGCCAAGATGGCCTATGAGATGATCGTCATGGCCTACGCCGATGGCGACCGCAAAACCTTGAAGAACCTTTTGTCGCGCGAGGTCTATGACGGCTTTGTCGCGGCCATCGGCGACCGCGAGGCAAAAGCCGAAAAAATCCAGTCCTCCTTCGTCGGCATCGACAAGGCCGACATCGTTTCGGCCGAGATGAAGGGCAGCGAGGCGCACATCACGCTGCGCATTGTCAGCGAACTGATTTCAGCGACCCGCGACAAGGCCGGCGCCGTCATTGACGGCGATCCCGAGACCGTCGCCGAGGTCAAGGACGTCTGGACCTTCGCTCGTGACGCGCGCTCGCGCGATCCGAACTGGAAGCTCGTCGCCACCGAAGAAGAAGACTGAACTGGACGGCGGCGGGGGCTGTCGTGTCGCTTTCTCGAGTCTTCAGCGAAAAGTCCTTTGGCGAATTGCCGGGCTGGGACGAGGACGACCAACTCCCTGCCTTTGAGGCCTTTCGCCGCTCGGCCTTTCATGTCCTGACGAAACCCTACCGCTCCGGCGCGCTCGGCGTCGATTTCGGCGCCTTTGCCGAAGCCTATGCCGCAGCGCGCACCGTTTCGCCGGCGAATCGGTTGGAGGCCCGAAGCTTCTTCGAGCGCTACTTTGTGCCGGCCCATATAGGGGCGGAAAACGGCGGCCCAGGCCTCGTCACCGGCTTCTACGAGCCGGAGGTCGACGCCTCGCCGGTGCGCACGCGACGATTTTCGGTGCCGTTGCTAACCCGCCCGGCCGACCTTGTCGACATCGACGATGGCAATCGTCCTTCCGGCATGGATCCTTATCTTGCCTTCGCTCGTGCGGCGCCGAACGACCCGGTCGAATATTTCGACCGCGGCGAGATCGAACGCGGCGCGCTCGCTGGACAAGGCCTGGAAATCGCCTGGCTCGCCGACAAGGTCGATGCCTTCTTCATCCACGTGCAGGGCGCGGCGCGGCTCAACATGACCGACGGGGAGCTTTGCCGCGTCACCTATGCCGCCAAATCCGGCCAGCGCTTTACCGGACCGGGCACGATCCTGAGCGACGAAGGCGAGATCCCGCTGGAAAAAGTGACGATGCAGTCGATCCGTGCCTGGCTCAAGGCGCGTCCGGAGCGCGTCGACGAGATCCTTTGGCGCAACCGCTCCTACATCTTCTTCCGCGAGATGGGCGTCGACGACCCGGAGCTCGGCCCGATCGCTGCCGCCAAGGTGCCGTTGGCACCCGGCCGCTCGATCGCCGTCGACCGACTGCTGCACACGTTCGGCACGCCCTTCCATATCGATGCGCCGTCGCTGACCGCCTTCGACGGAAAACCGTTCCGGCGGCTGATGATCGCACAGGACACCGGCTCGGCGATCACCGGGCCAGCCCGCGGCGATCTGTTCGCTGGGTCAGGCGATGCGGCCGGCGAGATCGCCGGCGTTATCCGCAACGCCGCCGATTTTTATGCGCTGATCCCCCGGTCGCTGATTTCAGGAGCAGATCGATGACCCGGCGCATCGACAGGCTGAGCGAGGACGACCGGGTTCT
Source organism: Mesorhizobium sp. M1423 (assembly GCF_040317575.1). Lineage (NCBI taxonomy): Bacteria > Pseudomonadati > Pseudomonadota > Alphaproteobacteria > Hyphomicrobiales > Phyllobacteriaceae > Mesorhizobium > Mesorhizobium sp. M1423. Next base: position 3,380 of record NZ_JAMYKU010000015.1, read on the forward strand.
ATGGAACCTGGTGGCGCGCACGACAAAGCCGCTGAAGGGCAAGATCGCCGTCGATATTCCCAACATTGGGCCGGAGATCGACGACGCCAGGCAGGCGCCGCCGCCAGTACAGGTCGCGGGCAATGCTGCCGCAGCCGCGAAACCGAAGGCGCAGCATGTTTCCCACGCACTCGACGAACCGACGCTGGACAAGCTGTCGAAGGGCCGGCTGCCGATCGAAGGCCGCGTCGACCTGCATGGCCTGACCCAGGACGAAGCCTATTCGCTGCTGTTTTCCTTCCTGCACCGGGCGCATGCCGGCGGCATCCGCTATGTCCTGGTAATCACCGGCAAGGGCTCCTCGTCGGGCGGCGACGGCGTCTTGCGACGCGCCGTGCCGTCATGGCTGTCGACGCCCGCCTTCCGGCCCCTTGTCTCCAGCCACGACCATGCCGCCCGCAATCATGGCGGCTCGGGCGCGCTTTACGTCCGTCTGCGGCGGGCGCGCTCTTGAGGATGCGCCCATGAGGATGCGCCAATGAGGATGTGCTCGTGACCCCGTTCGGCGAAAAGCTTCGCGTGCTGCGAAACGAGCGCGGCGTCACCCAGAAGGACATGGCCAAGGCGATCGGCGTCAGCGCAGCCTATCTCTCGGCGCTCGAACACGGCCGCCGCGGTGCGCCGAGCTGGACGCTGATCCAGAAGATCATCGGCTATTTCAACATCATTTGGGACGACGCCGAGGAACTGGCGCGGTTGGCCGAAACCTCGCATCCGCGCGTCAAGCTCGACACGTCCGGCCTTAGCCCGGCGGCGACCGAGCTTGCCAATCTCCTGGCCGACAACATCGAAAAGCTCGACGAAGCCGAGCTTCGCCGCATCATTGCGTCGCTCCGCGCCGCGCTGAACCGGCCGAAATGAGTTGCTTTGTTACTGGACCGAGCCGACCAGAACCTGCTGGCCGCCGCGGATCGAGACCCAACGGCCGGTATTGTCGATCGCCTGCCGCTTGAGGAAACGATAGCCGGTCTGGTCCCAGGAACGGACCTGGTCGGTCAGATTGTCGAGGATGTAGTCGCCCTTGTCGGTGCGCACCGTCAGCACGGCGTGGCCTTCGCCATCCGGCTTGCGCACGACGGTCATCAGCAGATCGGCAAACGAGACGCCCAGCCGGTTCAGCTCACGGCGCTTTTCCAGGACATAGTCCTCGCAGTCGCCGACACCCTTGTCGGGATAGGCCCAGACCTCGTCCTTGCCGTAGATGTCGAAGTCGCTCTCAGGCTTGACGGCGGCGTTGACCTTTACCGTGACGCTGAGCAGCTTGCGCCACAGCGAGCCGGTCATGCTGGCGGGCGACAGATCCTTCGGGCGGATCGAGCATTCCGACGGGTAGGTCTTGCAGAAATCATAATGGCCGATCGGCTGCGACGTCGGACCACCTGTTATCATCGGGCTGGCTGCCGAGGCCGAACTGGCCCAACCTGCCGCCACAGTAAGTCCAGCCAGCGCGCACAGGCGTACCGTTCTCGCCATTGGTGAGGAAATCATTGTCCCCGCTTGTCCCTTGTTGTTAACGAAACGTTAAGGGGTATTTACAGTCGGTGTCAATTATGAGGATGGATTGATTTTTGCGGCATGGTTACCTGCGTGGCGCCAACGCGACTATTGTGCAACAGGTCGACCGGCCGCACGGCCCCGCCAACCGATGATTTTGGCATTGACCGACCTGATGCGGATTGACGGGCATCATCGCTGGTCGCCTATTTCTTGCCGGTCCTGACCAGCTTGGGCTTCACCGCAACACGGTTCTGGCGGCCGTAGCTGGTAATGAAATCGACGATGCGCGGCACGATTTCGGAGCGGAAGCGCGAGCCGTTGAACACACCGTAATGGCCGACCGCCGGCTGCATGTAATGGGCGTGCCTGTCGGCCGGAATGTTGATGCAGAGGTCGTGCGCCGCCTTGGTCTGGCCAAGGCCGGAGATGTCGTCGTTCTCGCCCTCGACGGTGAACAGGGCGACATTGCGGATCGCCGAAGGGTCGACCGCCACACCGCGATGCGTCATTTCGCCCTTGGGCAAGGCCTGGCGGACGAAGACGGTATCGACGGTCTGCAGGTAGAATTCCGCCGTCAGATCCATCACCGCCAGGTATTCGTCATAGAATTCGCGGTGCTTCTCGGCATTGTCGCCGTCATGCTTCACCAGGTGCATGAAGAAGTCTTTGTGGGCGATGATGTGGCGATCCAGGTTCATGCTCATGAAACCCGAAAGCTGCAGGAAACCGGGATAGACCTCGCGGCCGAAGCCCGGCACCGGCCAGGGCGCGCGCATGATGACGTTGTCGCGGAACCAGTCGATGCCCTTTTCCTGGGCCAGCAAATTGACCGCCGTCGGGTTGCGGCGCGTGTCGATCGGGCCGCCCATCAGCGTCATCGTCGAGGGCACGAAAGGATCGCCCTTGGCTTCCATCAGCGCCACCGCCGCCAGCACCGGCACCGACGGCTGGCACACCGCCATCACGTGGGTGTCGGGTCCCAGCGCATGCAGCATGTCGACAATGTAGTCGACATAGTCGTCGAGGTCGAAGCTGCCGTCGGCAAGCGGCACCATCCGGGCGTCGACCCAGTCGGTGATATGCACGTCCGCATAGGGCAGCATCGCCTCGGCCGTGCCGCGCAACAGCGTCGCATAGTGGCCCGACATCGGTGCGACGATTAACAGCTTCGGATCCGGCCGGCGCCCGGCCGGGACAGCCCGCTCGAAACGGACCAGATTGCAGAACGGCCGCGACCAGACGGTGCGTTCGCTGACCTCGACGGTTTTCCAGTCGACCACGGTCTTGGTCAGGCCGAATTGCGGCTTGCCGTAGCGGCGTGTCGTGCGTTCGAACAATTCGGCCGTTGCCGCGACCGAGCGGCCCCAGGACGTGTGTGAAACCGGATTGAGCGGATTGGAGTAGAACAGGCGCACCGCATCGGCATAGAGGCGGGCCGGCTGCAAGGCGGCATGGTTCAGTTCGTAAAGCTGGTAGAACATCGAGAACCCCGCTGCCGACTGCGATCGAAGGGCCGACGAGCAGCGCCGAGCCTTGTCTTGCGGGAGGTTAGCAACAATTTGCTGCGATGCAATACGTCAACTTGCGTGATTTATGCTCATTCTTTCGTCCAAGATGTTGGGAATCCGCCTTCAACGGCAACAGCCGGCTCAATGTGCACCTGCGAAGGCGTAGCCAAGGGTACGCCTATCGGTGCGATCGTCGGAGGAGGTGTCCGGCCTGGCGCTCTGACTGTTAGACGCGTGCCATGCAGACGGCGGTATGGCCCGAGCTGATGAAGCCGAGCTGGCTGGCGGCGCCCTTCGACAGATCGAGCACGCGGCCCCTGATAAACGGGCCGCGATCGTTGATCCGCACGACGACGCTGCGGCCATTGTTGCGGTTGGTCACCTTCAGCTTGGTGCCGAACGGCAGGCTGCGATGCGCTGCGGTCAGCGCCGACGGGTTCATGCGTTCGCCGGAAGCGGTTCTGGAATGCAGTGAGTACCAGGAGGCACGGCCGCACTGAGCGGCGGCGCCGGCAGTGGATGCGCCGACCATCAGGCCAGCCGCGATCATGGCCGCGGCAAGCGCGGTCTGGTTGCTTTTGTTCATGTGTTGGGGACTGGCTCCGTTGACAGACCCGCAGCGGTTAGAGGCGAATGAGGCAGCAAATGCGGCAATGATCTGTCGGTTCCATGACAATGTTACACGTTTGGAGTCGGTGCGAAACAATTTGTCAGAGAGTTTCCGCAGCAAGGCACAGCTTCTTTGATGATCTTCGCATCGACCTCAGCACGTCTTGCACAAGATCAGAGATTTGCATCTAAGTAGAAGTTGGCCTGACCGGGCCGCTTCTTTCGCTGTTCCATTCCGGCAGGAGCGCGGCCGATGATCGACTTGGAAAGGAGTTTTAGCAATGAGATTGATCAAAAATCTGCTGGCGTTGATTGTGCTCGCCATCGGCGTGCTGTGGTCATTGCAAGGCATCGGCCTTATCGGCGGCAGCTTCATGACCGGCCAGTCGCAATGGCTCTATGTCGGCATCGTCACCGCGCTGGTTGGCTTGGCCGGCCTGGCCTGGGCGAACCGTTCGCGCGTTTGAGCAGGCGTCGATCCTCAGGCTCCCGCCAGAGCAGCGCACAGCGGACCCGTGGCGGCCGGTCACCGCGACCAGTATTGCCAGCCCCAGTAGAAACTTTCGTCGCGCGGCGGTAAGCGGTTGCGCTCCGCGTCCAGATGCACCGGCGTCGGCGCTTTGCGTTCGTCCTCAGGCGGCTGTTTGTCTCCGGCCTTGATCAGGCGGAGCCAATGGCCGAAACGCGCAAGCAGCACAGCGGTGGAATGGGGCATCGTCACGTCTCCGATCCGGTCACTCCCGCCCCGCCCACGGGACGAGCACCCGCTCGATCCTGCGGATGATGAATTCGAGCACGAAGGCAATGGCCGCGATCACCAGTATGCCCATCACCACCACGTCGGTGACGAGGAACTGGGCGGCGGACTGGATCATGAAGCCGAGCCCGCGCGTCGCCGCCACCAGCTCGGCGGCAACCAGCGTCGACCAGCCGGCGCCAAGCGCGATGCGCAGGCCGGTCAGGATCGAGGGCAGTGCGCTGGGTAGGATCACGTGCCGGACAAGCTGCGTGCGGGTCGCGCCAAGCGCGCGTGCCGCATTGATGCGTTCCTGCGAGACGCCGCGAACACCCGATGCCGTCGACAGCGCGACCGGCGCCAGCATGGCGATGGCAATCACCAGGATCTTGGACGGCTCGCCAATGCCGAACCAGATAATGATTAGTGGCAGATAGGCCAGCGGCGGGATCGGCCGCAGCAATTCGAGCAGCGGATCGAAGATGCCGCGCCCTATGATGCTGATGCCGATAGCCAGCCCGATGGGAACGCCGACGAAAACGGCCGCGATCAGCGCTGCAAATACCCGCCACAGACTGGCGGCGATATGCTGGAGCAGCGTCGCGTCGACAAAGCCGTCACGGGCGACGACGACAAATTTGTTCCAGACTGCCACGGGCGACGGCAGGAAAACCGGCGACACCAATTGCAGGCGGGCCGACAGTGCCCACGCCGCCAGCACCACCAGAACAGTGACGGCGCTGACCGTGCGTGCCGAAGCGCGGCTGCGTCTTGGCCGCGGCCGCGACCACGGCACCGACAGCGCGTCGGCTCCGTCGTCGGCCTTGGAGCGCTGCGGCCGCTCGGTATAGGAGGTAACGGTCATGCTGCCTCTCCTTCGAAGATCGCATCGGTCAGCTCGCCGCGCGCCGCGGCGAAGGCGGGATCGGCCTTGATGCTGCGAATGGCCTCGCCGGCTGCATAGCGCCGGCTGAAGCCGGTTTCGAAACTCCGCACCACCCGCCCAGGGTCGGGAGCCAGCACAATGATGCGGGTTGCGAGCACCAGCGCTTCCTCGATGCCGTGCGTCACCATCAGCACGCCGACATTGCTTGCCGTCCACAGATCGAGCAGCGTTGTCTGCATGCGTTCCCGTGTCAGCGCATCGAGCGCGCCCAGCGGCTCGTCGAGCAGCAAGAATTGCGGCTCGGCCGCCAGCGCCCGGGCCAGGCCGACGCGCTGGCGCATGCCCCCGGAAAGCTCCCAGATGCGCTTGTCGCCGGCACCGTCGAGCTTCACCAGCGCCAGCAGCGCATCGGCGCGCCGCGCCCGTTCACTTGGCCCGACGCCGCGCAGCCTGAGCGCAAAGGCGACATTTTCCCGCGCGGTCAGCCACGGAAACAGCGCGTCGTTCTGGAACACGACGGCGCGGTCCGAGCCTGGCGCCGTGATCGGCCTGCCGCCTACCGTGGCGCTGCCGCGCACAGGCTCGACCAGGCCCGCAGCGACATTGAGCAGCGAGGTCTTGCCGCAGCCGGAGCGGCCGACCAGGACAACGAAGTCATCCTTGGCGACGTCAATCGACACGCGTTCGACGGCCGGCGCCGGCCGGCCTTCATAATGAATCGAGACTTTGTCGAGCAGGAGATGCGTCATGTGGCGTCGCCGATATTCTGAATCTGCAGGCAACGCGCGCGTCAGGGAAGGGAGGACGCGCGCATTGAGCGGTCGCTAATTCGAGGCAAGCGCCTCGCCGACATATTTCGACGACACGTATTTCGAATAATCCGGCAGCACGGCGTCGATCTTGCCCTGCTCCTTGAGGAAGGCCGACGTCGCCTCGACTGCCTTGACCGTGCCGCCACCGAGGAACTTGTCCGAGGCCTGCTCCTCGAGCGTCGGGAAGACATAGCCCCTCAGCAGTTGCGGCACGTCTTCGAGCTTGGCCCCGGTGATCCTGGCGATCTTGGCCGCTTGCGGCGAGGACACCGACCATTGATCCGGCTTGGCCAGGAATTCGGCATAGGCAGCGCCCGTCACTTTGACGAAGTCGCGCACCGCCTCCGGGTTCCTTTCGGCGAAGTCGGTGCGCACGATCCAGGCGTCGAAAGTCGGCGCGCCCCAGGCGGCGACCTGCGAGGAATCCAGCACGACCTTGCCCGACGTCTTGATCTGGCCGAGTGCCGGATCCCAGACATAGGCGGCGTCGATGTCGCCGCGCGCCCATGCCGCCGCGATCTCCGGTGGCCGCAGATTGAGAATATCGACCGACTTCGGCTCGACACCCTCATGCTTCAGCGCCGCAAGCAGGCTGTAATGCGTCGTCGAGACGAAGGGTACCGCCACCTTCTTGCCGGCAAGGTCGGCGACCTTCTCGATGCCGGCGCCGTTGCGGGCGACAAGGGCCTCGGATTCGCCGATCAGCCCGACAATGAAGATGGTCTGGATGGGAAGCTCGCGGCTCGCCGCCGCCGCCAGCGGGCTCGAGCCGACATAACCGATGTCGACCGAACCGGAAGCGACGGCGGCGATCACGTCGGCGCCGGAATCAAATTTCCGCCAGTCGATTGCCGCCTTGGTCGCGCTCTCATAGGCGCCGTCGGCCTGCGGCACCTTCGAGGGTTCGACGACCGTCTGGTAGCCGATAGTGATCTTGAGGTCCTTCGCATGGGCTGGGCCGAGAAAGCCGGCACCAGCCAGAGCCGCCGAGGACAGGAGAACGACGCGTCGCGAAATAGTGGACATGAAAGGCTCCTTGAAAAGAGAAAAATCGGATCGCTCCCTCATAGTCAGCTAAGTCTATAAGGCTTGTAGAGTTAAATCCTTCCAACCATTGCCGTCTTGTTAGAAAAAAGCCGTCAGTGGCGCGGCGCGAAGGCGGATATGGCGGCTGCAGCGGGCCTCGGCCTAAGGTCTGTTGACGGTCAGGTCAGCCGAAACAGAGACGGAATGGCGCGCACTATTGGATCTGCATTCGTTGGTCAGTATAGCGGCATCGATCCTCGGGTCTCCGCTGCGTCGCTGCTTTGAACAATGGCGCAGCACCTCAATTGCCTTCTTGGCTCCACCTCGCCTCTGGCTTCGCTGTCCGTTGGAGCGACCGGTGATTGCGCCATCAGCCGCAAACAAGAATTTTCCGTTTTGGCCCGGTCACCGGCAAATCCATGCTGCGAACGGCCGAACAATTGAAAGTGAATTTCCTGTGCTCGGGGTTAAGTCTAGTATTCTTATGGACATTGAAGGATTGGAGAGGACGATGAGCGACGCCACCCTCCTTGTTGCCGCGCGCGGCATGCTTTGGCCTTCAAATTCAGGGACAGAAGCTGCTGTCGGCCGGTCGGGACATTCCTGTCGCCGGCCAGTTTGCCGGTGTCCTATTGGCGGCGGCTCCTGTGCTCGTAGGGGCACAAGCCCCGGCCAAAATGGCCATTGCGGCTTGAAAACGAAACAAAATCAACGTTTCTTGGCTTGTATATCATGTCACTAGAATTTATCTGTAGTGACAGCTTGGACGCGGCGGGGAGGCACGCCAGGCGTTTCGCAACCGATGGCCTTGGGTCATCGCATGACAGAGAAACGTTCGGGTTATGCTCACGAAAAAAGGTAAGTACGGCCTCAAGGCGCTCGTTCATCTGGCGCGCCTGCCGGTTGGACAGCTCGCCTTCGTCAACGACATCGCCCGCGCAAACAATATTCCGAAAAAGTTCCTCGATGCCATCCTTGGCGAATTGCGCAATGCCGGTTTCGTCCAGAGCCGCAAGGGCAAGGAGGGCGGTTATCGCCTGGCGCGCCCAGCGGACGAGATCAAGGTCGGGCACGTCGTGCGCGTGCTCGACGGGCCACTTGCCCCCATTCCTTGCGCCAGCCGCACCCAGTATCAGCGCTGCGAAGATTGCAACGAGGCGACATGCCAAGTCCGACATCTGATGCTGGAGGTCCGGCAGGCCATCGCCGAGGTGCTGGACCAGCGCAGCCTCGCCGAGATGCGCGACATCGCCGGCGACGAAGACCTTTCGGTGCCGTTGAAAATCCAGGCCTGAATCAACAAAGCCTGACCCGAGAATTCCGGAACCAATGGCTCCCAAGACAATTGGTGCGCGCATGACCGGACGCGCAAATTCGATCATTCCAACTTCGATCATCATTGTTGGTGGCGGCGCCAGCGGCGTCGTGCTTGCCGCGCATCTGCTGAAGTCGCCCAATCCCGATCTCCGCGTCAGCCTGGTCGAAAAACGCCCGCATTTTGGGCAAGGCATGGCCTATTCAACGCTGCTCTCAGCCCATGTGCTGAATGTCAGCGCGTTGGGCATGAGCGCCTATGCCGACGATCCCGGCAATTTCTCGCGCTGGCTACTTGAACGCGGCCTGGCAACGCCGGACCAGGCACCGGTCTATGCGCCGCGCAGCGTCTACGCCCGCTATCTCAAGGAGCTGCTCGACGAGCTCGAGGCGCGTGAGCAGCAGACGGGCCGGCTGCGCCTGATCCGCGAGGAGAGCCTGTCGATCTCGCCGACCGCGTCCGGCGTCGAGGTGGCGCTGGCCAACGGCACCAGCGTGGTTGCGCATCTTGCCGTGCTGGCGACCGGCCATGACGAGGAGCCGGGGGCGGGGCAGGGCCACGCGATCAGGATGGGATCCGAGGCCGACAGCGCGCTCGACCCCGAAGCCCGAGTCCTGGTGCTGGGCACGGGGTTGAGCATGGTCGATGCCTTTCTGTCGCTCGAGCAGCGCGGTCATCGCGGCGCGATCGTCGCGGTGTCGCGGCGCGGCCTGCTGCCTTCGCCGCATCGCAAGGGCAATCCCATCAAGCTCGACGTTGCCGATATCCCGCTCGGCACCCAGCTTTCCTATTTCGTCGGCTGGTTCCGCGACCTGATCCGGGAAAACCAGAAGGCCGGCATCGACTGGCGCGACGTCGTCGACGGTCTGAGGCCCTTCAACCAGAAGATCTGGCAGAACTGGCCGTCCTCGGCCAAGCGCCGCTTTGTCGAGCACACCAAGGCGTGGTGGGACATCCACCGCCATCGCATGGCGCCGCAAGTCTACGCCCGCGTTACGGAGGCGGTGCAGGCCGGCCGCATCCGGCTTGTCGCCGGCCGCATCGTCGACATCGCCGCAGGCTACACCGTAGAGGTCCAGTCCCGCCACATGCAGCGCCTCGAAAGGTTCGATGTCGCCCGCATCTATGATTGCACCGGCATCGCCAGGGATATCTCGACCACCTCGAACAGCGTGGTGCGGTCGCTGGTCGACCGTGGGCTGGCACGGCCGGATCCGCTGCGGCTCGGCCTCGATGTGACCGCGGACTGCGAGGTCATCGCCGGCGATGGCACAGTATCGGCCAAGATTTTGGCGGTCGGGCCGCTGACGCGCGGCACCTTCTTCGAGATCGACGCCATTCCCGATATTCGCGTGCAGTGTGCGCGGCTAAGCAAGCGATTGCTCGGATAAGGCCCCCTTTGTCTTGACGCAATTTCGGATGCAAGACCGCCGCCGTTGGGTGAAAAGATCTCGACCGCATAACCTCGCGGTGAAGGCGAACCAGGGGTGCGGGAGCTAGCTCCGCCAGAAGCCGACCGGCCAGCCCGTGGTGGTCGAGACAGCCGGGTTGGCGATGACGATCGCCACACGTTTCGGCTGTTGCGCGTTGATCGGATTGGCGTCGCGTACGCTCATCTTCGTTCTCCTCCATGGATTTTGTGGCCGGCGAGGCCGTGAGCCGCGACCCCTGGCCAGATGACCGGGCGAATTCTGCTTCCGTCGTCACCATGCCTTGCCTACCATGGCGCATGACCCAACGCGGAAGACTCTACGGCTGCCCGGTCGAGTTCGCGCTCGACGCGCTCGGCGGCAAATGGAAGACGGTGATCCTGGCGCACGTCAAGGAACAGCCGATGCGCTATTCCGACCTGCGCCGGCTGATCCCCTCGCTCTCGGACAAGATGCTGACGCAGCGCCTGGCCGAGCTTGTCGAGATCGGCTTCGTCACGCTCGAGATGTCGCCCGACGGCAAGGGGCGCTACGCCTTGACCGGGCGCGGTGAAGATCTCGCCGCCGCGCTCCAGGCGCTCTACGACTGGGGAAGCGTGCATGGCCGCGCCGAGGGCGTGCGTTTTCGCACCGATAGCGCAGCCACCTAGATCAATTCCGGGAAGCGCGGAGCGGTTTTCTGTCCGCAATTGCGAGACAAAGCGATGGAGCGGTTCGACGTTTGCGTGAAAGGGTGGATCGCTCTAGCAAGCCGACTGTCCTCAACCCGGTCCGGCAAGCGCGCTGCAGAAGCTGGCGACATCGGTAACAACGGCTTCGCCGAGGAAGCGTAGCGTCGCCATCGAGCGGTCGCGCGCCTCGCGGTTGCCGAAGCCACAGGCATCCTCGATGACCACGGCGACAAAGCCATTGTCGGTCGCCTGGCGAACGGTTGGCTCGATGCCGATCTCCATGGCGATGCCTGCGAGCGCTATCGTGCGCACGCCGCAATCGCGCAAGGCAAAGCCGAACGCGGTGGAATCGAAGGCCGACATCGTGAGCTTGTCGAACACCGCCTCGTCATCGCGGGGTTCCAGCTCGGGCACGATCCGCGTCGCTTCGGCGTCGCGCGGGAACCACGGCTCAACTGTGTCGGGGCTGTCGCGCCGCTGCCAGGCCATGGCGGTGCGCAGCTGCGTCGCGCCCATCCATTTGCGCGGCAGCGACAGATGGCGCGTGAACGCCACCCGCATTCCGGCCACGCGCGCCGCTTCCAGCACCGTGCCGGTGCGCTCGACGATGGTGGCGGCGCCGGCCACCTGGCGGCAGATGCCGACCTGCATGTCGTAGACCACCAGCGCCGTGCGGCGCGGATCGCACCACTCAGCCAGGCTGGCCGGGATTTCGATCCCGTCGCGCGACCGGATCATGCCGCCGTCCGGTCCCACGGCTTGGCGATGTCGACGGTCGGGTCGAACAGGAATTCCAGCGGCAATGGCGCGTCGAAGGCGATGAAGTGCCATTCCAGCAGCCCGGCCTTGGACAGCGGGAAGTCCTCGGTGTAGCGCCGCGCTTCCGCGACGCTGTCGAGCTCGAAGACGATGATGACGCCGCCAATATCGCCGCGCGCATAATTCTCGCGCACGATCCCCGCCTTCCAGAGCCGCCAGACGTTCGACACTTCGTCGCGCAAATAAGGCCGCAGGTCGTCGAGCGTGACGCCGGGCTTGAAATTGTCATAGGCAAGAATCTTCATCGGCCATTCCTTGCATTGCTGTTCGACCAGCGCCGGGTAGCATGGCGGAATCAGCGGCGGCAACGAACGAGATGGTGCGTTGAAACGGCCGCACGATTGCCGTTCTGTGCCGTGCGACCCTACGGACGGCCAGGCGGCCGCGGTATAGTTTTCGCTGAGGAGGAAAAGTGCAGTGACCATCGAAAGGCTGAACCCCGAGGGCATGCACAGCAACCCGGCCTATTCGCAAGGCGTGTCGCTGCCGGCATCCGCGCGCATCGTGCTGGTCGGCGGCCAGCATGGGGTCGACGCGCAAGGCCGGATCGTCGCCAGGGACGATCTCGCTGCGCAGACCGCTTAGGCGCTTGCCAACCTGGCAAAGGTGCTCGAAGCCGGTGGGGCAAAGCCTGAAGACCTTGTCAGCCTCTCGGTCCATATCGCCGGCGACCTGGACATAGGGCCGGCATTCGGCGCCTAGATCGCCTTCGGGGCAAATCGTGGCGCGCCGCCGATCATCAAGGTGCTGCGCGTCGCCGGGCTCGGCAATCCGGATTTTCTGATCGAGATCGAAGCCCAGGCGGCGATCGCCTGAGCCCTAAACAGGTTCTGCAAATCTTTTGCCCTGCCTGGAGGCCGGCGAAGCTTTCGCGAAATTCCATTCCCCTGCTGGCGGCCGGATTGGCACGATCTATCTTCTTTCCAACTGCAAACGGCTGGAAAAGACGGTAGGTTGCCGTCTTCCAGGGCGGTTGCTCATTCTGGCAACGGAGCATCTGACATGAGCAAGCACAAGATCGTAGCACCGGACGATGCATCGTCCCGCCTGCGCCCGCCCTATGCCTCGGTTCTCGACCTGATCGGGCAGACCCCGGTCGTCGAGCTGACCAAATTCGACATCGGCAAGTGCCGGCTGTTCATCAAGCTCGAAAGCCAGAATCCCGGCGGCTCGATCAAGGACCGCATCGCGCTGTCGATGATTGCCGCCGCCGAAAAACAGGGCAGACTGAAGCCCGGCGGCACCCTCGTCGAGGCGACCGCCGGCAACACCGGTCTCGGCCTCGCCCAGGTCGGCATCCCCAAGGGCTACCGCATCATCCTCGTCGTTCCCGACAAGATGTCCCGCGAAAAAATCCAGCATTTGCGCGCGCTCGGCGCCGAAGTGCGCATGACGCGCTCCGATGTCGGCAAGGGCCATGCCGAATATTACCAGGACATGGCCGAAAAGATCGCCGTCGAGCTGCCCGGCGCCTTCTATGCCAACCAGTTCGCCAACCCGGCCAATCCGCTGGCTCATGAAACCACGACCGGACCGGAAATCTTCCAACAGCTCGAAGGCGACGTCGACGCGGTTGTCGTCGGTGTCGGCTCCGGCGGCACGCTGACCGGGCTCGGCCGCTATTTCGCGAAAGTCTCGCCGAAGACCGAGATGATTTTGGCCGATCCGGTCGGCTCGGTGCTGGCGCCTTTGATCAAGACCGGCAAGATGGTAGAGGCCGGAAGCTGGACCGTCGAAGGCATCGGCGAGGATTTCGTCCCGCCCAATGCCGATCTGTCGCTGGTCAGGAAGGCCTATTCCATCCCCGACAAGCAGAGCATGCTGGCGGTGCGCGACCTGCTTTCGAAGGAAGGCATCCTCGCCGGCTCGTCTTCCGGCACGCTGCTTTCGACGGCGCTCCGCTATTGCCGCGAGCAGACCGTGCCGAAGCGCGTCGTCACCTTCGTCTGCGACAGCGGCAACAAGTATCTGTCGAAAGTGTTCGACGACTTCTGGTTGGCCGAACAGGGCCTTGCCGAGCAGGAGCAGCATGGCGATTTGCGCGATCTGGTGATGCGCTCGCATCGCACCGGCGACACCGTGTATGTCGGCCCCGACGAAAGCCTGCTCAACGCCTATGGACGCATGCGCCGCTCGGATGTTTCGCAGCTGCCGGTGCTGGACGAGGGCAAGCTCGTCGGCATCATCGACGAAAGCGATATCCTGGCCAAGGTCGAAGGCCCCTATGACAGCCGCTGGGACCGCTTCAAGGCCCCGGTCAGTACGGCCATGACCTCTACCCTGCACACGCTGCAGGCCAGCCAGACGCTGGATGCGCTGCTGCCGGTGTTCGACCGCAACGAGGTCGCTATCGTCTTCGATGGCGACGAATTCATTGGCCTGATAACCCGTATCGACCTGATCAACCATCTGAGGCGCGCCCGATGACCGTCAAAGCCACCGTATCGGGCAGGAACCGCCTCGCCTTCTCGACGCGCACCATCCATGGCGGCCAGAGCCACGACCCGACGACGGGCGCGGTGATGGTGCCGATCTACGCGACCTCGACCTATGGCCAGCAGAGCCCGGGCGTGCACAAGGGTTTTGAATATGCCCGCAGCCAGAACCCGACCCGCTTTGCCTTCGAGCGCGCTGTGGCCGACCTCGAAAGCGGCACAGCCGCCTTCGCCTTCGCTTCGGGGCTGGCGGCGATCGCCACTATTTTCGAACTGCTCGATTCCGGCGCCCACATCGTCGCCACCGACGACATCTATGGCGGCACGTTTCGGCTGCTTGAGCGGGTGCGCAAGCGCTCGGCCAACCTCCAGGTCGACTTCGTTGACTTCACTGATCTTGCCGCGGTCGAAGCGGCGATCCGCCCGGAAACCAAGCTGCTCTGGGTCGAGACGCCGACCAATCCACTGCTGCGTGTCGTCGATCTCGAAGGCGTCGCGGCATTGGCCAGGCGCAAAGGCGTGCTGTCGGTCGCCGACAACACTTTCTGCAGCCCCTATCTGCAGCGGCCGCTGGAGCTCGGCATCGATATCGTTGTTCACTCGACGACGAAATACCTCAACGGCCATTCCGACATGGTCGGCGGCGTCGCCGTGGTCGGCGACAACAAGGATCTCGCCGATCGGCTGAAGTTCCTGCAGAACGCCATCGGCGCCATTTCCGGGCCATTCGACAGTTTCCTGGCGCTGCGCGGCCTGAAGACGCTGGCGCTGAGGATGGAGCGTCATTCGTCGAACGGCCAGAAGATCGCGCACTGGCTGGAAAGCCGCCCCGACATCCGCCGTGTTATCTATCCCGGCCTGCCCAGCCATCCGCAGCACGCCATCGCCAGGCGGCAGATGCACGCCTTCGGCGGCATGATCACCATCGAGCTCGACCGCGACCTCGCCGGCACCAAGCGCTTCCTCGAGCACACGCAACTGTTCACGCTGGCCGAAAGCCTCGGCGGCGTCGAAAGCCTGATCGAGCACCCCGCACTGATGACGCACGGCTCGATCCCGGCGAAAAAACGCGCGGAGATCGGGATATCCGATTCGCTGGTGCGCTTGTCGGCCGGGATCGAGGATGGTGATGATCTGATTGCGGATCTGGATCAGGCGCTGGCGAGTTGAGTGCACGATGCCGAAACGACGGCGGGACAGCGCCCCCCTCTGCCCTACCGGGCATCTCCCCCACGAGGGGGGAGATTGGCCGTCATCTTGCGCTTTCGCCAATCTCCATCGCTGAAACACGGACGGACGGCGAAGCTGCCGATCTCCCCCTTGTGGGGGAGATGTCCGGCAGGACAGAGGGGGGCGTGAAGGATCACCAAAGATCGGAGCCTACACGCTGCTCCGTTGACCTTGGCGCCATCTGGCGAAATGGTAGTCTCCCTATGAACAACCGACACCGCAACCAACCGACGGTAAGCGACACTCCGCTGACCTTCGCCATCCTGGTCTTCCCCGGTTTTCCGATGATGGCGTTCAGCTCCGTCATCGAGCCGTTGCGCGCGGCGAACGTGCTGGCCAAGCGGGACTGCTATCGCTGGATCATCGTCGGCGCCGCCGAAGGCCCGGTCGAGGCCTCGAACGGCGTCGTCATCCAGCCCGGCTTTGCCGCCCATGACGCGCCGAAGGTCGATCGCATCGTCGTCTGCTCGGGCGGCGATGCCGATCATCTCGTCGCGCACGATGCCGTGAGCTGGATCCGCAAGAGCCTGCGCGGCGGCGCCCATATCGGTGCGGTGGCGGATGCGGCGTTCTTCCTCGCCCGCGCGGGCCTGCTCGACGGCCATGCCTGCACCTTGCACTGGACCAGCCAGGCAGCCTTCACCGAAGCGTTTCCGGATATCGAGCTGAGGCGCGATCTCTATGTCATCGACCGCAAGCGCTTCACTTCGGCCGGTGGCGTCGGCAGCCTCGACATGATGCTGGAGATCATCACCAACGATTATGGCGCCGAGCTGGCGGCCGGCGTCGCCGAATGGTTCGTGCACAGCCCGCTGCGCTCCAGCGTCGACCGCAAGCTGATGCCGCTGCGCTTACGCACCGGCGTCCAGAACGAACTGGTGCTGTCGGCCATCGCCATCATGGAGGATGCGGTGGAGGAGCGGCTCGGCATGGCGGAGCTGGCGGGGCGGCTCGGCGTCTCCTCCGACAAGCTTGAACGCAATTTCCGCTCCGAGCTCAGCATCTCGCCCAACGGCTACTACCGCCGCCTGCGGCTGAAGCGCGCCGCTGATCTCCTGGCACATTCGACGCTGATGGTGCGTGACGTGGCGCTGGCCTGCGGCTTTGCGTCGATGTCGAGCTTTGCCCGCGCGTTCCGGGAGGAGCATGGCCACGCGCCGAAGGTGATGAGGAGGCACTAGCGGCGTTAATCGCTCCACGCTGAGTTCCCGCCCACCCCGCTCTGGCCTGCCGGCCATCTCCCCCTCAAGGGGGGAGATTGGTAGCTTCGCAAGCAAAGCTCACTCGACAACTTTGGAGATTGGCGAAAGCTGAAGTGACGTCCAATCTCCCCACCTGAGGGGGAGATGGCCGGCAGGCCAGAGGGGGGTGCTGTCCCGCCAGCCTGTCTACGGCATCCAGCACAACATTTGCGGTTTTCCGCACAACGCCCGCACGTCCTTTGCTCCATGGTCTGGCTTCCAGGAGGCACCCATGAGCATCGTCGTTTTTGACCCGGACAGCACCGAGGATGTCGACTTCAAGGATCGCATGCGGCATCCGGCTGCGGCCGATCCGGCCGGCGGCATGTGGTTGTCGGATACCGAGCCGTCCTTCATCAATGCCGACGCGCTGCGCAAGGGGCGACTGGCCAAGCTGCGCGCGTGGATGCGCGAGGCCGGCTATGGCGGCGTCGTGCTGTTCGACCCCTACAACCAGCGCTACGCCACCGGCTCGCGCAACATGTTCGGCTATTTCCTGCGCAACTCGACGCGCTACTTCTTCATCCCGACCGAAGGGCCGATCGTGTTGTTCGAATATCCGCAGAGCTACCATGTCTCGATGGTGCTCGACACGATCGACGAGGCGCGGCCGTCGAAGCTGGTCTGGTCTTCGGTGTCGGGCCGTGACGACGAAACAGCCGGCCCGTTCGCCGATGAGATCGCCGAATTGCTCAAGGCGCATGGCGGCGGCTCGATGAAGCTCGGGCTCGACCGCTGCAGCCATCTGCAGGCACTGGCGTTGGAAAAGCGCGGCTGCGACGTCCGGGATTGCCAGGGCGAGATTTTGGCGGTGCGCGCGGTCAAGACGCCAGAGGAAGTAAAATGCCTGCAGGTGTCGATGGCTGGCGCCGAGGCAGCGGTCTATGCGGTGCGCGAGGCGATCAAGCCCGGCGTATCCGAAAACGAGTTGTTCGCCATCATGTATGGCGAGGTGATCCGCCAGGGCGGCGAATTCATCGAAACCCGTTTGCTGACCTCGGGCCAGCGCACCAACCCATGGTTCAATGAGGCGAGCGGCCGCAAGATCAGGCCGGGCGAACTTCTGGCGCTCGATACCGACACGATCGGCTGCTACGGCTATTATTCGGACTTTTCGCGCACCTTCCGCTGCGGCCCGGGCAAGCCGACCGATTATCAGAGATCGCTCTACCGCATGGCGCACGATCAGGTTCAGCACAACATCGGGGTCGTCAAGCCGGGCATGGCGTTTCGCGAGATTGCCGAAAAGGCCTGGAAGATCCCGGACCGCTTCGTCGACCAGCGCTACACCTCGGTCATGCACGGCGTCGGCATGCATGGCGAGACGCCGTTCATCGCGCATGCCATGGATTACGAGACCTATGGCCGCGACGGTGTCATCGTGCCCGGCATGGTGGTCAGCGTCGAAAGCTATATCGGCGAAAAGGGCGGCCGCGAGGGCGTCAAGCTGGAGGACGAGATCCTGATCACCGAGACCGGCACCGAACTCCTGTCGCGCTTTCCCTATGAGGACGATTTCCTTGACAGGCACGTTTGAGTGCTGACAGGCAGTTTTGCATGAAAAGCCCGATCTCGATCAAGCGCGGCAAGGCGGCGGCGGTGTTCATCGATCTCCAGGAGGAGCATCGGCGGGACAAGCGCTATCTGGTCGAAGGCTATGGCGACATTCTCGCCAACGTCCAGCGGCTGCAGCAGGCGGCTCGGGCCAACAATGTGCCCCTGTACCACTGGGCCTATGTCGTCGATCTCGCCACGGCACGGCCGTTCCACCCGGTCGAGGCCAACGGCAAGTCGGCGTTTTCCGACAAGGACGATCCACTGACGGCGATCTGTCCGGAAGTGGGCCCGGCGACAGGCGAGACGATGCTGGTCAAGACCGATGCCAGCGCCTTCCGCGCGGGGCCTGCCGCCGAGCGGCTGAAGGCCGATGGCGTCGAGTGGCTGGTCGTTGCCGGCGTCTGGACCGAGGCCTGCATCGATGCCACCGTAAAGGACGCGGTGGCGCTCGGGTTTCGCGTGCTGCTGGTCAAGGATGCCTGCGGCAGCGGCAGCACGGCGATGCATCAGACGGCCATTCTCAATCTCGCCAACCGGCTCTATGGCGGCGCCGTCACCACCACCGACGGCGCCTGTCGGCTGCTGGCCGGCGAGACGGTCGAAGCCTGGCAGGTCGAGGGCTCGGTGCCATTGCGCTTCAGCTACGAAAACGCCGCCCGCCTCTACGCCGAGCTCTGAGCGGGACCGCGCCGCGATGATCACCGAGGCCGATCGACCAGAAACGACAGAGCGCGGAAAATACCAAACGCTGCTCGATCCGGAGCTGTGGGCCTATATCGACCGGGTCAATGAGTCGTATCCGCCCGAGATCGTCTACATGCCGATCGACAGGCAGCGGGCGGTCTATGACGCCATGTGCCGGGCGTTCCGCGAGCCCTATCCGTCCGGTGTCAAGGCCAGCGACAGCGCGGTTCCTGCCATTGACCATGCGATCCCGGTCCGGCGTTACCAGATGGCGGGCACGGCGCCACAAGCGATGGTCGTCTATTATCACGGCGGCGGCTTCGTCCTTGGCGGGCTCGACAGCCATGACGACATCTGCGCCGAGATTTGCGCCGGCACTGGCTTTCCCGTTCTGTCCGCAGACTACCGGCTGGCGCCCGAGCATCTGCATCCGGCGGCCTTCGAGGATGCGCTGGCCGTATTCGAATGGGCTGCGGCGACGACCGGCCTGCCGATCGTGCTCTGCGGCGAAAGCGCCGGAGGCAACCTGGCTGCCGCAGTGGCGCAGGCGACACGCCGCCATCCTCGCCATGCGATCGGCCAGGTGCTGATTTATCCCGAGCTCGGCGGTGACGAGCTAGACGGCCTCGAGCTGGACAGCAAAGAGCGCGCCGGCTCCTATGTCGAGCACGCAGAGGCGCCACTGCTGACATTGCGCGACGTCGAATTCTATCGGCATATCCGGGCAGGGAAGGGGCAGTCGCCGGAAGACCCGACATTTTCGCCGCTCGGCGATACGGACTTCTCTGGCCTGCCGCCGACGGTCGTCATCACTGCCGAATGCGACCCGCTGTCGGCTGACGGCAAGGCCTATCGCGATCGCATCCTTGCCGCCGGCGGCAAGGCATGGTGGCGCGAAGAGCCGCGGCTGGTGCACAGCTTCCTGCGCGCCCGCAAAACCGTACCGCGCGCCGGCCAGGCGTTTGAGCGCATAATCGCGGCAATAGCCGCGCTGGGCGGAGGTGATTGGCCTGAGTGACGCGGACCGTCCTCCAAGCTCCACTGTCGCGGAACAGCGCACAACAACTGCGGAAACCCGAACACTGCTTCGGTCAGGCCAGCCCTATCATCACGCCACGTAAGGAGCCCGCATCCGCGATGCGCCGGCCCGACAGGGAGGATTTACGATGAAGTTCATGCTGACCGACCGGAAATTGCATCCGCAGGCCGAGCCCGTCGCCGATGGCTTCAAGAAAGGCCAGATGAACCGGCGCGAATATCTCGCCACCATGGCTGCGCTCGGCGTCAGCGCTGCCGGCGCGCTGGCGCTGGGCGGGCTTGCGCCGTCACCGGCCAGGGCCGAGGAACCGAAGCGCGGCGGCATCTTGCGTGTCGCCATGAACGTCAAGGGCTGGAAGGATCCGCGCACTTTCGACGGCGTCGAGATGTCCAACGTCGCCCGTCAGTGCAACGAATATCTGGTGCGCTGGAACCGCGACTTCACCTTCGAGCCATGGCTGCTCGAGAGCTGGGAGACCAGCGACGACGCCCGCGTGCTGACGCTGCATGTCCGCAAGGGCATCACCTGGTCGAACGGCGACACCTTCAACGCCGACGACGTGATCCACAATCTGACGCGCTGGTGCGATGCGTCTGTCGCCGGCAATTCGGTCGCCGCGCGCATGGGCGCACTGGTCAACGCCGATACCAAGAAGGCCGTCGACGGCGGCATCGAGCGCGTCGACGATTTCATCGTCCGGCTCAATCTGCCCAAGCCCGACATTTCGCTGATCGCCGGCATGGCCGACTATCCGGCGCTGATCATGCACCGCAGCTATGATGGCGACGGCGATCCGCTGAAGGCCTTGGCGATCACTACCGGGCCTTGCGAACTCGTCGCATGGGACGCCGAGGTCGGCGCTGAAGTCCGCCGTAAGGACAAGCCATGGTGGAAGGGCGACTTCTACCTCGACGGCATCAAATGGGTCGACTACGGCTCCGATCCCAACGCCATGCTGTCGGCCTTCGAATCGGGCGAGATCGACACCGACCATGAAACCGCCTCCGACACGGTTGCGCAGACCGACTCCATGGGCCTGAGCAATTCGGAAATCGCCACCGGCTCGACCATCGTCGCGCGTTTCAACATCGGCAATCCGCCCTATGACGACATCAAGGTGCGCCGCGCCGCCCAGCTCGCGGTCGACAACGCCGCCGTGCTGAAGATCGGCATGGACAATCGCGGTAAGCCTGCCGAGAACCATCACGTCGGGCCGATGCATCCCGAATACGCCGATATCGGCCCGGCCGTCCGCAACACCGGTCAAGCCAAGGCCCTGCTCGCCGAGGCCGGCAAGGCCGACCACGAATATGAACTCATCTCGGTCGACGTCGACTGGCAGAAGAGCACCGGCGACGCCATCGCCGCGCAGATGCGCGAGGCCGGGCTGAAGATCAAGCGCACTGTGCTGCCGGCCGCGACGTTCTGGAACGATTGGAGCAAATATCCCTTCTCCTGCACGGAATGGCTCGGCCGGCCGCTCGGCGTCCAGGTGCTGGCGCTCGCTTATAAGTCTGGCGCCGCGTGGAACGAGAGCGCCTATGCCAATCCGGAATTCGACAGTCTACTCGACAAGGCGCTGGCGATGCCCGATCCCGGCGCCCGCAAGGAGCTCATGGCCAAGATCGAACAGAACTTGCGCGATTCCGGCATCATCATCCAGCCCTACTGGCGCTCGGTCTACCGCACCTACCGCAAGGGCGTGCATGGCTGCGAGCAGCACCAGTCGCTCGAGCAGCATTTCGAGAAGGTCTGGCTCGATGCCTAGTCTCGCCGCTCGACAGAAAGGCCAGCGTTAGCCGGCCACGCCCGTCCCTGAAATCTCCTGCCCGAGCCGTACCGTTTCCCGGACCAGCAGGTCAAGATCGTCGCGACGGGTGCGGTGGTTGTTGATCGCCACCCTGAGGCAATGCTGGCCATGCACGGTCGTGTCGGAAATGGCGGCGATGCCTTCTTCCTGCAGCCTCAGCATGATCTCGGTGTTGAGCGCCTTCTGCCTCTCTCCCGTCAGCCCGGCGCCGCGGTAGCGAAAACAAACGATGTTAATGTTCACCGGTGCCACCAGTTCGAGAGCCGGTTCCGCCTCGATCAGCGCGCCGAGATGATGTCCCTGCGCAATGTTCTGGTCGATCAGCCGGCCGAACTTTTCGATGCCGTGCTCTCTCAGCGCCATCCACACCTTCAGGGCGCGGAAACCGCGTGACGTCTGCAAGCCGAAATCGTGCAGCCATTGGCCGGAGGCGAGTCCGCGCGGGGTCGATTCCAGATATTCCGGCGTCACCGCGAACGTGCCGCGATGCGCGGAGGCATCCCTGATCAGCGCGCAGCCGACCTCGAACGGCGCGTGCAGCCATTTGTGCGGATCGAGCGCGATTGAGTGGGCGCGTTCGATGCCGGCAACGCGATGCGAATTGTCCGGCGCAATCGCAAGCAGGGCGCCGATGCACCCGTCGACATGGAACCACAGATCCTCTTGTGACGCCAGGTCTGCCAGCGCTTGCAGATCGTCGATCGCGCCGGTGTTCACCGTGCCGGCCGTGCCGATCACGCAGGCCGGCTTGAAGCCCGCGTTACGGTCCTCGACAATCGCCGCCCGCAACGCAGCGATGTCGATCCGCAGCCCGGCATCGCTCGGGATGCGACGCAGTGCCCGGTTGCCGAGGCCGAGCGCCTCCATCGCCTTGCGATGGCAGGAGTGAAGCTGGTCGGAGCCATAGAAACGCAGTGGCTTGTCGATGCCGGCAACCCCGTGCTCGCGTATGTCGATGCCCGCCTTGGCGTTGCGCGCCACGGTCAGCCCGATGATGTTGGCCATCGAGCCGCCGCTGACCAGAGTGCCGCTGGCCGATTGCGGAAAGCCCATCATTTCCTTGCACCAGTCGACGACCTGGCTGTCCATCAACGCGGCGGCATGGTTGCCGCCGCCGAGATTGGAGCCCTGGATCGCCGCCAGGAAATCGCCGAGCGCGCCGGTGAAATTGCTAGAGCCCATATACCAGGACCAGAAGCGCGGATGGATGTTGCCCATCGGATAGGGCATCAGCTTCCCTGTGACGTCGCCGTAGATTTCGGCCAGCGGAGCCGGCGAACGCGGCAGCGGCGCCGTGAAGAAAGTCCTCACATCAACCGGCATCTCCTGCCACACCGGACGCTCTCTGACATCGCGCAGGTAAGCGACGGCATCGTCGACGATCCGATGCGACAGGACCTGCACGTCGGCCCAGTTCGAGGGGTCAAGCGTTTCCTCGGTGGCCGTGATGGCCAATCCAGGCCTCGTGTCCATACAGGCCGCTCCCGATGTGCCGCCGTCACGCCGGAAACTGGCAGCCGGGCGTCGACTGCGAAAGCGCAGTCTCCTCGGCGTCCATCTCGGCTTCGATGCCGTCGAACAGCGGTGTCGTCATGTAGCGTTCGCCAGTATCGGGCAGCATGCACAGGATCACCGAGCCGGGCGCCGCCTTTTCCGCGATCTGCCGCGCCACAGCGAAGGTCGCTCCGCCGGAGATGCCGGTGAAAATCCCTTCCTTCTGCGCCAGCGCCTTGGCCCATTTCATGCCCTCGGGCCCGGCAATCGGCACCACCTCGTCATAGAGGCTGGCGTCGATCGCCTCTTGCAGCACGTCCGGAATGAAGTCGGGCGTCCAGCCCTGGATCGGATGCGGCTCGAAGGCCGGATGGCTGGCGGCAGGCGCGCCACCGGCGCCGCGCTGCTGCGGCTTGCCGCTGCCGATCAGCTGCGCGTTGGCCGGTTCGGCGAGCACGATCCGGGTCTCCGGACGCTCCTGCCGCAGCACGCGCCCGACGCCGACGACGGTGCCGCCCGTGCCATAGCCGGTGACGAAGCAGTCGAGCCGCGAGCCGGCGAAATCGTTGATGATCTCGCGCGCCGTCGTCGCCTCGTGAATGGCGGCGTTGGCCTTGGTTTCGAACTGGCGGGCCAAAAACCAGCCATTGGCTTCGGCCAGCTCCACCGCCTTCTTGTACATGCCAAAACCCTTCTGGGCGCGTGGCGTCAGCACCACCTTGGCGCCCAGCATGCGCATCAGCTTGCGGCGTTCGATGGAAAAACTGTCGGCCATCGTCACCACCAGCGGATAGCCCTTTTGGGCGCAGACCATGGCAAGGCCGATTCCGGTGTTGCCGCTGGTCGCCTCGACCACGGTCTGGCCCGGCGTCAAGGCGCCGCTGCGCTCGCCTTCCTCGATGATGTTGAGCGCCAGCCGGTCCTTCACCGAGGCGGCGGGATTGAAGAACTCGGCCTTCACATAGATCGTCGCATGATCCGGTCCGCGATTGTTGATGCGGATCACCGGCGTATCGCCGACCGTGTCGAGAATGCTGTCGAACAGGCGGCCGCGCCCGGCGGTGGTTCTGATTTTCTGTTGATGCAACATGTCGATCTCCTCGCTTCGTCGTTGTCTCTTGTCGTCACGGGCCGGTTACAGACCGGTGGCTTGGGCGGCGAGGTTTCGAGACCTTGCCGCACTACATTTGCCTCCCGGCAATGTGGCCATGGCGGCATCCGGCGCGGAAATTCGCCGCCGGATGCACCGTGTCGCGTTTGGTGATAAAACAAAGGCCGACTGGCCAGCGTGGGAGCAGGCGTGGAAACGCACGTGGAATCCACCCGATCGAGCCTCGACGGCGAGGTGACCGGCCTTTCCGTGCGCCTGCTCGGCCCGCTGACGATCGCACGCAACGGCATCATCATCCAGCTCCCAAAATCGCGCAAGCTGCGTGCGCTGCTCGCCTATCTGGCGCTGGCGCCGCATCCGGTCGGCCGCAGCCGGCTCTGCGAGCTTTTGTGGGACGTGCCGAACGACCCGCGCGGCGAACTCCGCTGGTGCCTCAGCAAGCTTCGAGGCGTTCTCGACGAATCCGATCGGAGCAGGATCGAGGCACAGGGCGACACGGTCGCGCTCGACCTGAACGGTGTATCCGTGGATGCCGTGGAGATTGCCTCCGCCGCGACGAAGGGAATAGAGACGCTCGAGCTCGAACGCCTGCTGGCGCTTTCCCGGCTGTTCGCCGGCGATTTCCTCGACGGGCTGGAGATCGACCGCAGCCCGCATTTCAACAGCTGGTTGACCGCTCAGCGCCGCCGCTTCAGCTCATGCCACGCGGCCGTGCTGCAACAGCTTGTCGAGCGGCTCCCCAGCGATTCCGATGACGTGTCCGCGCACCTCGAAAAATGGCTAGAGCTCGCGCCATTCGACGGCCGTGTGCATCTGGCCTTGCTGACGAGGCTCGCCCAGCGCGGCCAGTTCGGCGCGGCCGAGGAGCATATTGCGGCCGCCTTACGGCACTTCCAGTCCGAAGACCTGGATTTCGGACCCGTTCGCGACGCATGGCGGGCAATCCGCTGTCAGCACGGCGCGTCATCATGGGTGCAGCCGGCCGTTCCGCTCTCGGTACCTCCTATCATGCTTGCCGATCCCAACGCCGCAACGTCGCGCAAGGCTTCGCTTGCGGTGATGCCGTTTATTGAACAGGCCGGCATCGGCGGCGTTCCTGGTGGCCCTCGCGGAGGGATTGCCGACGGCCTGACCCACGACATCATCACCCGCCTGGCCAAGCTCAGGGATTTCTTCGTCATCGCGCGCGGCTCGGTGTTTGCCTTGGCGGAGAAAAACATCGCGCCCGAAGATGCCGGGCGGCGGCTCAACGTCGACTATGTCGCCACGGGCATGGTGCGCTGCCAGGCGGGCCGCGTCACCGTTGCTGTCGAGCTGGTCGAAGTGCGCACCGCCAGGATAGTCTGGGCCGAGACGTTCGAGCGCAAGCCGGACGACATCTTTGCCGTGCTCGATGATATCGGCAACAGCATCGTCTCGTCGATCTCGGCCGAGATCGAGACGGTCGAGCGCAACCGCGCCATGCTGAAGGCGCCCAATTCGCTGAACGCCTGGGAGGCCTATCACCGCGGCCTGTGGCACATGTACCGCTTCACCCGCGCGGAAAACGAGCAGGCCCGGCATTTCTTCGACCTGGCCTTGAAGCTCGATCCTACCTTCGCCCGCGCTTATGCCGGGCTCTCCTTCACTCATTGGCAAAATGCCTTCCAGCGCTGGGGCGACCGCGATCAGGAGAGCGCCATGGCCTTCGAGGCAGCCGGCCAGAGCCTTCTCGTCGACGATCACAATCCGGCCGCGCATTGGGCCATGGGGCGGGCGCTGTGGCTGCGCGGCGAGCAGGACGGCTCCCTCATCGAGCTGGAACGCGCCGTCGACCTCAGCCCTAATTTCGCGCTTGGCCACTATGCCCTGTCTTTCGTCCACTCGCAGTCCGGCGACCCGAAGGCCGCGATCGGCTCATCCGACCATTCCAGGCATCTGAGCCCCTTCGATCCGCTGCTGTTCGGCATGCTGGGCGCCAGGGCGATGTCGCATGTCCGGCTCGGCCAGTTTGACGAAGCCGCCGAATGGGCGCTGAAAGCAGCCGCGCGTCCCAACGCCCATGCCATCATCCTGGCAATCGCCGCGCATTGCCTTGCGCTGGCGGGACGGCTGGACGAGGCTCAAGGTTTCGCCGCCGCGTTGCGCAAGACGCTGCCGAACTACTGCGCCGATGATTTCATCGGCACCTTCCGCTTCGAGCCGGACGCCGAGGCGCTGTTCCGGCAAGGCGCCAAGCGGATCGGGCTGAGGTGAAGCAGGCGCGGTTAGCCCGGGTTCTCTAAACCGCTCATCGCGGCTGGCCGCCCCAAACATCGTCATGTCCGCAGCCCAAGGCGCCAATGGTCAGATCGGTCGCAAAATTCGTCGACCGGAGCGGATCAGACGGGCTCAACGGATTTGACATTGCCGTCGGTATCCACGAGGCAGCTTGTCTTCTTGCCGCTGGCATCGAGTTCGACCTGATAGGTCTTGGAATCGAGCTTGCTTGATGAAACCGGAAGTATCTTGGTGCTGTCGACGCCGCTGGCCTTGGCGACCGCATTGGCGCAAAGCAGCTGAAGGTCCGCCGGCGCCGTTTCGACCTTGGTCCTGGACATCTGGTCCTGCGGCGGCGGCGATGGCGCGCTGACGCAAGCGCCAAGGGCTCCAGCCAGGAATCCAATTGCTGTCGCCCGAATCGAAGTTCTCACTGCATTTTTTGCCGACATTGCTTGTCCCTCTCCGAATGCCCTCACACGCCTTTGTAAAGTGCCGCCCCCTGCATGAGGACGATGACCTTGGCCCCGACCTTGACGCGGGATGCGAGATCGACGATGTCGTCGTTCCTCATCCGGATACATCCCGACGACACGTCGAGCCCGATCGTCCAGGGCTCCGGGGTGCCGTGTATCCGGTAGATCGTGTCCTGGTCGCGCTCATAGAGGTAGAGCGCCCTTGCGCCGAGCGGGTTGTCCGGCCCCCCTTCATGCCTCCGGCATATTTCACCGCCTTTGGATCGCGAGCGACCATTTCGGCCGGAGGTGTCCAGGTCGGCCACTCCGCCATACGGCCGACGCGCACGATGCCGGCCCAGCCAAACCCCTCCCGGCCCACGCCGATACCATAGCGCATGGCCTGCTGACCCGGCTGCACAAGGTAGAGAAAGTGCTGGTTGCCATCGATGATGATCGTGCCCGGCACTTCCGCGGTGCGGAACTTGACCACTGCGGACGAAATGCCTCGGGCACTTCATTATGCGCGGCATAGTATTTGCGCGCCTTGGTGCGATCGTAGTCCACCCATTTGTGGGTTTTCGGGCCGAAAACCTGTGTTCCCGCAGCCAGCGCCGCCACCGCGACAAGACCGAACACTGCCGCGACAATTGTTGCAAGGGAGCTCCGCTGGAGAGTGGCGCGCCCCACGGTCATCAGATTTCGGGTCATGGATTTGCCCACCCGTGCACCCGGGCGCCTTGTGCGGCAACCCATTGTTTGGCGTATTCATAAGGATCCTGACGCTCTACCTGGAGCGCATAACTCATCTTGGTGATTTCCTCGGGCTTCAGCTCGACCCGTTCCAGGAACGCCACCACCTTCGGATATTTTTGCGCAGCGAGGTGGCGTAGGCGATATGGAAATTGGCGGTATCCCATGACACCGGCGCGCTGGAGTTCGAGACCCAGAGCGGGTCCTCTGACGGCAGTACGATCTTCCACTTTGCCGGGTCGAAGGGCGGCTCGGTAAGCCGGACAATGTCGTGCAGCTCAAACACGTAATGCGGCGCGTAGCAGGCAAACACCATCGGGTGATCCGTGGCGACCGCGGCATCGACAGCCGCCATTCCGGCATCCTCGGGCGTCTCCAGCAACGTCATTGTCTTGGCATAGCCATAGCTGTTGGCGCGGACGCGCTCGATAGCGGTTGAGGACCAACCCTCAGCGCCTATCCAGAATTCGCCACGTCCGTCGCCATCGGTATCCAGCGCGGCGGTTTTCTTCGGGTCGCTGAGATCCGAAACGTCGTGAATTCCAAATTTGTCGGCTGCTTCACGCGTCGCGCATATGCCTTACCATGCCGGCACGCCAATAGGGCTGATGGCCACCGTGCCGGCACCGTCCACATATTTCTTCACCAGATTGTCGAGGTTGGGCAGCCAGATTTCGGGATGAATATCCACCTCACCCGAATTGAGGCCGGCAAAGGCGATAAGCGTCCCCATCTCGCGCACGTCGGCATCAAGCCCGAACTTTTCCTTCAGGCTGACCTTGAGGATGTTTGCCGTGGCCTGGCCGGACGGCCAGTTCGGCATCGCAATGACGAGATCAGCCGCGTGGACCGGGATGTTTAGCGCCAGCATCGTCAACGCTGCCAGCGACATTTGCCGCAGGCACTGCCGAAATCGGTTGTGCATCTCTTCCCCCCTCGCTTCGGTGCTGAAATGAACCGGGACGGGAACAAACTGTCGCGGCAAGCACCGGGTTGTGACACCAGCCCCATCTTCCGACGGGCAACTGCTGAAGGTGTGGCAGTGCGTTAGCCAAAGAGAGCGCCTTCACGTGCCTCCCCTGCACGCTACCCGATGACAATCCGACTGGGAAGATGCTCACAACGCGGCCGCGGCGCCCCCACTGCGCCTCTATGCGGCACGCCGCAGCGTTGAAAAAGTCGAATGATTGAGCGGCGTTTCTTTCGGCCTGCGCAACGGCTTGGCTGGATTCGAAAAAAATACCACAATAGATTCGGATTATAGCGATCATATAAGAAGCGATGCCGTCGCGCTATTTTACAAGGCTGTGCGAAAATTCGCAATAACATATGAAACTACTTGCAATAACACGAGATAAAGAGGAATGAAGCTAAGAGCGTATTCCGCACACTTGCTTCCGATCATATTTCAGAATCTGCTAAGATAGCCGGCGCTGGTTCCGAATTATTAAGCATTTACAAAATTCATCCCCGCAATATTGGGTTTTTCCTTGCCGCAGGCCGAATCGGATGCAACTTTTTAGAAGCACAGCCGCGTCAGCGGATTGTTGAAGCATGCTTGGGCGGACGGGGCACTAAGCATGGAGAGGAATATTGACATTCGCTAATGCGGCGGCCCCCGCCGGGAGCGTTCCCTCCCACGTAAGAGATTACGGCAACCGTCGGCTAACTCGTCGAATGCATCGTCCACAGCCGGGCTCTCGTTCGATGGCCGGCGAAGCTTTGCCCTCCTCCGATTGGCGCCAGACTTCGCGACAAAAGCGGGGATCGCCGCCTGCGATAGCCTTCCGATGCGGACGATCCGAGCCGCCAGCCAGTCGGAGGAATGAATCATGAAATTCGTAATCTATGCGGCCTTGGCCACTGCTTTGATGGCGATCTCCGGTTGTACCACCGACGACTACGATGGTTGCCGCGGAAGGGGCTGCCTGGTTGATCGGTCCCATAAAGGAAGCCGAAAGATAGACGACCGGCCGCAGTTCGACAGGAACGGCAATCCCAACTTCGATACCAGGGGCCGCTACATCGGCTGCCATGGGCTCGGATGTAAAGTCGACGATCCTGATGACGGGGATCAAAGCATCGACGACAGGCCGCAGTACGACAAGGAAGGCAATCCGAACTTCGACACGCAAGGCAACTACCAAGGCTGCCGCGGCATCGGCTGCGAGGTCGATACACCGGACGATGACAGTTCATCGGACGACGACGATTCCGATTAGTGGGCACCGGGCGAAGAAGGAGGAAGCCAATTAT
This sequence comes from Mesorhizobium sp. M1423, assembly GCF_040317575.1. Classification (NCBI taxonomy): domain Bacteria; kingdom Pseudomonadati; phylum Pseudomonadota; class Alphaproteobacteria; order Hyphomicrobiales; family Phyllobacteriaceae; genus Mesorhizobium; species Mesorhizobium sp. M1423. Next base: position 33,031 of record NZ_JAMYKU010000015.1, read on the forward strand.
GTCTGAATTCAGCAGCCTGGTCCGCCGACGTGCCAAAATCGTTGTGATCGGCCTCACAGGGTTGGCAATGACGCTGACCTTCGCTTTCGCCGCGAATGGTGCCTGCGACGGCGTAAAGGTCGATGTGACGAAGGCGCGCAAGCAGGAATATGCCCCCCTCGTTGCCTCGGCGTTGGACAACAAGGTCAAGCCTGCTCGGGTGAAGTTCATCACGATCATGGAGAACGGCAACTGGAGCGCCGCCTACGTCTCCACGCCGGTGAGCGACGACGGCGTGATGTTCTTCCAGACGGTCGACGGAAAAAAGCAATTTCGCGACGTGTGGGGCGGCTATGCCGACCCGTCGGAAAAACCTGAACTGGTATCCTGGGCGAAGAAGCTCGGAGCGCCGCAAGATCTGGCAAAGTGTTTTGCCGAGGAAGTTACGGAATGACGGTGATGATCGCTGGAAATTGCCGCTGACCGTTGGTGCAGGGGGAGAATCATTGGTGAGCGCTCCGGGGCGCCGGGGCTCTGAGATCGATTCCAATCATCAGCTGCAGGATGTGCAAAATGCAAACTGTTCGAAAGTCCAGACTGATAATGCAGTTCGCCCGTGCATTGGCAACTTCAGTGAAAATGACGGCTGTTGTGAGTGTAGCCGTCCCGCACACGATCAATGTTGCGTATGCCAGCAAATATGATCTGCCGAAACCCTATGTTTCCCGGGCTCTTAACGCGGTTTTGATACCCATCAACCACGCCTCTCGGCACCGCTACCAGATCCCGCCCAAGCTTCGCGGGGTGTATGTCTTGGCCGTTGCACCCCATGGCGTTGCCGCGCGGCAAGGCATCCGGCCGGGTGACGTGCTTGCCACAGTGCGGCATCAACCGATTTCGACGCCGACCGATGTCGACCGACTCGTATGGGCCGCTCTTGCCGTGAGCGCTACCAGTTTTCTGTTTGGCGTGAACCGCGGAACAGAAGTCGCAGATGTCGTCGAGGTCAATACCAACATCACAGTCAACAACTTCAATACCAACATCTCGGTCAACAATATCTCGCAATGGACGAGCGTCGATAACCATGAGGAGTGGACGCAGATCGTCGATCAGTACGACGACGAGATGGAGACAAGCCTCGAAGACACAAGCTATCGCGAAGACGACTCGCTGCCCGGCGACGCCAGTCCAGACGCCAACGCGACTTCTGCCGATGCTGACGACGATTCCAACGATAGCAGCGCAGACACCGATGGCGATACCTCGGACGAGAGCACCGATGACAGTTCCAATGATCAGGACGATTCAAGCGATCAGAATGACGATGAACAGCAGTCGGACGATAGTGATGACGACAACACCGACGACGATAGCTCGGATGACAATACCGACAACAATAGTTCCGATGACCAGGACAATTCTGGCGATCAGAACGACGATGAAGACTCAGCGGGCGGTGACGATGACCAAAACAGCACCGACACCGACGATGACAGCACGGATGGCGATGCGTCGGATGACAGTAGCGACGACAGTAATGGATCGGACGATGACGATTCCAACTAGCGGTCGTCCGGGCCAGCGGTTCTAAACAGAGCACAGTCGATGAAAACCTCGATCCTGACCGCTGCCATGATCTTGGCCATGCCAGCGTCCGTATTTGCCCAGGACAAGTGCTATGACGCCGCCAAGAACCAGGCCGCCACGAACGAATGCGCCGACGCTGCATTCAAGGAATCCGACAAGAAGCTGAACGAGCTTTACAAGCAGATCGAAGCCCGCATCGATGACGATGCGGATACCAGGAAGCTTCTCGTCCAGGCACAGCGCGATTGGGACAAATTTCGCGACGCGGAGTGCAGTTTCCAGACCGCAGGATCGGTCGAAGGAAGCATGAGGCCAATGCTCATCGCGCAGTGCATGCACGGCCTGACGCAATCCCGCGTCAAGGACTTCGAGGGTTACCTGAAGTGCAAGCAAGGCGATCTGAGCTGCCCCGTTCCGGCAGCGAACACATCACCTGCCGTACCCCCTGTGGCCGATGAGAACGGCCGGACCGGCCTTGCCCAGGCTGCCGGCCCGATATCCATTCCATTGCAACATGTCAGGGAATACGGAGCCGACCGTGATGAAGTCATCTATCACAAACTCGGGATCGTGGTGGGCATCAATGGTGCCAAGCCTCGTCTGTACGAATTCGACACCGGGTCGGATGAGTTCAACGCGGAGATCGATTCGAGTGTCCCCGGCATAAAGCCGGTGCCCGGCAGCAAGCCTGAAATGTACCCCTATGGAGACGGCACCTATGGAGATTGGGTACAACAGGTCCGTTTCGACAGCCTGTCCTTTTACGATCCGGATGATCGCCCAAAGCCTGTCGTAACCCTCGATGGCGGCTTCGCCGCTGGTCGGGTGGTGGATTACGTCTACACAAAGGGTTTCGGCGACCTCGAGGATGTGAACTTGACGCAAAAGCCCGTGGGCCACCACGGCGATACGCCGGTCTATGCGGATCTTAATGCGCGCAAGAGCATGCAGAACGGCGAACCCGGGGGTTCGACGACGTTTTACGGCATCTTTGGAGCCGCCGATTTTATCTTTGCGGGAGACCAGACCACTGCCCCCGGCAGTCAAACCCAAAGCGGCTATGTGGTCTCTGCCAATGCAAATCTTGGAAAAAAGAAGACCACACCGGGTTGCGTTCCCTGCCTGGCGCTGAATTTGTCTCCCAGTTTGAGATCCCAGTTTACGGCCCTGATGCCTTGGGGCGAACTGGGTTCTCAGCTTTACGAACATTACCAGAAACGATTCCCGCACACAGGCGCGAACGCGTCCAATGTGAACGAAGGCTCTTACCGTTATACAATTTCTTTTGACTATAAGGGGAAGAAGCGTTCGGTTTATTTCAATGGGCCCGTGTTGTTGGATACAGGAACGGCGACTTTTGTCTCCATAACCTCAGAGGGTGTTTTAAATAAGCTTCGATCGAGAGGATTTCAAATAAAGGAATATAGTTCGGATATAATGAGCTTCAAGTTTTTTGGATTTGACGATAGCTTAAACAACAAGGAATACAGCGATGTCGTTATCGATCGCCAAAGCGATGAGGTTGACGGCAATGGAATTACTATCGGCTTACCCTTCTTTCAGTCCAATTCCGTAATGTATGATCTGGAAAACAGAACAACCGCATATTCACCCTATTTTGTCAGCGCCGCCAACTTTACGACAGATGCGGCTGCCGAGGATCAAGTGCAGCTGAATCGCGCGACCAGCGATGCTGGAAGCAATGGCTGGCTCGGACTGGCCGGCATCATCTCCGGCGCCGGCGACTTCACGATCGAGAAGGACGCGGACGTGCGCATGACCGGGGGCAATACCTACACCGGCACAACCCATGTCGCGGCCGATGGCTATCTTACTCTGGCCGGGCCGGGCAGCATCGAGCATTCCTCGCGCGTCATGGTCGACGGTGTGCTCAACATCGATCAGAAAGGAAACCACCTGAAGCCCTGGGGGGTGGCGCACTCCCTGAACGATACGGTCATTCGCAACCTTGGTGGTAAAGGCAATGTCTATCTGGGTGCGGGCAGACTGATCCTGACAGAAGCCGACGGGCAATTTGATGGAACCATAGCGGACTTTGATGACGCCGGCGGCATGAGCGGCGGCCTCGTTGTCGCCGGCGGCAAGCTGACGCTGAGCGGCAAGAACAACTATTCCGGCGTGACGGAAGTCGCGTCAGGGGCGCAGTTGCGCGTGACCGGCTCTTTGACCGGTGACATTTCCGTCTCGGGACTGCTTGTCGTCGACGGGGAAGTCTCCGGCAAAGTCACTGTCAAGGAAGGCGGCAAGCTGACCGGCTCAGGAAAGGCCGGCAGCGTCACGGTCGCCGAAGGTGGCAAAGCTGATCCAATGAAAACCAGATAATCGGGAAAGGGAAATCGATGAAAACCGCAATACTGACTGCCGCCGTGGTTCTGGCCATGCCGACGTTCGCCTTTGCCCAGGACAAGTGCTACGACGCCGCCAAGGATCAGGCCTCGCTGAATGCGTGCGCCGATGCGGCGTTCAAGAAATCCGACAAGAAGCTCAACGAGCTTTACAAGCAGATCGAAGCCCGCCTGAAGGACGATGCGGATACCAGGAAGCTTCTTGTCCAAGCTCAACGGGATTGGGACAAATTTCGCGACGCCGAGTGCAGTTTCCAGACTTCAGGAGCGGCCGGAGGAAGCGTAATGCCGATGCTCACCGCGCAGTGCATGGACAGCCTGGCGCAATCCCGGGTCAAAGCCTTCGAGGGTTACCTGAAATGCGGCAAGCAGGGCGATCCGATGAGTTGTCCCGTTCCGGCCGCGAATTGACACATCGGTGCCGGGATGAAGACCTTCATCGTATCTGCAGTGCACTTGATAGCTGGGCTGTTGCTGGCGGCAATTGTTACGGCCGCAGCTGCCGCTGAGATCCCCGAAGGGGACTATTACATCGTCGCGAAGCATTCCTACAAAGCGCTCACCGCCTTTGAAGGCAGGCATGGCGAGATCGTGCTTGGTCAGTCCGCTCGCAAACCCAAGGATGGTCCCGCGCAGCTGTGGACCATCACCAGAGCGACCGGGGAAACGAACGGCGCAACCTATCAGATCCGGCCTCGACGATACGGAACGTATCTTGCTGGGGGCGACGAAGACGAAAACGGGAATACGAGTGTCGTCCTCAAGGACGAGCAGTCCGCTGAGGGGCAGGCATGGCGCTTCAAGCCGCATCTGAACAGCTATGGCATCGAGCTGGATGACAGCGGCACGACGCTCAACGTCAGGGCCAATGAACGTGCGGACGACGCTCAGATCATCGTCTATGACGCCAGCCTGGACGATAACGCCCAGTGGTTGCTTTATCCGGCCGGCAATGGCGACCGACCGGCAGCGGTGTCGGAATTCGACAATCTGAACAAGCGCTATCGCCTCGCTCCGATGCCTGCAGCCACACCCGAGGCCAATAGGCTGAGACGCACGAAGCTGATGGACGATCAGCCAAGCGGTGTGTTCGTGAGAAAGGGAGAGGCAGTATCGGTTACGGCCGAAGGCCTGCCGCCTTCCCCCGACGGCTTGATGATCATGATCGGCCCGATGAACAGCTTCTATGACGAAAGACCCCAGGATGACCCGCAATTGGTCATTGCCAAGGAAGGGCGCACCGACTTCACGGCGAAGCGCGACGGGCTGATCCATTTCCGCTACGCCTACAGCGGCTTCAGTGCGGCTCTGCCTCCGATCGACGTGGCAATCGTGCGCGGCGGCAGTTCGATCCCCCTCTACGTCAAGGGAAAAACAAGCTTCGAAGACTGGCGTAAAATGCTCACCGACATGCCCGGTGCGCCATTCGTCGAGATGATAAGCGAGCGTGTTGCCATTACCGCGACCCGCAAAGTCTATATGAGGGCGCCTCAGGACGACCCTGCGGAAATTCTCGACACCCTCGAGCAAATTCTAGGCTGGTACGATGCACTATCCGGTCTCGACGGTTCCTCCAAACTTCATCGGGCATCCCGTTTGCGCATGCACTATCAGCAGGACACGGTGACACCGGCGAAGGTCTTCGACGACGGCATATACATGTACGCAGGCAACTATTTTATGGGTGTCCCCGGCAGCAACATGGGTGATTTGCTGGACGTGAATAAGCTGCGACAAGCGTGGTCGATCTGGCATGAAACCGGCCATATGTACCAGCAGGAGGATTGGACCTGGGGCGAGATCGTAGAAACTACGGTCAATATCTATTCCCTCAATGCCCAGGCACATTTTGGCCATCCGTCCCGTTTGAAAGAGCGCGATGACTCTACCGGCAAGACGCCGCTGGATCTGGCGGCGCGATATCTGGCGCGGAAGACGCGCGATTTCGACAATGAAAAACAAATGCGTGCCAGCGCGGATGACGACGATGAGCTTTGGGTGCGGCTGGTCATGTTCGATCAATTGCGCCGGGGTCTCGGCGAGGACTTCTATCCGAAGCTTCACCGATATTACCGCGAGCATCCACTGGACGATGCCAATAAGCAGGATGCGGTCAAGGTACAAACCTTTATCCTGCGTGCCAGTACGGTCGCAAATCAGGACCTGACCCGGTTCTTTTCCGATTGGGGGCTGCACATAGAACAGGAAACCGCCGACAGATTGAAGCGTTTGAATCTGCCTCCAGCAGATCCTCAACTGTCGCGCGTTGGTCTGAATGTTGTTTCACGGTGAAGCCGGCGGCGAGCGTGATGCCGGAGCCAGACACGAAAGGATGCGGGGGTATCGGCATTGCGTGAGGGGCTAAAGGAGGTGGATTGTGAAACGCTATAGATCACTGCCCGCAGTAACGATTGCAGCATCTGCGCTGTTGGCATGTGCTGTGCCAGCGACAGCCCAGGGCGACCTCGGCTTCGACGTCAACGTCACGCTGTCCAAAAAAGCAGCCGCCAAGCTCGCGACTGAAAAGGAAGGGATCGTTGTCCTCGCCTCCTATTACGGTGACCCGAAGCGGAGTGCCGAGAAGCACGCCAACGAAGTCGGCCAGATCGATCTCACGCCGCAGGACGAAGAGGTCGAGATAGCGGGCACAGCGGGCCACGCCCACATCGGCGGCACAAAGGTCGACACCAAGCGTCTCGACTGGCTTGCCGGCCCTCCCGAGGTCAACGTCAACGTTGCATCCGCACGCAAGAGCAGTCCGGACAATCTGCTCAGCTGCGATTTCATCGACGGTCCACTAAGCGATGTCCAAAGGAAGCCTGTGACGCTTCATTGCGGATTGATCGAAGAAAATGTGGACACGAAGTTGAGGCCATAAGGCCTACAAAATCATGCCGCCTCGTTACCTGCGTCAACGCAGATTATCGGCGGCATGACCTGCTTTACTTAAGGAGGTAAAGGTTCTCATGCGCCCATTATTCGCTACCTGTTTCTGCCTGGCCATCATGTCCTTGCCTGCCGCCGCCTACGCCGAGCGCCGTTGTGGCTGGTACTCCAGCCCGACACCCGGCAACCTCGTCCTGACCGACAGTGACGGGGATTGGTGGATCCAGATGCAGGGGCGACCGGATCCCAGAGGCATCGACAATGTGCCGGCCTTTGACGAGCGGCAATTCGTCGAGACCAATGTGCCTGGTTCCGGCCACGGCTACGGATGCGCGTGCATGACCGTCGTAACCAACGCCAAGCAGCAAAAGATCACCAGAGTGATCTCGGGCGAAATCCTTCCGCTCGTGCGCTGTCGCAACGACAGATCGCTGCCTAACCCGGACGGATAGGCATGACCAGGAACCGGCGACAGTCAGGAAACGGCGCCTCTCCTCCAATTGCTTCTGGATCGAAGGGACGGACCGGCGATGCTTCCGTAATTAAACATCTGATGGGTTCAGCTTGTGGAACCGAACGAAGACGGGACCGTGGAGAAGTCGCGGCCAATATTCGGAAACGTCAACCAGATGGCGCCGTAGCGCCACAAGGCTACCGAAACGCATCATGATCCGGCTGGTTTTTCTTTTTCTTGGGGCGCGTGCGCTGAAACCCATCTGGCAGCTCCTGACTGCGGCAGGCGTCATCTGGATGCTTGTCGGGGTTGCCATCCTGTTCGATCTGAGCGATGGCGCGCTCTCCGTCGCGCTGGATACGCTCGCCATATTCCTGGTAGTCGAGGGGCTGGTCGAAATTGCCGCGGCCATATCCGTCGGGCTTCGCCAGCATTGGATTGATACGCTGCGTGGCATCGCATTTCTGTTCGCGGCGTTTCTGGTCTTCGACGTCCCCTGGGACAACAATATCGGCGCGGCAATCGTGTTCGGCACTGCCTTCCTGGTTGACGGGCTCTTTCGGATCGGCTCCGCTTTCGTGATCCACAACCCACGCTGGCGGGTGGGGATTATCGCCGGCCTGATCGAGATCAGCCTGGCCATCGGCATCTTGATGTCCTGGCCGGTCCCGCACCAGCTGACAGTTCCATTTTGCTTTGCGCTCCTTCTGCTGACATCCGGCTATGCACTTGTGCGGATGGCCCTGCCATTACGGCAATTGCCGAAAGGCGGCTCGATCACCTCCCTGCCGCTTTATGCGGCCCGAAACTGGCAGGGTCGCGTGGCCCGCCCGGTCATTCCCGCAAACGGCGATGTCTGGGCCAAGGCGGACGAGGTCCTCAATGTCTATGTCTGGACGGCTGTCGGTTCGATAAAGGACCCGGAGCGCAGGATTCTAATCGACCGGTATGTCGCGGCAGTCGACAAGAAAGGCGTGATCTCAACGGGCCATTCCGCGCTGGAAATGCCACCGGACCTTTACATCAGCCACTATCCGTTCGACGACATCGACCACAGCCCTGACGACTTCCGGGCCATTCTCTCGGCGGGACATGAGAATAATGTAGCTGGGCGGTTCAACGAGTCCCTTGCACAGGAATCGGCCGACTGGTGTGAGCCGGACCAGAAGGTGACGTTCCACAGGTTCAATCCGCAAGCCCTGAGGATATTCTGGGAAGCATATTCTCAGGACAAGACCTACAATCTCACGGCCCGCAACTGCTCGACAACCGTTATCCAGGCACTCGATGCGGCTCTGGAGGGCGCATCGTACAGCGGCCATGTTTGGCGGGATATCTTCAAGATCATCAGCAACCCGCAATTCTGGTTGTTGCGGCTCGTGCGCGGCCGGGCTGAGGCCTTGACGTGGACCCCTGGGCTCGTTCTGGACTATACGCGCCTTCTGCGCAGCGTTGTTGAGCACAGCGACCGGCGCTGGAGAAGCAAGCTCTCCGACGCGTTCAGCACTGGCCGCAAGCTCGCCCATGTGGCCGAGCGCGACGGGGCGCCTGCATGATGAGCGGGCTTGTGCGCACGTCAGCGGTCGTCATCCTGACCGCCGCAATCTTCGGGCTGACCTATGGCCTCAGCGCACCGCTGATTGCACTTGAGCTGGCGGAAGCGGGCTATTCCGAAAGCCTTATTGGGGCGAACAGTGCCATGTACGCCATCGGTGTATTTCTGGCGGCCCCCTACCTGCCCCGCCTTGCACAGCAGCTTGGATTTGTGCGGCTGGCGAAGGGAGCTCTAATAGCATCGGGCGGGTTGTTCGTCTTTTTTCCCTTGGCACCGTTTCTTTGGGTCTGGTTTCCCTTGCGTGCGGCTCTCGGAGCGGCGTCAGAGACGCTGTTTGTCGTTTCCGAAACGTGGCTCAACCAGCTTGCCGGTGAGAGAAACCGGGGACGAATGATAGCAATCTATATGACCGCTCTTTCCTGCGGCACCGCAATTGGCCCTGCCATCCTGGTCCTGGTCGGACGTGAGGAGTCTCTTGCTTTCATTGTCGGCGCTGCAATAGCACTTGTCGCTTGCGTGGTCCTGATCGTAGGTAGGCCCGATGCAGCCAAGCCAGCGCGCGAGGATATCGGCAATCCGTTTCGGTACCTCAAACTAGCGCCAGTGGCGGTTGCTTCCTCAGTCTTGAACGCCGCATTGGAAGCGGCCGGTCTCAGCCTATTGCCGCTCTATGCCATCCGCCTTGGATGGCCGGAGCATTCAGCGACGCTCCTGTTAACCGTGCTCCTTATCGGCTCGATCCTGCTGCAATTGCCCATCGGCTGGCTCGGTGACCGAATGGATCGCCGGTGGCTGCTGATTGCCCTTGCGGCCATATCGGCGCTTGGGGCGCTTGCATGGCCCTTGGCCTTCTTGCACCCGTGGTTTGCCTATTCCCTGCTTTTCCTGTGGGGAGGTGCCTTCGTCGGCATCTATACGACTACGGTCGCCATGCTCGGCGAGGCTTACAAGGACGCAGAATTGCTCAGCATCTATGCGTTGCTCTCCATCGCCTGGGGTATCGGCGCGCTCCTGGGGCCGCTCATCGCCGGCATGGCGATGGAAAGTTCACCGCATGGTCTGCCCGTCTTCGCTGCGATCACCTGTGGCGGATTCACGTTGTTTGCCGGCTCGCGGGAGGAGATATGGAAACGAGGCAGGGTGGTATGACGATTGCGGCATCTGTATTGTTGGCGGGTGCCGTGCCGGCAACGGCCCAGCCGACATGAGCTTCGACGTTAACGTCACGCTTTCCAAAAAAGGCAGCTGCCGAGCTCGCGGCTGAAAAGGAGGGGATCGTTGTCGTCGCAAGCTCTCGAGCGAAAATCCTGGTGCGCTGTCGACGCGTACAGCCTAGGACATCCGGCCAAGAAAAAGGCCCGGCAAAACCGGGGCTTTTTCTTGGGGTTTCTGAACCTTATCAAAAGTTCGAAACGGGAATTTGGTGCCCAGAAGAGGACTCGAACCTCCACTCCTTGCGGAACACGGACCTGAACCGTGCGCGTCTACCAATTCCGCCATCTGGGCTGGTGCGCGCTCATTAAGCGGGCAAAGGATGAGTGTCAACGCGCTTTTTTGAAAGCCGCGTTCCTTCTCCGGCTCAGTGCTCCAGCACTTCCTTCGACGCTACCGTGGAATCGGCGTTGAGCGTGTAGATGATCGGCACACCGGTGCCGAGCTCGAGCTTGACGATCTCCTCGCCCGACTTGCCGTCCAGCGCCATGATCAGCGCGCGCAGCGAATTGCCGTGCGCCGCCACCAGCACGGTACCGCCGCGCAGCACATGCGGCTGCAGATCGTGCAGGTAATAGGGCCAGACGCGTGCGCCGGTGTCTTTCAGGCTTTCACCGCCGGGCGGCGGCACGTCGTAGGAGCGGCGCCAGATATGCACCTGGTCCTCGCCCCATTTTTTGCGCGCATCATCCTTGTTGAGGCCGGAGAGATCGCCATAGTCGCGCTCGTTCAGCGCCTGGTCGCGGATGGTCTCGAGCCCGCTCTGGCCGACAGCGTCTAGAATGTGCTGACAGGTCTTCTGCGCCCGGATCAGCGACGACGTGAAGGCGATGTCGAATTTCATGCCGCGCGCCCTGAGCTTGGCGCCGGCCGCCTTGGCTTCGGTATGGCCTAGTTCGGTCAGGTCGACGTCGCGCCAGCCGGTAAAAAGGTTCTTCAGGTTCCACTCGCTCTGGCCGTGGCGCACGAGCACGAGAGTTCTCGACATATTTGCTCCTTCAAATTTTATGGATCAACTGGTCAGGCCGAGCACGTCCCGCATCGAATAGAGGCCCGGCTTGCGGCCGCGCGCCCACAGGGCTGCCTTGACTGCGCCGCGGGCAAAGATCGCCCGGTCCTCGGCATGGTGGGCGAGCGTGATGCGCTCGCCGGTACCGGCCAGCACCACACTGTGGTCGCCGACGACCGAGCCGCCGCGCAAGCTGGCGAAACCGATCGAGCCTGCCTTGCGCACGCCGGTATGACCGTCGCGCGACCGCACGCTGTTCCCGTCAAGGTCGATGCCGCGCCCATTAGCGGCGGCTTCGCCGAGCAGCAGCGCCGTTCCCGACGGCGCGTCGACCTTGTGCCGGTGATGCATTTCCAGGATCTCGATGTCGAAATCGTCGGCATCGAGCGCGCGCGCCGCCTGCTCCACCAGCACCGCCAGCAGATTGACGCCGAGGCTCATATTGCCTGACTTGACGATCGTCGCGTGCCGCGCGGCGGCCGCGATCCTGGCGTTGTCTTCGGCCGAACAGCCGGTGGTGCCGATGATGTGGGCGATGCGCGCCTGCGCCGCGTAGCCGGCGAATTCGACGGTCGCTTCCGGGGTGGTGAAATCGAGTACGCCGTCGGCCTTGGCGAAGACCGGCAGCGGATCGTCCCCGATCGCCACGCCGAGCCGGCCGACGCCGGCCAGCTCGCCGGCATCCTTGCCGATATGGGGCGATCCGGCCGGCGCGATGGCGCCGGCGACACGCGCGCCCGGTATGGTGTGGATGGCGCGGATCAGCGCCTGGCCCATGCGGCCGGCCGCGCCGACCACCACCAGGCCCATTTCACTCGCGGTCGGTATGTCACTCATGAATGTCTCCCGGCCGCCTTTTTCGCGCGGACATGTTGCGCCGCAGTCTGGATTGGCTTGCCGTCATCGACAAGCCCCAGCCCTTTCCTGCCTTGCACCCGGTGGAACCGCGCATAGACGCTGTGCGGGTCGGCCATCAGCGAGGCGTGCGTGCCCTGTTCGACCAGCCGGCCCTGCTCCAGCACGATGATATGGTCGGCATTGACCACCGTCGACAGCCGGTGCGCGATGACAATGGTGGTGCGCCCTTCCATGACATGGGTCAGCGCTTCCTGGACGCGGGCCTCGGCCTCGTTGTCGAGCGCCGAGGTGGCTTCGTCGAGCAGCAGGATCGGCGCCTGCCGAACGATGGCGCGGGCAATCGATACGCGCTGGCGCTGGCCGCCCGACAGCGTCACGCCGTTCTCGCCGACGGGCGTGTCGTAGCCTTGCGGCTGCTGGCGAATGAAATCGTCGGCCGCGGCCTGTTGGGCGGCGCGTTCAATCTCGGCGTCGGTGGCGCTCAGCCTGCCGTAGCGGATGTTGTCGCGGATGGTGCCTTCGAACAGATAAGGCTGCTGCGAAACATAGGCGATCGAGCCGCGCAGCGAATGCTTGGTGACCTTTGAAATGTCCTGGCCATCGATATCGATGCTGCCCGACTCGACGTCGTAGAAGCGCTGCAGCAGCGCAACCAGCGTCGTCTTGCCGGCGCCCGAAGCTCCGACGATGGCAGTCACCTTGCCGGCAGCGGCGACAAAGCTCAGATCCTGCAGGACCGGCGCCTCTTCGACATAGCGGAAGGACACATTGTTGAAGCGCACTTCGCCAGAGGTGAATTTCGCCTCGGCGGCTCCCGGCACGTCACCCTGCTGCGGCTCGAGGTCGAGAAGCTCGTAGATCATGCGCGCATTGACCAGCGACTTTTCCATGCCGACCTGCATACGCGCCAGCCGCCTGGCGGGGTCATAGGCAAGCAGCAGGGCGGTGATGAAGGCAAACACCGCGCCCGGCGGTTGGCCGCCGACAGTCGCCCGGTAGCCGGAATAGGCGATGACGCCGGCGACGGCGAAGCCGGCCAGCATTTCGGAGATCGGCGTCAGCCGTTCCGAGACGCGGGCGATCTTGTTTGCCCGCTGCTCGGCGCCGGCGACGAGGCCGCCGATGCGGCGCGACAGCTCGTCCTCCAGGGTGAAGGCCTTGACGATAGCGATGCCTTGCGTCGCTTCCTGCATGGCGCCGATCAGCCGCGAGTTGATCTGCACCGATTCGCGAGTGATGCGACGTACCCGGCGCATCAGATAGGTGACACTATAAATTAAAGGCGGGCCGATCAGCAGCGACATCGCCGAGAGCATCGGGTCCTGCCAGATCATGACGCCGACCAGCGCGACAAGCGACACGGCATCGCGCGCCAGCGATGTCAGCGTCATCGACAGGAGATCGCGGATGCCGTTGACGTTCTCGTTGATCTGCGCGGCGAGCCGGCCCGAGCGGGTGTCGTTGAAGAAACTGACGCCGAGCTTCATCAGATGGTCGAAGATGCGGCGCTGATAACGCGCCACCAGATTGTTGCCGATCTTGGCCAGCGTCACTGCCTGGCCGTAGCTGGCCAGCCCGCGCAGCATGAAGGCGGCCAGGATCGACACGCTGATCAGCGCGATAAGATCGCCGCGCTGTTGGTAGAAGATCTGATCGATGACATCCTTCATGATCCAGGCTGTGAAGGCGGTCGTCGCCGCGATCGTCACCAGGCACAGCACGGCAAGAGCATAGTACCAGCGATAGTCGCGGCTGTTCTCGGCGATGATGCGGCGGATCACCGCCACGATCTCGCTGGGCCGGACTTTCCCTTTGGTTGGTGCTGGAAGTGTCAAGTTGGAGCGCTTTGTGGTTTCGGTTCGGCCGGGCTGCAATTCGGCAACCTCTTAACGCCCCAATGGCGGCTTGCCTATGGCCGGGGACGGCGAAACTTCGTCGCGGCGCAGCTTGTGTCCTAGACCCGCCAGCGCCGCCCCGCCGTCTGCACGCCGAACAGCGACGGATTTCTGGCATAGGCGGCCAGCCCTAAAAGCGCCGCCAGCGGATGGGTGATGACATAGACCGGCATGCTGCGCATCAGGGCACTGTGCGGCGCCTTGTCCTCGAAGGCGGCGCGGAAATTGCCGGTCCGCAGCGCCGGCAGGATTTTTTGCGCGATGCCGCCGGTGAGAAACACGCCGCCGCGGCTCATGAACACCAGAGCGAGGTCACCGGCGGTGCGTCCCAGGCAGGTGACGAAGATCGACAGCGCCTCTTCGGCCACCGGATCGTTCTTTGCCAGCGCCGCGGCGGTGATCTCGGCGGGCGTGGTAAAGGGCGACGGCTTGCCGTCCGCCTTGGCCACCGCCCGGTAGGCATTGACCAGGCCGCGCCCGGACAGGATCTGTTCGCCGGAGATGCGGCCCTCGAGCTTCTCGATATGCGGAAACACCTGGAAATCGCGCGGCGAGCGCGGGCCGATATCCATATGGCCGCCCTCGCCGGGCACCGGTATCCAGTGATGCAGCGCATAGACCAGCCCGGCGACGCCGAGCCCGGTTCCCGGGCCGAGCACTACCCGCCCGGAATTCGGTTCCGGCGCGTCACCGCCGATCTTTTCCATATGCTCTTCGCCGAGCGCGACGACGGCCAGCGCCTGCGCCTCGAAGTCGTTGAGCACCACGACGTCGCTGAGACCGAGACTGGCGAACATCTGTCTCGGCTTGACGATCCATGGGCAATTGGTAAGCGGGATCTCGTCGCTTTCGACAGGACCGGCTACCGCCAGCACAGCTGAATTCGGCCGGACCGACGAGCGGTCGAGCACGGCCGACTGGATCGCCTCGTCGATCGTATTGAAGTTGGCGGTCTGGACGATCGTCGGCTCGCCGGCTTCGGAATTCGCGTCAAGCACGATCGAGAAGCGCGCATTGGTGCCGCCTATGTCGCCGATCAGAATCGGAAACCGCAACAGAGTGTCGTCGTCGCTTACGCCTGGCATGCTCTCGTCCGTTCCCGACGCGTATCGCCGTTCTCTCGTTGACTAGCGCATGACCGCAAAAAGGGAAATCGGTTTTCGAAGTGGAGATGCACGGATGCAGACAGCGAACACGCTGCCCGCATCAGTGCCCCGGTCGTGGCCGCGGCAGCGGAATGCGGATCTCGGGGGTCGCCACAAAGGCGTTCGCCGAGGCCGGAAGCGCTGCCGCGCCGGCTGCGATCGTCGGCGGCGGCGAAGGCTCTGCCGCGGGAGCGGGTACGGCCGCGATCGGCACGCCGTCGCCATAATAGGTGACTGCTTCCGCCGAGGCCGGAGCCGGCGCGTCGAGCACGAACTGGCATTGCCTGGGCAGGTTCGCCATCGTCATCACGTCGCGTGCCTTCGGCTTGTCCGGATTCTTGTTGGGGCGCCACGGCTCCTCGGTGAACCACCAGGCCAGCGCCTGGTCGCAGCCATCGCCTGGCGCCGTCGCTTCCTGCGCCTTGCAGTCGGGTGACCCAGGCTGGCAGCCGATACGAATGTGGAAGTGGTAATCGTGGCCCCAGAGCGGCCTGACCTTGCGCAACCAGCTGCGGTCACCTTTGACCGTGTCGCAGAGCTTCTTCTTGATCCCTGGATTGACCAGGATGCGCTCGACTTCGGGATAGCTCGCGGCGCGCCTCAACAGCCGCGTGTGCATCGGCGTCCACAGGCCATCCTTTACCAGATGGGTCTTTTCATCGACCATCAAGGTAGCGCTGATGTTTTCGCGCTCTTCGGTCGAAAGCTTGCGGTCGGGCATCGGCGTCAGCCAGATGTCGGCGTCGAGGCCGATCTGGTGCGAGGCATGGCCGCTCAGCATCGGCCCGCCGCGCGGTTGCGAGATGTCGCCGATCAACAGGCCCGGCCAGCCGTCGGCCGCGGCATCGCGCGATAGTTTCTCGATCATCGCGATCATCGCCGGATGGCCCCAACGGCGGTTGCGCGACGGTCGCATCACCTCCCAGTGCCGGCCGTCCATGGGCAGCGCGACGCCGCCGGAAAAACAGCCTTTGGAATAAAAGCCGATCGATTGCGCTGCTGCGAGTGCCGGCAGCTTTTTGGCGCCGAACAGCTCTTTTGCCCGTTGCTCGGCGCTCGCCGTTTGCGCGGCAAGCGTTAGGCCGGCGACGGCCAGTGCTGCCGTCAGCAGCAGTGTTTTTCCCGGCAAGGCTCGCTTTAACGTCTTCCCCAAGCTGGACCCCTCCGCGGTTTGAACCGCATCATACCACGCCCCGCGCAACGTATCGATCACGACCGTTTCATCGGACTGCGCGCCTCGCCGTCGCGCCAGTCGCCGCTCGCCCACATGGCGTCGAGAGCCGAGCGGTAGTCGGGGAAGCGAAAGCCATAGCCGGCCGCCTTGATCGCCGCGTTGGCGACACGCTTGTTCTCGCCATAGAAGGACCGCGCCATGGGCGAAAGTTGGGCGGTCTCGAACGGAATTTCGGGCGGCGGCTCGATGCCCATCAACCTGGCGGCATAGGCGACGACGTCCTGCGGCGGCGCCGGCAGGTCGTCGGTGACGTTGAAGATGCCGCCGCGATCGCCTTCGGCTAGATGCCAGAGAGCGCCGGCAATATCGTCGCAATGGATGCGGTTGAACACCTGGCCCGGCTTGACCAGTCGCCGGGCGGTGCCGTTTTCGAGATTGACCAGGGCGTTGCGGCCCGGCCCATAAATGCCGGAAAGCCGCAGGATCGCCACCGGCCGGTGGATGTCGTGGCCCAGTTGCAGCCAATCCTGCTCGGCTGCGACACGCATCGCCGACCGCTTCGACAACGGCCGGCATTCGGCGGCCTCGTCCACCCAGTTGCCGCCATGGTCGCCATAGACGCCGACGGTGGAGAGATAGGCGATCCATTCGAGCTCCGGCATGTTGGCCACGATCACCTCGCGTGCCGCGCCCAGCACCGGGTCGCCGGCCTCGTCCGGCGCGACCGAGACGACGAGATGGGTTGTCTTCCCAAGCGCATCGCCGATTTCGGAAGTCAGCGTGCCATCGAAACGCAGCGGCACGATACCGGCTTGCCGCAGCGCCGCGAATTTTTCCAGCGACCGTGTTGTACCGAAGATCGTTGTGTCGGCATCCCTGTTGGCGCCGGCGAAGGCCCTGCCCGAATAACCGGCGCCGAAGATGAAAATCTGCTTTTTTGTCATGTATGGGCCTCGATCGGCTTTGGCAGGGCCAGAAGCCATTCGCCTCTTACCGCCTCGTCACCTTCTACTTGCAAAGCGGCTGCGGCACGTTCGGCAAATTCCTGACCCGGCACTAGCCGCGACAGCGCCCATACCGCGGCGCCGCGAACCAGCGGCGAGGCATCGTCGAGCAGCGCGCGGACGGCGCCGGCCAGCGACAAGTCCTGGGAATTGCCGGCCGCGATCAGCACGTTGCGGATAAAACGGTCGCGGCCGATGCGCTTGACCGGCGAGCCCGAAAAAAGCGCGCGGAAGGCAGCGTCGTTCAGGCAAAGCAGCTCGGCGAGCGGCGGTTCGCGCAAGTCCGCGCGGGCGGCAAGCTTAGCCTCGGAGGCAGCTTGGGCGAACTTGTTCCACGGACAGGCGGCCAGGCAGTCGTCGCAGCCATAGATGCGATTGCCGATCTTTTCCCGGAACTCATGTGGGATCGGTCCTTTGTTCTCGATGGTGAGGTATGAAATGCAGCGCCGCGCATCGAGCCGGTAAGGCGCCGGAAAGGCGTCCGTCGGGCAGGCGTCGAGACAGGCGCGGCAGGAGCCGCAATGATCGTCCTCAGGCGCGTCCGGCACCAGCTCGGCCGTCGTGAAGATGGTGCCGAGGAACAGCCAGGAACCATGGGCGCGGCTGACCAGGTTGGTGTGCTTGCCTTGCCAACCGAGGCCGGCCGCCTCGGCCAGCGGCTTTTCCATCACCGGCGCGGTGTCGACAAACACTTTGACGTCGCCGCCGGCGCGCGCAACAAGCTTGCCGGCGATCGCCTTCAGCCGGCCTTTCATGACGTCATGATAATCGCGGTTCTGCGCATAGGCGGAGATCGCGCCGCGATCGCGTTTTGCCAGGATGTCGCGCGGGTCGCGGTCGGGGCCGTAATTCATCGCCAGCACGATGATCGAGCGGACCTCTGGCCAGAGCGCCGCTGGTTTGCCTCGCCGCTCGAGCGTTTCGGCAATCCAGCCCATCGAGCCGTGAAAGCCGTCGGCAACGAATTCGGCCAGCCGTTCCGGCGCCCGCGGAATCGCATCGGGCGTTGTGACGGCGACGGCGTCAAAGCCGGCGTTCCGCGCCTCGCGGTCGATCAGCGCGCGCAGCTTTGCCGTATCAGAAATCGAGGTCCGCATAATGTGACACCGGCGACAGGCCACGCACCCGGTCGGACAGAAGCGGCCGGAACGAAGGCCGTGATTTCACCCTTGTATACCATTCGCGCGCGGCGCTGTGTTCGCGCCAGTCGATCTCGCCGAGATAGTCGAGCACCGACAGTGCCGCCGCCGCCGCGAGATCGGCATAGGTGACCTTGTTGCCGGCCAGCCAATGACGGGTGCCGGCCAGCCAGTTGGTGTATTTCATGTGCTGGCGGATATTGGCGCGGGCGGCGCGGATCGCCGCCGAATCGGGCGAGCCGCCGCCCGCTGTTTCCGGCATGACCGGCTTCAGAACGCGCTCGCGCACCAGATGCCGGGTAACCTCGCTTTCCGCCTTGTTGAGGTACCAGTCGGTCAGCCGGCGGATTTCGGCGCGTTCCATCGGGTCTTCGGCGAATAGCCGCTTGTCGCGCTTGAGTACGCCGCGCGTCTCGTCGAGATATTCGGCAATGACCACTGCGCCAACAATCGGCACGTCGCCCTCGGCAAGCAGGATCGGCAGCGTGCCGGCCGGGTTCAGCGCCAGGAACTCCTTGCGCCGCGTCCACGGCTTCTCTTCGATCAGTGCCAGTTCCTCGCCATACTCGCCAAAGGCGAGGCGGACGAAGCGGCAGCTGGCGAACATCGGATGGTGGAAAAGCGTTAGCATGGTCCCGCGATAATAGAGCGCACTGGCAAATCGCCGGCTGCGCCGGTAAGTCTTGGCCGCCCGATTCAGGGGCTGTCAGGGTGCTGCGACCTATAGGGGGAGTTCCGCGCCGTGACAAGCAAGCCGTTTTCTCAAGCCCTCCCTCCAACGCCGAGGTTGCCATGGAAAGCCAGACCGTCGTCGAAGCGCTGCTGCTCGGCATGCTCGAGGGCCTGACCGAGTTTATTCCGGTGTCTTCGACCGGTCATATCCTGCTCGCCGGCCATTTCCTCGGCTTTCATTCGACCGGCAAGGCCTTCGAGATCCTGATCCAGCTCGGCGCCATATTGGCGATCCTCAGCGTCTATTTCCGCCGGCTCTGGAAGATGCTGCTCGAACTGCCATACGATCGGCTGACGCGGCATTTCGTCCTTGGCATTCTCATCGCGTTCCTGCCGGCGGCCGTCGTCGGCGCGCTGGCGCATGATTTCATCAAGACGGTGCTGTTCGAATCGCCGCGGCTGATCTGCATCATGCTGATCATCGGCGGCGTCATCCTGCTGCTGGTCGATCGCATGAAGCCGAAGCCATATTACCACGATGTCGAGCGGTTCCCGACCAGGCTCTATCTGCAGATCGGGCTGTTCCAGTGCTTGTCGCTGATCCCCGGCACATCGCGCTCGGGTTCGACCATCGTCGGCGCGCTGCTGCTCGGGGTCGACAAACGGGCGGCGGCGGAATTCTCCTTCTTCCTTGCCATCCCGACCATGGTCGGCGCCTTCGCCTTCGACCTGTTCAAGAACCGCAATGTGCTGAGCAGTGCCGACCTGCCTATCATCGCCGTCGGCTTCGTCGCCGCCTTCGTCACCGCGCTAATCGTCGTGCGCTTCCTGCTCGACTATGTCTCGCGCCATGGCTATGCGCTGTTCGGCTGGTGGCGGCTGGTCGTGGGCATCGTCGGCCTGGCGGGGCTGGCAATCTGGGGGTGAGCCGGCGCGGATAGCGCAATCCCAGCCGGAACTCTGTTCTTGCCCGAAGCCGAGCCATACGATCTTGTGGACGTATGGTTGGCAGGGGGAATGCATGAGCGAAGTTCTTGACGCCCTCGTTATTGGCGCCGGTCCGGCGGGGCTCGGCGTCAGCTACTTCTTGAAACGGCAGGGCCGCGACCACCGTGTGCTCGATCGAGGCCGGATCGGCGAAACGTGGCGAACGCAGCGATGGAATTCGTTTCGACTGAATTCGCCGACCATTCGCTCCATCTTACCCGGTGATTCCTACGAGGGGCCGGAGCCCTGGGGCGCGATAACCCACCACGAATTTGTCGCGTATCTCGAAGGCTATGCCGAGCGGCACCGCCTGCCGGTAAGCACCCAAACTCCGGTTCACGAGCTGACGAGAGACGATGGGATCTTTCGCGTCACTACGGCGGCTCGTGGCGTGCTTCTGGCGCGCAATGTGGTGATCGCCACCGGCGACCAGAACCGACAGGTCCGGCCACCAGGGTCGGCGGACTTGCCGGCGGCAGTTCGCCAAGTCGATTCTTCGGCTTATCGCAACCCGGCCGAGTTCGAGAATGGCGCGGTGCTGGTGGTCGGCAGCGGCCAGTCGGGCGGCCAGATCGCCGAGGATCTGGCGGTGGCCGGACGTGCGGTCTTTTTGGCGACCAGCCGCAACGGCCGTTGGGTGCGGCGCTACCGCGGGGGCAACATACTTAAATGGCTGACGCTGTCCGGTTTTCTCGACGTTCCGCGCAAGGAACTCGTCCTCCCCTCCGGCAAGCTGCAGGCCCGCGCGCTGGTCGGCGCGACCCATACAATCAGCCTGCAATCGCTGAGTGCACAGGGCGTGGTGCTGCTCGGCCGCTTCAGGGGCGTGGAGAATGGCAACCTCGTCTTCGGCGACGAACTCGACGACCATATGCGATTTGCCGACGAGGTTTCGGCGAATGCCAAGCGCCTGGTCGACGAGTACATTGAGCGCGCCGGCCTCGATGCGCCCCTGGCCGAGGATGATCCAGCCGAGACGGTTGCCCCGCGCTTGCCCGATCCTCCGATCCGCTCCCTCGACTGGACGGCGAGCGGCATCAGATCAGTGATCTGGTGCACGGGTTTCACCGGCGATTTCTCATGGGTCCGGCTTCCTGGCGCGCTCGATGCGGCCGGCCAGCCCGTCCACGAGGATGGCGTCGGCGCTGTTCCAGGTCTCTTTTTCGCCGGCCTCGATTTCGGGTCGACACGGAAATCGGGCACCATACCGGCCATTCCAGAGGAGGTGGCTGGCATTGTGGAGCGACTTGTCCAGGTGCGGCGGCCTTGACCTCGGCGCGTCTGGACCTCGGCTGGTCGTCGTCGGGCTGACAGCACTGGCCATATAGGGATGAGCCGGCGCAGTCATTCGGAATGGTCGCCCTGGAGACGCCAAAGGAGGTGCATCAAGGCGCGCGATCGGTCAGCGCGCTCGCACCTTCCTCAGCGGCGCAATGTGCGCAGCAGTAGATGATGTCATCCTGTTCGACGCCATGTCCGATGATCCGGCATCCGCAATGCGGACACGTCGGAGCAAGTTTCTGGACCGCGCATTCGAAGCTGTCGAATGTGTAGGTCTCCTCGGCCATCGTCACTTTGAAAGCCTTGTCGTAGTCATTCCCGCATTGATCGCATCTGGCCATAGTTCTTTTCCTTCTTTAATTGGCTTCAAGCTCGACCAACCTGTCGCGCGGCGATAGGTTCCCGCCAGGATCAGGGGGCCGTCCTAAGGCGGAGACGAGCGCGAGCCTACGCCTCGGCGCTGTTCGATCACGCGGATCACCTCGTCGATATCCCGCGGCTCGATGTCGAGTTCCTTCAGGCCCGGCGCGTCAATTGCTGCCACATTATCCTGACGCATAAGATCGATCTGGTTGCGTGTTATGGGGGCAGCCGGGAGGAGTTCCGCGACGCCAGCCAAGGCGTTCCATACAGCAAACGGCACCGGCATCAGCTTTACGTGCGTATCGAGCTGTCGGGCGATCTCCCGAAGCAGTTCCTTATAGGTATAGATACGCGGACCGCCGAATTCGAATATGGGTGAACCCTTGTGGCTTCGCCCGTCGATCAGCCGGCTCACTGCTTCCGCGACGTCGGCCACATAGACCGGCTGAAGCCGTGTGCCACCATCGCCGAACAGCGGATAGACCGGCAGGAGGCGTATCAGCCTCACAATGGTCGTGAGGAAAGCGTCGTCAGGTCCTGTCATGACGGCGGGACGCACAATGAAAGCGCCGGGAAATGCGTTTCCCACGGCAACTTCTCCGCGCCCACGTGCCCTTATATAATTCGAATCCGATTGAGGATCGGAGCCGATCCCTGAAATCTGGACGAACTGATCGATCTCGACCTTGCGCGACACGGCAGCGAGATCGGCCGCGGCTTTCACATGGACGCGTTCAAAGGTCTGGACGCCCTGCTCGACGTAAAGACTGACAGCATTCACGACCGCCTGTGATCCGGTAATGGCCGACCCGATCGAGGACGCATCCAATATATCCGCCTCGACTGCTTCGGGCATCCTTGTAATCGAGGAAAAGACCAGGGCCACGCGAGCCGGATGGCGAGATGCGGCGCGCACCGTGAAACCCCTTTCCAGGAGCCGCGTCACGATCCTGCGCCCGAGAAAGCCAGTTCCGCCGAACACGGTGACGATCCGTTCCTGGTTGAGATCGTCGGGATCCATTTGCCTCGCCATCCCTTGTCCTCGCATGCCTGCCACGAGGACTGCCCTGATCGGCATTTGAACCAGCCCGTCGAACATCAGGACGGTTGGAGAACAACGCAGGAACGCTTTTGTTCCAGTCAGTGCTGGGCGGAGACCAGGTCGACAAACCGATCGATTGAGCGAATCCAGGTGAGCGTCGGCACATGATCCAGGCAGCAAATGGCGCTACTTGCTTGTTCCCATCGACGAGACGACAGGCAATCGAATCTGAACCGGAGATCGCGGCAAAACCGACCCCACCTCGGGAATGACCTAGTTCCCCCCGTAAAAAACGTTCTCGACATGCACCGGCCAGCGCCACGGCAATACCGCCACCATGTCGAAGCGCACCGATAATTTTCCGTAGTCGGATTGGCGCGACAGCCAGAAATCGGCCGCGCCTTCGATGCGGCGCTCCGATTCGCGGCCGACGGCCTCCATCGCCTCGATCAGCGTACGGCGTGCCTTGACCTCGACGATCAGCACCAAATCGCCACGCCGCGCGATCAGGTCGATCTCGCCAAACCTGGTACGGTGGCGGCGGGCAAGAATCCGGTAGCCCTTCAGCATCAGCGCCGCCGCCGCCAGCCATTCACCGTGATGGCCGCGCCGGTAGGCCTTTTGCCGGCTGGCGCTCGGCCGTTCAGCCATCGCCGTCTCCGCCGGCCCCGTCTCTTCCGGCATTCCTGAGGTCGAGCAGCCGTCGGTAGAGCGTCTGTTTTTGGCCACCCGTCATCTTGGCGGCTTCCGCCGCCGCCTTGGAGGCCGGCATCTCGGCCGCCAGCGAAAGCAGCAGCCGGTCGATGTCTTCAGGCTCATCAGCGACCGCATCGGCCGGGCCGACGCAGATGACGATTTCGCCCTTAGGCGTATCGGCTGCCGCGTAATGGCCGGCGAGTGACTGCAGGGTGCCGGTCCGCATCTCCTCGAAAGTCTTGGTCAGCTCGCGGCCGATCGCCGCCTTGCGGGCGCCGCCCAGCACCTCGACCATGGCACTGAGCGTCTCGGCCAGCCGGCGCGGCGATTCGAAGAAGATCAACGTTGCCGGCACCGCCTTCAGCGCTTCCAGCCGCGTCAGCCGCTGGCCGGTCTTCACCGGCAGGAAGCCGGCAAACAGAAAGGCGTCCGAAGGCAGGCCGGATGCCGTCAGAGCGGCAAGTGGCGCCGACGGTCCGGGGATCGGCACGACACGAATGCCGCGTTCCAGCGCCTCGCCAACCAGCCGGTAGCCGGGATCGGAGATGAGCGGTGTGCCGGCATCAGAGATCAGCGCTACGCTCTGCCCGGCCAGCAGTGCCGCGATCAGCTTCGGCCCGGCCTCGGCGGCATTGTGCTCGTGATAGGCGGTGGTGCGGCGGCGGATGCCGTAGCGGTCGAGCAGGACGCGCGAAACACGCGTGTCCTCGCAGGCGACGATATCTGCGGCGGCGAGCGTTTCCAGCGCGCGCAGCGTGATGTCGGCGAGATTGCCGATCGGCGTAGCCACCAGATAGAGCGCCGGCTCGAGCGGCCGGGCGGCGATCTCGGTCTGCCCGACCACATAACTGCGTTTGGCCAATTCGCCGGTCACCTGCACAACTCCGTTCGACCCTGTTTGGCACGGCTCACGCCTGGTTGCAAAAGCCTGGGTTGCAAACGCCCGGTTCCAAACGGGGTCCCGACGTGAACCGGCCGCCATGCCTTTGCCATAGTAGGGAACGAAACCGTTGCCGGCGAATTTTAACCCTGATCTCGGGAGGAGCAGGATGGACAGCCTGACGATACAGGACGTTTTCGAACCCTATTATGCCGGCCGCAAGCGCTTCGCCGCGCCAGGCGACAAGAGCCTGCGTGGCAACGCGGATGGCGAGGCCAGGAAACCGCTCGCACGCCAGCCATTGGCAGAGAGCAAGCCCGTAACCGAAACCGACAGCACGACGGAGCACTGACCGGACGATGCCCAATCGCTTCGATATTTTCATCACCCGTCTCGAAACAAAAAGCGCCCGCGATGGCGCAGCATCACATCCCACAGGCGACCAGCATTCTGCCCCGCGCGACAAGAGCGAGATCAAGCAGACCCGCTCCGGAGAAGCGCATGCCGAGAAGGACCGCGGCAAGCGTCGTTTCAAGCACGACGCTTGATCCTCTTTTCGTCATCCTGGGACGGAGCAAGGAGCGCAGCGACGCGGCGCAGACGCCCGGATCCATGCCGTAATATTCAAGCGTTTCGACAGTTCAGAATTATTCTACCGCAGCATTCTTCGACAAGGGTAGCGGCATGGATCCTCGGGTCAAGCCCGAGGATGACGAAGGCGCAGTAGCGCGACAGCCTTCAGAGATATCGCGATACCTTCACCGCCAGCAACCGGACCAGTTCCGGGTCCATGAATTCATAGTCGTCGGGAATATCGAGGCAGATCACCCGAGCCTTCCTTAGACTGGCCCTGAATTTCTGCTGCAGTTTGCCGCGGTGCGCCTTTTCCATCACGAAGATGATATCGGCCCAGGCGACAAGTTCGTGCGTCAACGGAGTGTCGGCATCGTGATTGGTGCCGGCCGAAGCGACCTCGATGTCCCTGCGACCGGAAAACACCTGCTCCGCCGTCGGGCTGCGCAAGCGATTCTGGCTGCAGACGAAGAGAACGTTCTTCACCGGTACTATCTGGCCAGATCCGCCACGACGGCATCGAGCACGATCATGCCGGCCGGCGTGGCGCGCAGGCGGGCATTGCCGATCGGCGCCACCAGGCCTTCGTCCTGCAGCACCGACAGCCGTGCCGTCGACAGGCCGCGCCCGGAAAACGCCTCGTAGCGGGAAAGGTCGATGCCTTCCGCCAGCCTCAGCCCCATCAGCAGGAACTCGTCGGCTTCTTCCGATCGCGTTAGGATCTCGCCGCCGGTGACGCCATGGCCCTTGGCCTCGACCAGATTGGCCCAGGTCTCCGGCATTTTCTCGGCGATTGTCACCACGCGCCGCCCGCTCTCGACGAAACGGCCATGCGCGCCGGGACCGACGCCGACATATTCGCCATAGCGCCAGTAGGTGAGATTGTGCCGGCTTTCAGCGCCGGGCCTGGCGTGGTTGGAAATCTCGTAGGCCGGCAGTCCGTGCGCGGCGGTGATCTCCTGCGTCAACGCATAGAGATCGGCGGCAACATCGTTGTCTGGAATGATGAATTTCCTTGCTGCATGCAGTGCATGGAACGGCGTGCCTTCCTCGATGGTCAGCTGGTACAGCGACAGATGGTCGGCGGCGTGGCCGATCGCCTGCTCGAGTTCCGTCTGCCACGCTTCAGGCGTCTGGTCCGGCCGCGCGTAGATCAGGTCGAAGGACAACCGTGGGAAAATCTCGCGCGCCAGGCCGATCGCATGCAGGGCCTCATCGACATTGTGCAAACGGCCGAGAAAGCGCAGATCCTTGTCGTTCAGCGCCTGCACGCCAAGCGACACCCGGTTGACGCCCGCCGCGCGATAGCCGCGAAAGCGCTCGGCCTCGACCGAGGAAGGATTGGCCTCCAGCGTCACCTCGATGCCATCTGGTACCGTCCAGTTCTTCGCCACGGCATCTAGCACCGCCGCCACGGTCTGCGGCTTCATCAGCGACGGCGTACCGCCACCGAGAAAGATGCTTGTCACCTCGCGCGGCCCGGTGCGGCCGCGCATGGTCGCCAGCTCGGCCTCGAAGGCGCGCGCAAAACGCTCCTGGTCGACCGGCTGGTGGCGGACATGGCTGTTGAAGTCGCAATAGGGGCACTTGGCCGCGCAGAACGGCCAGTGGATGTAGACGCCGAAACCCGGGCTGCGGTCGAGCAGCATAGTCATGCGGCGGCCAATCGGGCTTGCGCGAATTTCTGGAAGGCGCGGGCGCGGTGCGACAACGCTGTCGGGTGGCCGGGCTTCCAGCCATGTTTTTCCTCAGCGGTCATCTCGCCGAAAGTCTTTTCGAACCCGTTGGGCAAGAACACCGGGTCGTAGCCGAAGCCGAGTTCGCCGCGCGGCGGCCATACCAGCGTACCCTCGACCTCGCCGCGAAAATATTCAGCTTGGCCGTCGGGAAAGGCCAGGCAGATGACCGCGACAAAGCGGCCCTTGCGCTGAGCAGGCGCGATCGCGCCAACTTCCTGCAAGGCCACTTCCGTGCGCTGCATGGCCATGCCGAAGTCGCGGGGGCCGTCCGGCGTCTCGGCCCAGTTGGCAGTGTAGACGCCGGGTGCGCCGTCGAGCGCATCGACACATAGGCCGGAATCGTCCGACAGCGCCGGCAATCCAGTGGCCTTGGCAGCGGCCAAGGCTTTTATGAGCGCGTTCTCCTCGAAAGTGGTGCCGGTCTCGTCCGGTTCCGGCAAGCCGTATTCCTTGGCGGACCTCGCTTCTATGCCGAACGGCGCCATCAGATCGGCGAATTCGCGCAATTTGCCGGCATTGTGGCTTGCGACGACGATCTTATGCCCATCAAGCGAATGAACAATTGGCGAATGAACAGTCTGCGAATGCATCAGATGCCCCAGATTCTTGGCTCGGCGAATTCGATCGAATTGCCCGAGGGGTCGCGAATATAGATCGAGCGGCCGCCTTGCGGCCACTCGAACTCGCTTTCGATGGCGATGCTCTTTGCTTCCAGGTGCGCTTTCCAGCGCACGATCTCGTCGGCGCTTGCGGCGAAACAGAGATGGCCCTCGCCGACGGCGCCATGCGGCGGCACTGGCAGCCTGGCGTCGGCCGGCGGCGGCACTTTCGTCGCCTCGGCATTGAAGATAAGCAGCACGCCGTCGCCGCAGCGGAAGAAGAGATGCCTGCCCTCGACCTTGCCGAGCGGATCGAGCCCGAGGACGCCCGAATAGAACCGTTCCGCGGCAGCAAGATCCGTTACGTAGAGTGCTGATTCCAGGATTGCGGAAGGAGTCACAGGATCGTCACCCTCATCGTCATAAACTGAAGATCAGTCCACCGCCATCTGCTGCAGGCTGACCAGGCGCTGAATGCCTTTCTTGGCCAGCCCCATCAAGGTCGCGAACTGCTCTTCCGAGAACGGTTCGCCCTCGGCCGTGCCCTGGATCTCGACGATGCCGCCCTTGCCGGTCATGACGAAATTGGCGTCGGTTCCGGCCGAGGAATCCTCGATATAGTCAAGGTCGATGACCGGCTGACCATCATGGATGCCGCAGGAGATCGCCGCAACGTGATCCTTCAGCACCTTGCCCAGGCTCGCCATTTGGCGGGCTTCCATCCAGCGCAGGCAATCGTAAAGCGCCACCCAGCCGCCGGTGATCGAAGCGGTGCGCGTGCCGCCATCGGCCTGGATCACATCACAGTCGACGGTGATCTGCTGCTCGCCGAGCGCCTGCAGATCGACCACGGCGCGCAGGGAGCGGCCGATCAGCCGCTGGATCTCCAGCGTGCGGCCGCCTTGTTTGCCGGCCGAAGCCTCGCGGCGCATGCGCTCGCCGGTCGAACGCGGCAGCATGCCGTATTCCGCCGTCACCCAGCCCTTACCGGAGTTGCGCATCCAACCCGGCACCTTTTCCTCCAGGCTGGCCGTGCACAGCACATGCGTGTCGCCGAACTTCACCAGGCACGAGCCTTCCGCATGCTTGGAGACGCCGCGCTCGAAGGAGATGGGGCGCATTTCGTCGAACTGGCGTTTGGAAGGGCGCATTCAGGCTTCTTTCTTTCTTCGGGATCTTGGCCGGCTTGTAGCCGCACTGGGCGTGAGGCGCAAAGGAAAATGGACCGGTTGCGCCGACGCCGCGGAAGTCTATATCTTCGGGCCGGAGGTTTTTGGCTCGAAATGACCAAGGCAGTCGATCCCGGTTCGCAATCGCACGTGCTCCCGTCGCACGCGCTGCAATCGCCCGCGCTTCAATCGCTCGACATGCGTTCGCGCGACATCTTCCGGCGCATCGTCGATTCTTATCTGAGGGATGGCGAGCCGGTCGGCTCGCGCAGCCTGTCGCGCATCCTGCCGTCGTCGCTATCGCCGGCCACCATCCGCAACGTGATGAGCGACCTCGAGCATCTCGGCCTGATCTATGCGCCGCATATTTCGGCCGGCCGTCTGCCGACCCAGGCTGGCCTGCGCTTCTTCGTCGATGCGTTCATGGAACTCGGTGACCTCTCCGACGAGGAGCGCCGCACCATCGAGGCGCAGGTGCGCGCCTCCGGCTCGGGCGCGACGCTGGAGCATATGCTGACCGAGGCCAGCCAGATGCTGTCCGGCATGTCGCGCGGCGCCGGCCTTGTGCTCGCCGCCAAGAACGAGGTGGCGCTGAAGCACATCGAATTCATCCAGCTCGAGCCGACCAAGGCGTTGGCCGTGCTGGTCTCGCAGAACGGCGACGTCGAAAATCGCGTCGTCGATCTGCCCGCCGGCATCACCGTCTCGCAATTGCACGAAGCCTCCAATTTCCTCAACGCCCATATTCGCGGCCGCACCCTGGCCGAAGCGCGGGTCGAGATCGCCCGCATCAAGGAAGAGACCAGGGCAGCCCTCGATACGCTTTCACAGGATCTGGTCGAGAAGGGCCTGGCGGTCTGGGCAGGCGCCGAAAGCGGGGTGCCTGGGCGGCTTATCGTGCGCGGCCGCGCCAATCTCCTGGAAAACGTCACTGCCCAGGCCGACATCGAATTGCTGCGGCATCTCTTCGAGGATCTCGAAACCCAGGACGGACTGATCCAGCTCCTCGACCTCGCCGAGGAGGGCCCGGGCGTGCGCATCTTCATCGGTTCGGAAAACAAGCTGTTTTCGCTGTCGGGCTCATCACTGGTGGTGGCACCCTATCGCGACAAGGACGCCCGCGTCGTCGGTGCGCTCGGCGTCATCGGGCCGACGCGGCTGAATTATGCGCGCATAGTACCGATGGTCGACTATACCGCGCAGCTGATTTCGCGCATGCTGCGCTAGGAGCCGCCGCGGCCTGCCGCAAGGAGAAAAAGAATGGCGCTGGAATCGTTCAAGGCCCAGATCAGCCTGCTGCTCGAAGAAATGATCAACCAGCCTGAGGATCAGCACGAGGTGCAAGAGCAGTTGCGCGAGAAGCTGCAAGAGATGCGGGCCATGGGCTTGCCGCTGCCGGCCGATCTGGTCGCGCTGGAAAAGCGCCTCGACGACGATTTCTACGCCGCCGGCAAGTGAATCGGAGTTCGGCTTCAAATCCTCGTGTGCTGGACGGCCGCTTGAACGACCAATGCCTCATCCCGTTTGCCCTTTTCGAGGCGAATCCCGGAGGACGTTGATGATCCGATCTGGCGGCTTTGCGGCCATTGCCGCTGCTCTCCTTGTTGCGACACCGGCAGCCGCCCAGCAGGCGGATCAGAAGGTGCTCAAAGGCGAAGCCGCTTTTGGCGATTGGCACGCCGACAGGCCTGGCACCCGCCGCCTGATCGGGCCGCAAGACATGCCGCCAGCCGATCCCGCCCAATCCGCGTCGAACGGCGCCGGCGTGGCGGAACGGCCCGAAAGCGCCAAGCCAGATTTGCCGCCGGGCTTTTCGGCCGAACTGATCGCATCCGGCATCGTCAATCCGCGCGTCGTGCGCGTCGCTCCGAATGGCGACCTGTTCGTTGCCAACAGCCATGCCGACCAGATACGTGTCTATCGTCTCGCCGAGGGCAGCGCCAAGCCCATCGAGAAAGCGATCTTCGCCAAGGGGCTCAGTTATCCCTACGGCATCGCCTTCTATCCGCCAG
Organism: Mesorhizobium sp. M1423; assembly: GCF_040317575.1. Taxonomy (NCBI): domain Bacteria; kingdom Pseudomonadati; phylum Pseudomonadota; class Alphaproteobacteria; order Hyphomicrobiales; family Phyllobacteriaceae; genus Mesorhizobium; species Mesorhizobium sp. M1423. Next base: position 63,310 of record NZ_JAMYKU010000015.1, read on the forward strand.
GAGACAAGCCGCAATGGGTCTATGTCGCAAACAGCGACAGCATCGTCCGCTTTCCTTATCGCGACGGTGACCTGAAGGCATCCGGTAAACCAGAAACCATTGTCGCCAAAATCCCGTCGGGCGGTCACACGACCCGCGACATCGCCTTCTCGCCGGACGGCAAGACGCTTTATCTGTCGGTTGGCTCCGCCTCGAACGTCGCCGAGGACATAGGCAAGGAGCCGGATAGCGGCCTCGACGCCTGGGCCAAATCAAAGCCGCTCGGGGCGGCCTGGGGCTCCGAGGACGGCCGTGCCGATGTGCTCGCCTTCGATCCGGATGGGAAAAATCCCCGAACTGTCGCCACCGGCCTGCGCAACTGTACGGGCATGACCGTGCAGCCCGCCACCGGCGCATTGTGGTGCGTCGTCAATGAGCGCGACGAACTCGGCGACAATGTGCCGTTCGAATTTGCAACTGTAGTCAAGGACGGCGGATTCTATGGTTGGCCTTGGTACTACATCGGCAATCACGAGGATCCGCGCCATCAGGGCGAGCGGCCCGACCTAGCCGGCAAGGCCACTGTCCCGGACGTACTGATGCAGGCGCATTCGGCGCCGATGAATATAGCCTTCTACGACGGCAACAACTTCCCGGCGGATTATCAGGGTGACGCCTTCGTCACCATGCATGGTTCGTGGAATCGTGGCGCCAGGACCGGCTACAAGGTGGTGAGGCTCAAATTCAGGGATGGCAAGCCGACCGGCGAATATGAGGACTTCATGACCGGCTTCGTTATCTCGAACGACGCCGTCTGGGGCCGCCCGGTCGGTGTCGCGATGGCCAAGGACGGCTCGCTGATCGTCACCGAGGACGGCAACGGCACCATCTGGCGCGTTACCTACGAAGACGGCCGCTCTTGAACGGCGGTGTCGCCTGCTGCGCTGGCGCAATCGAATCCGGGCCGAGGGAATTCACCCAACTTCCACATTGTGCGACAAGAGCGAATCATGACGCTCACCGGGTTCCTCGCCTATAGTGCTGCCCTCGGCATCGCCGCAGCCATCCCCGGCCCCGGCGTCACCGCACTCGTTGCGCGTGCGCTGGGTTCCGGCTTCCGCTCGTCGCTGGCCATGTCCTTCGGGCTGATGCTCGGCGACCTGACGTATCTCACGGCCGTGGTGCTCGGCCTCGCTTTCGTCGCACAGACCTTTGGCATGATCTTTCTGGTCATCAAATGGCTGGGCGTCGCCTACCTCGCTTTTCTTGGCTGGCGTTTCTGGACGAACGGCATCACGCCCGAGACGGTGGAGGGGAAGAAAGGCAAGGGCGGCTTGGCATCCAGCTTTGTAGCCGGTCTCGCCGTCACGCTCGGCAATCCGAAGACGATGATCTTCTATCTAGCCATCACCCCGACCATCGTCGATCTGAAGACGATCACGCTGGCCGATTACGGCATCCTAGTCGCGCTCACGATCGTCGTCCTGCTTGTGGTGCTGGTGCCTTATCTGGCGCTCGCGGCCAAAGCGCGCTGGTTCCTGAAGTCGCCGCGGGCGCTGAGGGCACTCAACCGCACCGCCGCCGGTTTCATGATCGGGGCGGCGGCAGCTATCGCCGCCCGCCAATAGACCTCTTTCGCCAAGCCGGCCAGGAATTGTCACGCCTTTCCAAGGCGAGGGCATTCGGCACGAACTTCACTCGGATATTTTCGATCGACAGCCTATCTTGCGCGGCGGATGGCTCTATCTTATGCCCGCCCGACTCTTGCCGCTTGACCTCTGGGAGGAAAATCAATGAACAAGCCCGCCACCCCCACACACGTGCCCGGCCGCGGCCGCATCTACAATTCGATCACCGAGACGATCGGCGACACGCCGTTGGTGCGGCTCGACAAATTCGCCAGGGAGAAGGGTGTCGTCGCCAATCTGCTGGCCAAGCTCGAATTCTTCAACCCGATCGCCTCGGTCAAGGACCGCATCGGCGTGTCGATGATCGAGGCACTGGAGGCTTCTGGGAGGATTACGCCCGGCAAGACCACGCTTATCGAGCCGACCTCGGGCAATACCGGCATCGCGCTCGCCTTTGCCGCCGCCGCCAAAGGCTACAAGCTGATCCTGACGATGCCGGAAACCATGTCGGTCGAGCGCCGCAAAATGCTGGCGCTGCTCGGCGCCGAGCTGGTGCTGACCGAAGGGCCGAAAGGCATGAAGGGCGCCATCGCCAAGGCCGACGAGCTGGCCGCGACGCTGCCCGATGCCGTCATTCCGCAACAATTCGAGAACCCGGCCAATCCGGAAATCCATCGCCGCACCACAGCCGAGGAAATCTGGAACGACACCCATGGCGAAGTCGATATCTTCGTTGCCGGCATTGGAACCGGCGGCACCATCACCGGCGTCGGCCAGGTGCTGAAGAAGCGCAAGCCCTCGGTGCATGTCGTCGCCGTCGAGCCGGAGGCCTCGCCGGTACTGTCCGGCGGCCAACCCGGCCCGCACAAGATCCAGGGCATTGGCGCCGGCTTCGCACCAAAAATCCTCGACACGACGATTTACGACGAGATCGTCAAGGTCTCGAACGAGGATTCGGTCGCCAATGCACGGCTCGTCGCCCGTCTCGAAGGTGTACCGGTCGGCATCTCGTCGGGTGCCGCCCTGCAGGCGGCGATCGTCGTCGGCTCGCGGCCGGAGAACAAGGGCAAGAACCTCGTCGTCGTCATCCCCTCCTTCGCCGAGCGCTATCTCTCGACGATCCTGTTCGAGGGATTGGGCGCTTAGAGTCTGGACACCTCGTCATCCCAGGGCGGAGCGAACGCGAAGCGGAGCGCAGACCCTGGGATCCATTCCGTGACCGTGGCCAACGAATACCGCGGTGCAGAAAACGAAAGCCGTTGCAACATCGACAGCATGCACGCTGTCTTCCGACATCTACATGCACGCTGCCTTCCGACATCTAAAGGCTCTGCACCGTCGCGACGCTCGGAAGTTGCGGCATGGATCCCAGGGTCTGCGCCGCGTCGCTTCGCTCCTTGCTCCGCCCTGGGATGACGAAGTGGAGGGGTGTTTCAGCTAATCTCGAAGGTTTGTACTGTGCTAGTTCACCTAAGGGGCAGCAGGCTCCAACGCGTGCGCCGAGGACCCAGATAACAGCGCTGGACTGCTGAAAAACCACCTGTGGCGGGCGTCGTTCGCTTGAGCGGCGAGTCACTTCCATATCAAATCGTCGCTGCACCGGCAGGTGGAGGACTTCATGTACAAGCTCTATACGCGTGCCAATACCGGCGGCTTTGTCGTCGAGGCGGCGCTTGCTTTAGCGGGAGTGCCTTTCGACCAGATCGATGTTCCAAAAGGCCGACCCAACCAGGCCTTCCTCGACATCAATCCCTTGAACCGGGTCCCGGTCCTGGTCTTGCCGGACGGGCATTCGATGACCGAGTCGGCGGCAATCTGCATCCTGCTCGCCGAACGCTATCCGGAAGCAGCTCTAGCGCCGGCAGCGAACACACCTGACCGTGCCGACTTCCTGCGCTGGATGTTTTTCATGTCCTCCGTCATCTATTCGGCTGACCTGCGGTTCTTCTACGCTCATCGCTACACGACAGATCCCGGCGGCGTGGAAGCCGTCAAACAGGCGGCGGTCTCGGAAATGGATCGCGGCTTCGCCATTCTCGATGCCGCCCTCGAAGGCCGCGACTGGCTGGTCGGCGACCGGCTCTCGCTGGCCGACATCTATCTCGTCATGTTGGTGGCTTGGCATCCCGAGGTCGCGAAGATTCCAACCGCTTGGCCGAACATCGAACGCCTGTGGGCCAATTTGCGGGAACATCGGGTGATAAAGAGGCTGAATGCTTCCCACGACATGTGGCCGGCCTAAGCACTCCGCCTTGTCTCAGTGTCTTTCCGCGCGGTCGAGACCTGCCCGTCGTTCCTGCAGGAACCGGCGCACGGCCGGATCGCGTTCGAGGCCGATAGCCCGGTCATAGGCCTCGCTCGCTTGCGGAACTCTGCCGAGTCTTGCCAGCAGGCCCGCTCGGGCGGCCCAGTAAGGTTGATAGTCATACAGCCGCTTGTCGCCGCTGAGTTGATCAAGGGCGCCCAATCCTGCCGAAGCACCTTCGGCCTCGGCAATCGCCACCGCACGGTTGATCGACACCACCGGCGAGCCGGCAATCACCGACAGCGCGTCGTAGAGCTCCTTGATCGCGACCCAGTCGGTGCCGCCGGTCAGCCGCCTTGTCGCATGGGCTGACTGCACGGCGGCCTCGAGCTGGTAGCGGCCGACCACGCCCTTGGCAGCGGCGCGCCCGAGCAGCATCTCCGCTTCGTCGATCATTGTATCGTCCCACAGTGCAAGATCCTGCTCCGCTAGCGGCACATAGTCGCCTGCCGCATTGCGCCGCGCTGCGCGCCGCGCTTCGGCGAACAGCATCAGCGCCAGCAGGCCGAGTGCTTCCGGCTCATCCGGCATCAGCGAGGCGACCAGCCGGCCGAGCCAGATGCCTTCGGTCGCGAGATTGCGCCGCTGCGCTTCGGTGCCGGCGGGGTCGGACCAGCCTTCGGCAAACGCCGCGTAGATCGCTTCCAGAACGGTGCCCAGCCGCTCGCCGAGTTCGGCCCGCTCCGGCACGCGGAACGGAATGCCGGTCTCGCGGATGCGGGCCTTGGCGCGCACCAGGCGCTGGCTCATCGTGGCCGGCGAGACAAGAAAGGCCGAGGCGATGGTCGCTGCGTCGAAGCCCAGAACCGTCTGCAGGATCATCGGCGCGCGGATACCGGCCTCGATCGCCGGATGAGCGCAAGCAAACATCAGCCTGAGCCGCTCGTCCGGCAGGTCTTCGTCGGCCATGCGTGCCTCCATCTCCTCCGCGATCAGCCTGAGGTGGTCGCGGCCCGCCTCGCTTGTCAGCCGCCGTCTGAGCGCGTCGACGCGGCGCCGGCGCGCCACCGCCAGCAGCCAGGCTTCCGGCTTGTTGGGCACGCCCGCCTGTGGCCAACGCTCGAGCGCCGCTGCAAAGGCATCGGCCAAGGCGTCCTCGGCAGCGGCCACGTCGCGCGTGCGTGCGGCGAGATAGGCGACCAGCTTGCCGTAGCTTTGCCGGGCGGCCGCTTCCGCCGCCGCCCGTGCGGTGTCGGGCAGTTCAGGCATCACATGGTGAGTTCCCAGATCGGCCGCACCTCTACCGTGCCGGTGCTGGCGCCCGGGCAGCGCGCCGCCCAGGCAATAGCCGCGTCGACGTCCTCCGCTTCGATCATATAGAAACCGGCAAGCTGCTCCTTGGTGTCGGCATAGGGGCCGTCGAGCACGTTGGTCTTGCCATTGGCCATCCGCACCGAGGTAGCGGATTGCGTCGGCTTCAGCCGGTCGCCGGCGAGCCAGGCGCCCGATTTCTTCAGCGCTTCGGTGTAGGCGACATAGGCGCTCGACATCTGTGTCACCGCATCTGCCGACGCGGCCGCCATCCCCGCTTCGTTTCCGTAGATCAAAAGCATATATCGCATGGTCTTCTCCCGTTTCTCGAAGGCCGCATCGTTGCGAGCCGGACGTATGTCGCGCGGCCCTGCCCGATTTCGACAGGCGCTGGAAAAATCTTTCGGCCGCGATGCGATCTCGCGCAAGCGCCGATGTGTTACGGCATCGCCTAGCCGTTCGTCTAATCGCTGCTATTGCGGGTTGGCATTTCCCGCCCGCTGTCTAAACTCGCTTCGCTTCGTGCCGCAGAGGAGGGCACGGCGGCGCATTTTCAGGGAGGAAATCGCATGCTCAATTTCAGGACGAAATTTGTTGCAGCCGGCGCGCTGGCGCTGTCGCTTGGCCTTGGCGCGGTATCGGTCAAGGCACAGGAATTCATCAACGTGCTGACCGGCGGCACGTCGGGCGTCTACTATCCGCTCGGCGTAGCGCTGTCGGAGATCTATGGCAAGGGCATCGAAGGCGCGCGTACCCAGGTGCAGGCGACGAAAGCGTCGGTCGAAAACCTCAACCTGCTGCAACAGGGCAAGGGCGAGATCGCCTTTGCGCTCGGCGATTCCGTCAAGCTGGCCGCCGAGGGCAATACCGAAGCCGGTTTCCCAGGCAAGCTCGACAAGCTGCGCGGCATTGCCGCCATCTATCCCAACTACATCCAGATCGTCGCCAGCAAGGAGTCCGGCATCAAGACGCTCGCCGACCTCAAGGGCAAGAGCCTGTCGGTCGGCGCGCCGGCCTCGGGCACCGAGCTCAACGCCCGCACGATCTTCGCCGCTGCCGGGCTGAAATACGAAGACCTCGGGCGGATCGAATATCTGCCCTTCGCCGAATCGGTGGAGCTGATCAAGAACCGCCAGCTCGACGCCACGCTGCAATCGGCTGGCCTGGGCGTTGCCTCGATCCGCGACCTCGCCACCTCGGTCCCGGTCAACATCGTTGCCGTGCCGGCGGAGGACGTCGCCAAGATCGGCTCGCCCTATCTTTCCGTGGTCATCCCGAAAGGCACCTATGAGGGCCAGACCGATGATGTCGCGACCGCCGCCGTCGGTAATTTCCTGATCACCAGCGCCGATGTCTCCGACGAGACCGCCTACCAGATGACCAAGCTGCTGTTCGAGCATCTCGACCAGCTCACCGCTGCCCATGCCGCCGCCAAGGCGATCGACCCGGCCAAGGCGCTCGACGGCATGCCGGTGCCGCTGCATCCAGGCGCCGAGAGGTATTACAAGGAAAAGGGATTGGTGAAGTAAGGCGCCATCCCTCCCCCTTGAGGGGAGGGTGGCCCGCAGGGCCGGGAGGGGTCCTCGGCGACGCGCTCCATCGTTCAGGCAAAGGTCGAGGCAGTTGAGGTTACCCCACCCGTCCATCCGCCTTCGGCGGCTGTCCACCCTCCCCTCAAGGGAGAGGGACGCCCCCCAGGAACCCCGCCAATGACCGAAACCCCGACCGTTCTTTCCACCACAGCCGAAATCCCTGTCGAAGGCCTGCCACCGGGCTTCGGCGAAGGCATCGCCGGCAAGGCGGCTTTTTTTATCGGCGTCGCCTTCTCCATCTTCCAGATCTACATCGCCGCCTACGGCAGCCTGCCGAGCCAGGTCGTGCGCGCCATGCATGTCGGCTTCCTGCTGCTGCTCGGCTTTGCCCTGATCGCCAATCTGCGTGCCAAAAGCGTCCCGGCGAAAGCAGTCTTCTGGACTCTCGGCGTGCTCGGCTTCGCCACCGGTCTGTACAACTGGGTATTCTATGCCGACCTCATCCGCCGCTCTGGCTTCCTCACCACGCCTGACCTGATCGTCGGCGCGGTGCTGGTCGTGCTGGTCTTCGAGGCGGCGCGGCGGTTGATGGGACTGCCGCTTGCCGTTATTGCGTTCATCTTTCTCGCCTACGCATTTGCCGGCAATCATCTGCCACCGCCTTTCATCCATCGCGGCTATGATTTCGCCCAGCTCGTCGACACCTTCGCCTATGGCACCGAAGGCATCTACGGCACGCCGATCTATGTCTCGGCCGCCTACATCTTCATCTTCGTCGTCTTCGCCGCCTTTCTCGAACGCGCCGGCATGATCGCGCTGTTCAACGATTTTGCACTTGGCCTGGTCGGCTCATGGCGCGGCGGCCCGGCGCAGGTCTGCGTGCTGTCCTCGGCGCTGATGGGCACCATTTCCGGCTCCGGCGTCGCCAACGTGGTGGCCAGCGGCCAGTTCACCATCCCGCTGATGAAGCGCTTCGGCTTCCGCTCGGCCTTCGCCGGAGCCGTCGAGGCGACCTCGTCGATGGGCGGCCAGATCATGCCTCCGGTGATGGGTGCGGTTGCCTTCATCATGGCCGAGACGCTGAACATTCCCTATGCCGCGGTGGTCAAGGCGGCGATCATTCCGGCGCTGCTCTATTTTGGCGCCTGTTTCTGGCAGGTGCATTTGGAGGCCGGCAAGGCCGGCCTGCACGGCATGGCCAAGGCCGACCTGCCCAATCCGTGGGATGCGGTGAGACAACACTGGCCGCTGGTACTGCCGCTCGCAGCACTGATCTATCTGCTGTTTGCCGGCTACACACCGGTCTTCGCCGGCACCATGGGCCTGGCGTTGACCATTGTGCTTATCCTCGGCACGCCGCTGGCGGCATCGATCGGGCCGCTCGCCTTCCGCGTCGTCTTCTGGCTGGCGCTCGGGCTTGCCGCCGCTTCCTTCATGAAGTTCGGCGTCAACATCCTCAGCCTGGTCATCGCCGTGCTGGTCGTCGCCTGCCTCACCTTCAAGGGCGGGCGCGAGACACTGCGCATATGCGTCGATTCCCTTGCCGAGGGAGCAAAGAACGCGCTGCCGGTCGGCATTGCCTGCGCCATCGTCGGCATCGTCATCGGCACGCTGACGCTCACCGGCATCGCCTCGACCTTCATCGGCTGGATCATCTCGATCGGCGAGAACAATCTGTTCCTGTCGCTGCTTTTGACCATGCTCACCTGCCTGGTGCTCGGCATGGGCATCCCGACCATTCCCAATTACATCATCACCTCGTCGCTAGCCGGGCCGGCGCTTCTGTCGCTCGGCGTGCCGCTGGTGGTCAGCCATATGTTCGTCTTCTATTTCGGCATCATGGCTGATCTCACCCCGCCCGTGGCGCTGGCCGCCTTCGCCGCCGCACCCATGGCCAAGGAAAGCGGCCTCAAGATCGGCATCCAGGCCACCAAGCTTGCCATTGCTGGCTTCGTGGTGCCGTTCATGGCGGTCTATACCCCGGCGCTGATGCTGCAGGACCCCGGCCCGATCGCCGCCCAGTTCGGCTATCCCGTCGAGGTCGCCTACATCGTCATCAAAGCCTGCATGGGCATCGTCCTGTGGGGCGCCGCCGCCGTCGGCTTTCTCGCCCAGCGCATGGCCTGGTGGGAACGCCTCGTCGCCTTCGCCGCTGGCGTGCTGCTGGTTGCGGCGCTGCCGCTCACCGACGAGGCGGGCTGGGCGCTGTCTCTTGCCTGGATCGGGTGGCACTGCTGGCGCGCGCGGCAGGCGTCACTGGCCAATTCGGCATGAGCCTCTGCATCGTCGCGGCCGGCAAGACGATGACGCTCGCGGTCGCCGCCTTCACGCTCTCCTGGACGCATTCTGTGGAGAAGACCCAGTGGCAGGAAGACTGGAAGGTGCTGCCGTCCGGCCTGCAACTCGTCGAGGCACGAATCAAGGGCTCGGGCGCCGGCATGGAGCCGCCGCAAGGCTCGGCGCTGCGCGACGGCTGGTGGGTCTATGCGCCCCGGGTCGGGCCACAGCCGCGCCTGGTGCTCGCCGCCTCGGGCGCCACGGGTCAAGGCTGGACGCTGTGCACGGCTCAGGACTGCCGCGAATTTGGCAAGGTGGCAGGCGACACGATCTCGCTGGAGCCGTGCGGGTCGGAAGGCTCTAGCCAGCCACGGTAGCGGGCGATCATGCCGGCAAGCGGATGCGAGATATCGACATGGAAGCGGAAGCAGCCATCCTCCACCGTTTCGTAGGAAGTCGAGCGTGGACCGAGCCACATCGGCAGCGGCAAGCCAAAAAAGCTCCAGCGGCGCAAGACCAGTGCCAGCCGGCCGTCCTCGGCAACCAGTGCCATCGCGAAGGTCAGCGGGCCGAAGCGTTCGCACAGCAGGCGCTGCGATCGACCCCGGCCTGCGAACTGTAGGCTCGAAAAACTGTGCTTGCCGAATGTCCGCGTCCAGGTCTCGCCGTCCTTGTCGGTGTCGAAGCGGACATGAACCGGGATGTCCTCGCTTGCTCCGGGGAAGCCGACCATCCAGGCCATTAGCCGGCCAAGAACATTGTGCCCGCGTTCTACGCTAGCGCGGCCTGCGGCCGTGATCGTACGGTCATGCATTGACCGAATTGCCTCGGGAAGGCCTTGCCAGGCGGCACCGAGCAGCTCGGTATAGAGCGGCTTGTCCTCGTCCGCGGCCCCGTTCCTGAAGCCGGTGTAGATCGTCCGCCCGGCGAACAGGGCCTCATAGTCCCGGAGCTCTAAATCGCGCACCGCCGCCCGTGCGCCCGGCGCGGGCTGATGTCCGGCCAGCACTTTGCGGACCAGCGCTTCAACCGCCATCGACGGGATCAGCGGCCCATCGTTGCCCTCGGCCAAGAGATGCCACGAGCGCTTGCCGGTGGCGCCCGCGCGGTCCGATCCCTCCACCTCGACGAACATGCCGCCGCGATGCTCGCCCCAGCGCAGCCGGTTCGTCGCCTGATGCATCAGCGGCGCCAGCGGCGAAAGCGAACCGATCAACCCGGCGCGCACCAGCCAGGCGAGGCCGATCAGGGCGCGGTGCAGCACCTCGGGTACCGGCCCGGCTCCCATCCAGATGGTCCTCGCCTCCGGCCAAAGCTCGGCCAGAGCACGCAGGTCCGGAACGTCGACCAGCGAGAACAGCGTGTTTCGAAGCGGCAGCTGGCCCGGCGGCGCGATAGTATAGCGGAGCTGCTCGGTAAACGGACAGCCTTGTTCGGGACGGCCATTACGAACAAGGCGCACCGGCTGACCGGTGTAACCGGCGATAGCGCGAATGACGTTTCCGCCGACACCGGCGAAGGGCGACGGCGCGATGCCGCCGCGAATTCCGTCGACCCGCGTCAGGTCCGAAGACAGGCGGCGCACAACCGCCGCCGTCAGCACCGGAAAGCTCGAGACTCCGGATAGCACGAAGACGCCGGCGTTTCGCGCCGCCTCGTCGAACGCAGAGACACCGGCGACGAAATCCGAGCCGTCGGCAAGATCGAGATAGTTGACGCGCCGGGCGATGCATGCCTCGATCAGGCCATAGCGTCCCTCGCCATAGGCCTGGAACGGACCGCTCGCGTCGACCACAATATCAGGCTCAAATGCAGCGAGTTGCACGGCGAGATCGCCGTCACGGTCGAACAGTGCCGGCAGCAGTTGCGCTGCCGTCGGGGCGCGCTTCTTGCAATACGCGTCAGCCTTGGCGAGCGAGCGCCCGGCGACGAACAGGATCAGATGGGGCTCGCCCTCCAAAAGCTCGACGGTGCGACCGCCAAAGGTGCCATAACCGCCGACGACAAGAACCTTCATCCGCAGTTCCCCCAAAATGCCCCGCGCCGCTCCCGGCCACGGCGATGAGCCTAGCCGATCAATCTTGCCCTCACCTCGGCGGAAGGGATTTCACAATTGTCCTTCTTGCCGAACAGGGCGTAGCGGTTCTTTGCGATGCGATCGTAGAGCCAGTCGCGAAGCGGGCGCGGCAACAACAGCAGGATCCGCGCCGCTCGCCATGGCCAGGCGAGTTCGGCCATGACGGCAACGAAACTGTCCAGGCGTGTGAAAGCCGCGCCATCGATGATGACGAGATTGGTCTCGTAGCGATCCGTCTGCAGCCCGTATTTCTTGAACAGCATCTCGCCGAGCGGCGATTGCGCCGTTACGAAATGGAAGTGGCCCTTGCGGTCGAGCTTTACCACCGTCCGCACAAAACCCGAGCACAACACGCAGACGCCGTCGAACACGATCAACGAGCGACTTGATTCGAATTCTGGCGGCTCAGGAGAATGGTTCGGCTTGACGATCACGTGGCGCCCGGCAGCTGGTGTCAGGCGACACTAAGCCTGCCGGCGGCTGGATCAAAGCCCGGAATGTTAGAGGCTTGGCGTTGTCGCCCGCCGTCTGTCGGTCAGCGCAGGGCGCTCGGCGCGATAGGTCGTTGACCGGTTGTCGGCGTCGGGCCGGCAGATACGGCTGTCGTGACGGCTTTCCCTGGTCATCATCAGTGCACGCTGATCCCAAGCGTGTTGCCACGGCGCGCGCAGGCGGGGCCTGGGCCGCGCATGTAATAGCGCTCGGGCCGATAGGTCGGCGCGACGAATTCGCGGATGGCGGCGGCATAGCCGGCGATTTGATTCCAGAAGCTCATTTTACTCGGTCCCTGTCCCGTTTCGGATGTCCCTTCCGAATTGCGGGGATCATAGCGTCCAGGCGTGAATAGTCGGTGAACGCGATGTTAATCTCTGGTCGAAAATGCCTTTGTTCATGGCTGCAATGCGGCTGATTCGCGGTGTTTCCGTGCTGTCCGTCGGCATTTCGCCCAGTGTGACTTTTGCATCACAGATGTTTCGCCTGAATGTCGCCGAGGCGCGCGTTTGTTTCACTTTTGCTGCCACCGCGAAATTTCCGTGCACGTGGTTGAAAAACCAGGAACCGGCCCGTCAGCCGCACGTTGATTTCCCAGTGCCGGGACGAACCGGTTCCGCAGGCCGCCGTGCTCGGGTTGAGCCGCGGCCGAAAATCCGAAACAGCAAGAGCAATGGAAAGGCAAAGGCCATGGGCTTCTTTTCGAAGGACATCAAAACACTCGACGATCTCTTCGTGCACACGCTGCGCGACATTTATTACGCTGAGAAACAGATCGAGAAATCGCTGCCGAAGATGATCGACAAGGCGAGTGATCCGCAGTTGAAAGCCGGCTTTGAGAAGCATCTCGCCCAGACCAAGGGTCATATTCAGCGTGTCGAGCAGGTGTTCGAGCTGCACGGCGTGAAGGCCAAGGAGGTCGACTGCCCGGCCATCGATGGCATTCTGGAAGAGGCCGATGAGGTCAGCGGCGACATCGCCGACAAGGAGGTCCTCGACGCTGCACTGATCGCGTCCGCCCAGGCGGTCGAGCATTATGAGATGACCCGTTACGGCACCTTGATTGCCTGGGCCAAGCAACTGGGCCGCAGCGACTGCGCCAATGTGTTGGCCAACAACCTCAAGGAGGAACAGGCAACCGACCGCAAGCTTACCGAGATGGCGGAAAGCAAGATCAACCTGCAAGCCGCCGAGTAGGGCCGCGATCGAGAATGGAGTTCAGGCAAGGCTGGGCCGAAAGCCCGGACTTGCCTTTTGCGCCGCCGGAACCGGAACGGACTTTGCCCGTTCTCGGTTGAACGTTGTCGCGCAGGGAGTTTGTCATGGCGCCGCGCCCCGCCTGGAGAGGGTATCTCAAGCTTTCGCTGGTCACCTGCGCGGTCGAAGTGACCAATGTCGTCACCCAGGCCGAAAAAGTTTCGTTCCGCGTGCTCAACCGCAAGACTGGCAACACTGTCAGGCGCGTCTATGTCGATTCGGCAAGCGGCAAGCCGCTCGATGAAGGCGACGAGATCAAGGGCTACGAGATCGGCGACGGCGACTTCGTCCAAATCGAGGAGGAGGAGATCGAAGCCGTCCAGATCGAATCCTCGCATACGATGAGCCTCGACGGGTTCATCGAAAAATCTTCGATCCAGCAGATCTATCTCGACACGCCCTATTATGTGACGCCCGCGGACGATGTCTCGGAAGAGGCTTTTGCCGTCATCCGCGACGCCATGGCCGCCAAGAAGACGGCGGGCCTTGCCCGCATCGTGCTCTACCGCCGCGAGCGTCCGGTGGTCATCGAGCCGCTGGGCAAGGGCCTGCTGCTGACGACGCTGCGCTATGGCGATACGGTGCGCAGGCCCGAGATGGTGTTCGGCGACATCAAGCCGGTGAAGACCGACGCCGAGATGATCAGGCTGGCCGAACACATTGTCGATGAGAAACAGGCGAAGTTCGATCCTTCCGAATTCGAGGACAAATACGAAAACGCGCTGATCGAGTTGGTCCGCGCCAAGAAGGCCGGCAAGAAGGCACCGAAGACCAAGGCAGAACCGCGACCCTCCAACGTCGTCAATCTCTTCGATGCACTGAAGAAGAGCCTTTCGTCGGAGGCCAGCCCGCCGGCAAAGGCCAGACGCCCGGCAAAAGCCGCCAAGTCCAAAGCCGCCCGGCGCAAATCGGCTTAGGATCAGACCATGGCCGGCCTCGAGCAATATCACGCCAAGCGCGATTTCAAGAAGACCGCCGAACCGGCCGGTAAGCTCGCGCGCGGCAAGAAAGCCGTGCCGGGTGGCATCTTCGTCATCCACAAGCATGCCGCCACCAGGCTTCACTACGACCTTCGCCTTGAGCATGGCGGCGTGCTGTGGAGCTGGGCGGTGACGCGAGGCCCGAGCCTCGACCCGCATGAGAAGCGGCTCGCCGTGCATGTCGAGGACCACCCGATCGACTATGCGCCGTTCGAAGGCACCATCCCCAAGGGCCAATATGGCGGCGGCTCGGTCATTGTCTGGGACGAAGGCACGTGGGTCCCCGAAGGCGACCCTGCCAAAGGGATGAAGAAAGGCCATATCAATTTCGAACTGCATGGCCACAAATTGCATGGCGCCTGGCATCTGGTGCGGCTGAAGCCGCGGCCCGGCGAAAAACGCGACAACTGGCTGCTGATCAAGTCCGACGATGCCGCCGCGCGTCCCGGTGAGGACATTTTGCAGGAGGCGCCGCAATCGGTGAAATCCGGCCTGACCATCGAGGAGGTCGGCGAAGGCAAGACCGCCGACGGCAAGAAGCCAAGCGTCTGGCAGTCCGACAGGCCGGCCGCCGGCAAAGCGAAGGCTGTCGCGGCAAGGCGGCTCGAATTCGTCGAGCCGGCGCTCGCCACGCTGGAGCGGGACGCCCCGCCCGGTAAGGACTGGCTGCATGAGGTGAAGTTCGACGGCTATCGCATGCAGGCGCAGCTTGCCGGTACCGAGGTGCGGCTTTTGACACGCACCGGCCTCGACTGGACCGACAAATTTGGTGGCTCAATTGTCGCGGCACTTGGCGGTCTGAAATGTACCGATGCCGTCATCGACGGCGAAATCGTCGTGCTGGCGGATAATGGCGTGTCGTCCTTCTCGCTGCTTCAGCAAGATCTGTCGGCGGGCCGTACGGACCGTTTCATCTACTATGTCTTCGACCTGTTGCAGCTCAATGGTCAAGACATCCGTTCCGAGCCGCTGGTCGAGCGCAAGGAAAGGCTGCGCAGCCTGCTCGCCGGACAGGCCGAGGATCAGGCCGTGCGCTTCAGCGACCATTTTGCCGAGCCCGGCAAGATCATGCTGGAGCACGCTTGCCGGCTGGGTCTAGAAGGCGTCGTTTCCAAGCGCGCCGATGCGCCCTACCGCAGCGGCCGTGTTCCCTCGTGGGTGAAGTCGAAATGCACGGCGCGCCAGGAATTCGTTATCGGCGGCTACATGCCGTCGGACAAGACCGGGCGTGGCCTGCGCTCGCTGCTGGTCGGCTATCACGAGGGCGGCAAGCTGCGCTATGCCGGCCGCGTCGGCACCGGCTTCACGGCCAAAAGCACCAACGAGCTGAAGAAAAGGCTTGATGCGCTGAAGACGACAACCTCGCCCTTCGACAGCGCGGTGCCAAGGGGCAAGGGGCTGGTCTGGGTCAAGCCCGAACTTGTCGGCGAAGTGGAGTTTCGCAGTTGGACGTCGGACCGTATAATACGCCACGCGTCCTTCCAGGGATTGCGCGAGGACAAGCCGGCGGAGGAAGTCGTGCAGGAGAAACCGAAAGCACGCTCAGCCACGGCAGAGCCGAAGCCAAAGCCCACCAAAACCGCAGGCGCGGCGAAAACCTCGGTTACGCTGTCCCGCCCTGACAAGCTTCTGTGGCCCGAGGAGAACGTATCGAAGCAGGATCTGGTCGATCACTACGCGCTGGTCTGGCCGCGCATGAAGCAGTTCGTCATCAATCGGCCGCTCAGCCTCGTGCGGGCGCCGGACGGCGTCGGCGGCCAACGCTTCTTCCAGAAGCATGCCTCGGCCGGCATGCACGACAAGATCGCCGTGATGAAGGATCCGACCGATGGCGAGGAGATATTGTTCATCCGCGATTTCGACGGTCTCGTGGCACTGGTGCAACTGGGCGTCGTCGAGATCCATATTTGGGGCTCGACCACCGAGGAGCTGGAAAAGCCCGACCAGATCATCTTCGATCTCGATCCCGACGAGGGCGTCGACGTGAAGGCGGTGCGCGCGGCGGCACTCGACATCCGCGGCCGGCTCGACGAACTGTCCCTGCCGAATTTCGTCAAGACCTCGGGCGGCAAGGGCTACCACGTCGTCGTGCCGCTGAAGCCGTCGGCGGATTGGGACGAGGTCAAGGGCTTCGCCCATGAGTTCGCCCGAGCGCTCGAACAGGGCGCACCCGACCGCTACACGGCGACGCTGTCGAAGAAGGCACGCACGGGCAGGATTTTCGTCGATTATCTGCGCAACGGCCGCGGCGCCACCACCGTCGCCCCCTATTCGTCGCGCGCCAAAAAGGGCGCCACGGTATCGATGCCGGTGACCTGGGCGGAGATCGAGGCCGGATTGCCGCCCAATGCCTTTCCGATCGGCGACAAGACGACGCTGAAGCGGCTCGGGCAAGCCGACCCCTGGGCGGATTTTTTCAAGCAGGCCAAGCTGCTCAAGCGCGACTAGTGCATGTCGCGCAAAAGTGTGCAGCGGTTTTGCGATAACGACATGCATCAAAACAAGGACCTAAAGCGCATCGCATGAGGCCGGTCGAACGCGACGCGCTTTAAAGCAATTCCAGGAAAAGTATGAAAAGGTTTTCCGTCCGGAATTGCGTCAAAACAAAAAGACAGAGCGGTTCGGCGTTTCCGTGAAACGACGAATGCGTACTAGCGCGTCGAAGCGATCTGTCAGGCGAGAAACGTTTTCTCGAAGGCCTGCTTGCCTGCCGGTGAAAAGATCACGGCACGGCTGTCCTTCTCGCGCCGCGCCCATTTCTCGGCGAGGATCTTGTCGAGAATGGCGGCGCCCAGCGTGCCGGCAAGGTGCGAACGCCGCACGCTCCAGTCGAGGCACGCCCGGCACACCGGTCGCCGCGCTTTGGTATGGATGTCGATGCCGATCGCGGCGAAATGCGAGGCGGCCGACGGCCCAAGCTGGATCTCCTTGTCGTCGCGCAGGAGCACTTGTCGAGCGACAAGACGGTCCAGCATCGCCACCGCCTGCTCGCCGGCGAGGTGGTCGTAGCAGACCCGCGCCACGCGCATGGCCGCGTCGCGAGGGCCGGGTCGCACCCTCTGCGGCCCGACAGCAGCAGCGACGCCGGTGATGGCTTCGATCATTCCTGCCACCTGCGGGCCGGCGAGGCCGTAATAGCGGTGCCGTCCCTGGCTCGCCAGCGTCAGCAGCCCGCCTTCCATCAGCTTCGATAGATGGGAGCTCGCTGTCGGAAGCGACACGCCGGCTTCGAGTGCCAGTTCGCTCGCCGTCAGTGCTGTGCCGCCCATCAGTGCGGACAGCATGTTTGCCCGCGCCGGATCGCCGACCAGGCTGGCAATGCGGGCTATGTCAGGGCCTTCGCGCATAGTTCGTTCCTCATCGAAGCATCCTCGTCAGACAAGCATTAATCTCGATGCAAATCAAGGAGACGACGATGCCTGCAAGGACCATTCTCAGCGCCGCGCCTGCTCGCCGGCCGTTCCCGTTAATTGTCTTGCGCCGCTTGCGGCTGCGGCTCCTGAAGCGGTGGTACGACCGTCATTCGCAGCGCCTCGATCTCGCCGAAATCGACGATCATCTGCTGCGTGACCTTGGCCTGACACCCGAAGACGTCCGTCGCGAATACGCGAAATCCTTCTGGCAGGCATGATCAGCGAGGGATTGCCTAGCATATCGATCTTCGGAACGTTTCGACCCGGCTCGAACTGTGGTCGCAAGAAACATCCACCCGCCAAGGAGGCGAAAATGACCATTACCTGCTTCATCCGCTACGAGATCGATCCGTTCGGCAAGGCGGCGTTCGAGGAATATGCCCGCAATTGGGGGCAGGCGATCCCGCGCTGCGGCGCCGATCTGATCGGCTATTTCGCGCCGCACGAAGGCTCGGCCACCACGGCTTATGCCGCCTACAACATCGACAGTCTTGCGGCCTACGAAGTCTACCGCGCCCGGCTCGCCGCCGATCCCGCCGGCAAGGCGAATTACGAGTTCGCCCGGCGGGAAAAATTCATCCTGAAGGAGGATCGCATCTTCCTCAAGCTGGCCTCCGGGCCGCATGGTCCTTTGGTAAAGCCATGATCGCCGTCATCTTCGAGGTCGAGCCGGCGGCGGGCAAGCGCGAAGCCTACCTCGGCATCGCCGCCGACCTGCGGCCGCTGCTCGACGGCATCGACGGTTTCCTGTCGATCGAGCGCTTCCAGAGCCTTGCCGATCCGAACCGCATCCTGTCGCTGTCCTTCTGGCGCGACGAGGAAGCGGTGAAGGCCTGGCGCAACACGCAGGAACATCGGCAGGCCCAGAAAGCCGGGCGCGGCGGTATCTTTGCCGACTATCGTTTGCGCATCGCCCACGTCGTGCGCGACTACGGCCTGACCGAACGCGCCGAGGCGCCAGCAGACAGCCGGGTGGTGAACGGATAGGGGCTGCTATGCATTCCCGATCAGCACCCCTGCCGCAAACACCAGCGCGCCACCCAGCACCACCTGGAAGGCGGCGCGCCAGAATGGCGTCTGCATATAGCGGTTCTGCACGAAGGCGATCGCCCACAGCTCGAAGAAAACCACCACGGCGGCGACAATGGTCGCCGTCCAGAAAAGCGGGATGAGATAGGGCAGCGCATGGCCGAGCCCGCCCAGCGTTGTCATGACGCCGACGGTCAGACCGCGTTTTGCCGGCGAGCCGCGGCCCGACAACTTACCGTCGTCGGAGGCCACTTCGGTGAAACCCATCGAGATGCCGGCGCCGATCGAGGCAGCAAGCCCGACCAGAAAGGTCTGGAACGTGTCGTGCGTGGCAAAGGCGGCGGCAAAGATCGGCGCCAGTGTTGACACCGACCCATCCATCAGCCCCGCCAGCCCCGGTTGTACGTAGGTCAGGATGAACTGGCGCTGCTCGGCCGCCGCCTCTTCGTCCTTGACCGCGCCCGGCACATGCTTTTGTTCGAGCCGCTGCGCCAGTGTCTCGTGGCCCTGTTCTGCGATCGCCAGATCGTCGAGCAGCTTTCGCGTCGACGCATCGCCTGTGCGCTTGGCCGCCTCGACATAGAACAGGTAGGCCTGCCGCTCCATGGCCTCGGCTTGGCTGCGCACATGATCGACGCCGAGCGGCCTCACCAGCCAGTCCGGTTTGCGCTCGTAATAACCCTTCACATGTTCGCGCCGGATCAGCGGTATCCGCTCGCCGAAACGCTTGCGGTAAAGCTCGATCAGTGAATCGCGATGGCCGTCCTCTTCCTCCGCCATCTCTTCGAACACTTTGGCCGATTGCGGAAAGCTTTCCGCCAGCCCGTCGGCATAGGCGCGATAGATGCGCCCGTCATCCTCCTCGGAGGAGATGGCGAGCGCCAGGATCTCCTGTTCCGAGAGCGATTCAAAGGAACGGCGGCCGAGGCCGAAAACGCGGGAAAGCATGAGAAATTCACCCTAGTTTAGAATAGTTCTAAACTATGACCTTGCACGTCGCCGGTCAATCGTGCGTGCTCCACTCATGCTCAAAAGCTACAGATTTCGAAACCCCGAGCAGGTCGTCGTTTGCTATCGGTGAACGTTCACTTATATAACCGAATCTGAACCAAGAGAAAGGAACCCGCAGATGCCGGAAAAACAGCAGCCGTTTGATCCCAAACCAGTCCTCGACCTGATCGCCAACATCGAGGCGGATCTGCAGCGCCTGAAAGGCCTGGTCGAGCAGCAGGTCGAAAAATTCGATCCCGCCAATCCGCACAACAAGGCTCCCGATGGCAAGTTGACTGAGGAGGGTGTCGAGTGCTGCTATCGCCTGTTCGACGAGGGCAAGTCGCGCTATTCGGTCGCCCAGCAGATGAAGATCTCCTTCGCCGCCGCCACCCACCGCTTCAACACCTGGCGTAAGATGGGCGGTCCCAAACGGCAAAAGACGCTGTTGGGGTGAGGAGCGGCGGCCAAGCCGGTCAATCGGCAACGATTTGTCGATTGAAGCGACGACCGCATGGCGGAGAGACGAGGAGGCGGCAGGTGGCAGGCACGCTCCTCTCCTGCCTGCAAGACGAATTGTAACCGTCACATTTTTTCATTGGTGCGCGGCCTCCCTTTCCGTGCACCATAGGCGGTCTCATTTCTTGCAGGACCTCGCCATGACCACCCCTCCCGGCATCGCCGATATCCGCAGCGCAGCAGCGCGATTGTCCGGCCTGATCGTCGAAACGCCGCTGATCGAATCGCCGGAGCTGAACAAGCGCTTCGGCGCCAGGATCCTGTTCAAGCCCGAGACGTTGCAGCGCACCGGCTCCTTCAAGTTCCGCGGTGCATACAACAAGCTCTCCTCGCTCTCGGCGGAAGAACGCGCTGGCGGCGTCGTCGCCTTCTCGTCGGGTAATCACGCGCAAGGCGTTGCCGCCGCAGCGGCGATGTTCGGCGTCAAGGCCGTCATAGCCATGCCCACCGATGCGCCGGCGATGAAAGTCGGCAATGTCAGGAAGATGGGCGCAGAAGTGATCACCTTCGACCGGGTCCGCGACGATCGCACTGCCGTCGTCCGTTCTTACGTGGAAAGGGGCATGGTCCTGGTGCCGCCCTACGACGATCCGGCCATCATCGCCGGCCAGGGCACGATCGGCCTCGAATTGATGCGCCAAGCACAAGCGCTTGGCGTCAGCCTGGATGCGGTAGTCGTTCCCTGCGGCGGCGGCGGGTTGAGCAGCGGCATTTCGATAGCGGTCAAGGACGCCTCACCGGGCACCGCCGTCTGGGCCGTGGAACCCGAGCATTTCGATGACACACGCCGCTCGCTGATCAAAGGCGCCAGGGTGTCGAACGCGCCCGGCCACACCTCGATCTGCGATGCCCTTCTCGTCGCAGAGCCGGGCGCGATCACTTTCGAGATCAACCGCAAGAATCTCGCCGGCGCCATCACCGTTTCCGACAAGGCGGTGGCACAGGCGATGCGCGATGCCATGGCTTGCCTGAAGCTGGTCGTCGAACCTGGCGGTTGCGTCGGCTTGGCCGCGCTGTCGTCAGGCGAGATCGACCTTGCCGGGAAATGCATTGCCGTGGCGCTCTCCGGTGGCAATGTCGATCTCAGCACCTATGCCGAGATCATTGCTGCCGGCTAGGATAGCAACCAGTTCCAGGTCATGTGCCGATTCGAGGTGCTTGAGCGTCCGTTGCGCCCGGTCGAACCGGTACCCTTCAAAGACTGAGATCAATGAAACTGTTCTTCAGCCGCAATCCCAATCCTCGCCTCGCGGTCGCGGTGGCACGGTATCTCAAAGCCAAGGTCGAGTTCGAATTCGCCTCTCCCTTCGCTCCGGGGCAGGCCGAGCGCTTTCGGCCGCTCAATCCAAATCTTTCATTGCCTATCCTTGTGGGCTTGGGAAAAAGCCTCTGGGAGGCCGACGCCATAGCCTGCCGGTTTTCACGCGACACGCATTCGCATTTCTGGCGCACCGGCGACGACGAGCCCGAGATGATCCGATGGCTGAGTTGGGGCAAAGAGAACTTCGCAAGAGCCTGCGACGTCGTGCATTTCGAACGCGGGACCAAACAGCGCTATGGGCTCGGCCCGATCGATCAGGCGCGGGTTGAGGAGGGCCTGAGCGACTTCAGCACCGCCGCCGCAATACTTGATGCCGAGCTTTCCGAGCGAGACTGGCTGGTCGGAAGTTCGGTTTCCTATGCCGACTTTCGAATGGCGACGTTTCTGCCCTTCAACGACGTCGCCCGATTGCCGCTCGATGATTATCCTTCTGTCGGTCGCTGGTATCGGCAGCTTGAAGAAATCGACACCTGGCGCGATCCCTTCGAAGGGCTCAATGCACCTGAATTGGCGCCGGTCCCGGGTCAGGCCAAGCCGGTGTGAATCTCGGTCATTTGCACAAGCGGATCGAGTTCGACCCTAATCAAGCGTCCGGCGGAACCGCACCAGCGCCACGCCGGCGAACAGCGCCACGAACACCACTAGCCAGCCGATCTCCGTTGCCACCGCCGGCAGCTCGGCGCCCTTCAGCATCACCGCGCGGATGATGCGCAGGAAATGCGTCAGCGGCAGCACCTCGCCGAAAATCTGCGCCCAGTCCGGCATGCCGCGATAGGGGAACATGAAACCGGACAGCATGATCGACGGCAGGAAGAAGAAGAAGGTGAGCTGCAGTGCCTGCATCTGCGTGCGGGCAATCGTCGAGATCGTGTAGCCGAGCAGCACCAGCGCCAGCACGAAGATCAGGACGGCCGTCAACAGCAGCGACATCGATCCGGTGAAGGGGATGGCGAACAGAAGCTTCGATGCCGCCAGCACCACCAGCACCTGCACGGCGCCGACCGCCAGATACGGCAGCACCTTACCCAGCATGATCTCGAGCGGGCTGGACGGCATCGCCAGAAGGTTCTCCATCGTGCCGCGCTCGGTCTCACGCGTCAGCGCGATCGAGGTCATCATTACCATCGTCATCTGCAGGATGACGCCGAGCAGGCCGGGCACGATGTTGTATTGCGATACGGCTTCCGGATTGTAGCGCCGGTGCACTACGACCTGGAGCTGGCCCCGGGCAGCTTCGGCCGCTGTCTCCTGCATGCCGCGCGCCCTGAGCAGCGCCTGGTTGGCAACGGTGCCGAGCGTCGAGATGGCGCCGCTGGCGACGGCCGGGTCGGTCGCATCCGCCTCGATCAGGATCTGCGGGCTGTCGCCACGCTCGACCCGTCGGGCGAAATCGGCGGGAATGGTGACGACGAAGGCAACGTCGCCGCGCGCCATCAGGAATTCGGCTTCGGCGGCACTTTGCGCGACATGGTCGAAGCGGTAATAGCCGGTGGTCTGCAGCGCCGAAACCATGGCTCGCGTGTAAGGATCGCTGCTCATCGCCACCAGCGCTGCCGGCAGGCTCTTCGGATCGTTGTTGATGGCATAGCCGAACAGCACCAGCTGCATCAGCGGCACGCCCAGCATCATGGCGAAGGTGATGCGGTCGCGCCGCATCTGGATGAACTCCTTGATCAGCAGCGCACCGAGCCTGGCGAAGGAAAAGACGCTGTTTATCCCGTTCTTCATCCCATATTGTCCTTCGAACCGGACATGAACTGGATGAACACATCCTCCAGGCTGGTCTCGCCGGGCGAGACCCTGACGCCCTTGTGGTCTTTCTCGACGTCGGCGAGCGCTGCCTGAAGCGCCGTCCTGTCGGAGCCGACTACATGCAGCGTCGCGCCGAACGGCGCCACCTGGTCGACGCCTGGGCGGCCATGAAGTGCGGCAGCGACCTGATCGAGCCGCGGCCCTTGCAGGACGAAGGTGGTCAGCCCGGCATTCCTCACCACGTCCTCAACCGTGCCGGTGGCCAGCATCTTGCCATAGGAGATGTAGCTGATGCGGTGGCAGCGCTCGGCCTCGTCCATGTAATGGGTGGAGACCAGCACGGTCAGCCCGCCGCTCGCCAGCCGGTGGATCTCGTCCCAGAATTCGCGCCGCGCCTTCGGGTCGACGCCAGCCGTCGGTTCGTCGAGCAGCAGCAGTTTCGGCTTGTGCATGATGCAGGCGGCCAGCGCCAGCCGCTGCTTCCAGCCGCCGGACAAGGTGCCGGCCAGTTGGTTTCTGCGTGATGTCAGGCCGAGCTCCTCAAGCGTCTTGGCCACATGTTCGTCGAGCGGCTTCAGCCGGTAGAGCCGCGCCACGAATTCGAGATTCTCGCCGATCGTCAGGTCTTCGTAGAACGAGAATCTCTGTGTCATGTAGCCGACTTCGCGCTTGATCCGCAGGCTGTCGGTGCGGATGTTGAAGCCCAGAACCGTGCCTTCACCCTCATCGGGCGTCAGCAAGCCGCACATGATGCGGATGGTCGTCGTCTTGCCCGAGCCGTTCGGCCCGAGGAAGCCGACGATCTCGCCCTCGGCCACGGTCATCGTCACATGGTCGACGACAGTCTTGTCGCCGAAGCGTTTGACCAGGCCGTGCACGTCGATGACGTTCATTTTCCGATGTCCGCCAGATCGACGTCGACGATCTGCCCGGGCTGCAATGCGCTGGCGTCGCCGTCCGGCCGCGCTTCGACCAGATAGACCAGCTTTTGCCGGGTCTCGAGCGAGTAGATCACCGGCGGCGTGAATTCCGGATCCGGCGACACATAGCTGACGCGTGCCTTCACGCCCGATCCGCAACCATCGCAATGGACGTTGAGCAGCGTGCCGACCTCGACCGAGGAGAACGCGCTTTCCGGCACATAGACGCTGAGCTTCACTGCGCCGTCCGGCAGTATGGAGATGACCGGCGCGGTCGGCCCGGCTGTATCGCCGGGATAGCGGATGACATCGTTGACCCTGCCGGGCGAGGGCGCCGTGAGCACACGCTTCGACAGTCGCCATTGCGCTTGCTCCAGCGCCGATTGCGCCTGCCTGACCTGATTGTCGGCGGCCTTGATCGTCTCCGGCCGTGCCGGCAGGCCGCCGACAGCGAGATTGGCTTCCGCCTGGCCGACCTGCGCGTTGGCCGTCTCCAGCGCCGCGGAAGCCGTATCATAATCGGCCTGCGTGCCGGTGCCGCGTTTGAACAGATCGCTGGCGCGGCTGTATCTGCGTTTGGCGTCGGCGGCTTGCGCTTTGGCCATGTCGACCTGCGCCTTGAGCACTGCAATCTCTTCCGGCCGCTTGCCGACCTGCAGGTCGGCAAGTTGCGCCTGGGCCTGCGCGAGGGCCGCCTCGGCCTGCGCGATGGCGATCTTGGCGTCGGCGTTTTCCAGCGTCACCACCGGCGTGCCGGGCGCTACGCGGTCGCCGCGCTTGACCGCAATCGTCTCGACCTGGGCCACCTCGATCGGCGCCAGCAGCACATAATCGCCCTCGACGTAGCCGACGGCGAGCGGTGCTGCCGGCGCGCAGGCGCTGAAAAGCTGGGCGGCAAGCGGCAAAGAACAGAGCAGGCTCATGATCCACGATCCTTCCGGACAGCCAAATCGCGCCGAGCTAAAATCGCGCTGAGATTGTCGGTTACTGTTGCCGCGATCTTGCCGGCCTCGTCATCGCCGATCTCGCGCCAGCCCATCCGGCGCATAACCGCCTCGCGGCCGATGCGGAAATAGACGACCTGGCCAATCAGCGTGAATACGGTGAGTTTAGTGCGCTCGCTCTCGGCCGGCTCGCCCGTCGACTGTTCCCAGATCAGGCAGAGCCGGTGATGCGCCGGTTCGAACACGCCGTCATAGATACGGTCGAGCGCGGCGGTTGGATGCGACAGCTCACGCAGGACGAACTGTACAATCTCGCCGGCTTCCGGCCTTGCCGCGATGAAGGCGACCATCCGCTCCAGTGCGACGGCTAAATGTGCGCGCGCGGCCTCGGTGTCCGCCAATGCCGCGGGCGGCGCTTGCAGATTGCCGATCGCCTGGCCCGCAATGGTCTGGATGGTGTCTACGATGTAGTCGGCCGCCGCGTTGCGGAGCCCTTCCTTGCCGCCGAAATGATAGGCGATCGAGCCGATATTGGCCTTGGCCTCAGCCGCGATCTGGCGCGTCGACGTGCCGTCGAAACCCTGGCGTCCGAACAGCTTCAGCGCCGCGCGCACGAGGGCCGTCCGCGTCATATCCGCGGCAGTCTTGGGCGCTTCATGAGGAAGGCCGCTGGCACTGGGCGATTTGATCATGGTCTATACTTTAATCAATCGAATGATTAAAGTCAACTGCGGTCAAGCGGCTTGCCAACTCTGGCCGTGCGCGCTTTAGTGCCTCGCCATGGGCAAGGAAATCGAGCGTAAATTCCTGGTCTCAGGTGAGGAATGGCGGGGAATGGTCAAGGCGGACATTCATATCCGTCAATTCTATCTTGTCGCCGAGCCTACCCGCACGGTGCGTGTGCGCATCAGCAATGATGCCGCTGCCAAGCTGACGCTCAAGTTCGGCAGCCAGGCCCGCGAGCGCGATGAATTCGAATATCCGGTGCCTTTGGCGGAGGCGCAAGAGATGCAGGCCTTTGCCATCGGACGTGTCATCGAGAAGACACGCCACCATGTTAGACACCGCGGCTATCTCTACGAAGTCGATGTCTTCGGCGGGACGCTTGCGGGGTTGGTGATCGCCGAGCTCGAGACGCAGGAGGATGTACCGGACGAAATGCTGCCAGATTGGCTCGGCCGCGAAGTCACCGGCGAGCCGAGATTTTACAACGCGTCGCTCGCCCTTGGGGGGATTCCGGAGATCGTCGCATGAGCTTTCGTATCGATCCGCGCATGTCGCTGACCGGCGAGGTCCGGCGCATCCTCGCCGAGGAGATCGGCAAGGCGCTCGACCATCTGAACGCGGCGCGTGACAGGCCCGAACAGGGGCTGCACAAATGCCGCAAACGGCTGAAGAACGTCCGGGCCTTGCTGCGCCTGGTCCGTTCCGGAGACGAAACATTCTGCGTGACCGAGAATCAGTGCTACCGCCAGGTGGCGGCTCTGCTTGCTGGTCCGCGCGAGGCGACCGCGCTCGTCGAAACAATCGACCGGCTGGCGGCAAGCTTTCCCGAGCAAAGTGCCGGCGGCGGTCTCGGTGCCGTCCGCGACAGGCTCGTCGCGCGCCAGCATGAGCTGCATGTCGGAGCGGGCCTCGACGCTGCGATAGGCGCGGCGGTTGCCGCTTGCGAGGAAGGTGTCGTCCGCATCGACAAGCTCGCTTTGCCCGACCAGCCGGAGCAGGCTGCCGACGTGCTCGCCGAAGGCGCGCGCATCACTTTGCGCCGCGCCAGGAAAGCGCTGGACAAGGCCGCTTCGCGCGGCGCGGCCGATGATTTTCACGATCTGCGCAAGGCGGCCAAGACGCATGGCATGCATCTGTCGCTGCTCGGCAGGCTGTGGCCGACGCCGATCAAGACGCGGCGCAAGGCCGTCGACGAACTGGGCGAGCGGCTCGGCGAACTGCACGATGTGCTCGTCATGCGCGCGCTTCTCGATGCCGAGGACCAGCCGCTTGGCCCCGCTGAGGAGACGCGGTTGCTTGGCAAGCTGCTGAAGCGCTCGGAAAAGGGCCTGAAAAAAACCTGCCTCGCCGAGGCGGCCGAGCTTTTCGGCGACAGTCCGAAGCGCTCGACGAGGAAGCTCGCCCGTAAGGTGCGCGAGGATCTCATAGCGGTACCGCACGAAGACGCCGGCGCGCCTGGCGTGGGCTGATCATGGTCTAATTTGTCGCCCTGTGGTAATCGCCGTCTGGCATGACCGAGCCCGGCGACACGCTTCTGGACCGACTTGGCCGCTGGCTTGCCGGCCGGCTGCAGGAGGAATCGTCCGGCTACGAGCCTTACACGCCGTCGGACGCCGAAACGCTACGCCGCACGCTCGAGCCCGGCGACATCCTGCTCATCGAAGGCAACCAGAAGATCTCGGCGGCGATCAAATACCTCACCCAGTCGACCTGGTCGCATGCCGCCTTTTATGTCGGCGATGCATTGCCGGAGCCCGAGGACGGGTCGGAACGGCGGCGCCTGATCGAGGTCACGCTCGGCGATGGCTGCATCGCCGTGCCGCTGTCGCGCTACCGCAGCTACAACACCCGCATCTGCCGGGCGAGCGGCCTGGCTCCCGACGATCGCGAAGCGGTCGTCGCCTTCATGATCGGCAGGCTGGGTCTCAGATACGATCTCAAGAACATATTCGACATGCTGCGCTACTTCTTGCCGACGCCGCCGGTGCCGGTGCGCTGGCGCCGCCGCATGCTGGCTTTCGGTTCCGGCGACCCGACGCGCGCCATCTGCTCTTCGCTGATTGCCGAGGCCTATGGCCGGATCCGCTACCCGATCCTGCCGGAGATTACCCGCGCGCCTGGCCGTGCCTCGGCCCAGTCGAGCTATTCGCGCAAGGAAATCCTCCACATCCGCCATCACTCGCTCTACACGCCGCGCGACTTCGACCTGTCGCCCTATTTCCGCATCGTCAAGCCGACGCTGGAATACGGCTTCGACTACCGGCAGATGGTCTGGGATGACAAGGCGGTCGCGGCCGCTCCGGAGACGAAGACCGCCGGATAGCCGCTCGATCTTGTGGTTTGAGCATGGGGCCCTCCGAGAACCGGTTTTGCGGCCGATACTCTGGGGTAAGAAGCTCAGTCAGACTGGCTGCCGCCAACAGCCCGGACTCGGTCGTTCTGCATCTTGACCTAGGCCGGCAGACGTCGTCCGTTTGCGGCGGCCGCAACTCGATTGTCCGTCCGCGCGCCTGCGTCGCGCGGATGTGGCCCGATCGGCATGATCACCGGGAACGGCGTTGCGCCGAACGCAAACGTCCATTTGTAGCCGACCAGCCCGTCTTCGGGCGTCGTGTGCTGGTCGTGATGAGCAAGCAATTTGGCGCGCTCCGCCAATTCCTCCGCCTCGCGCCTGACCATTTCCGCCGTTTCCGGCCGCATCCGCCTGGAGAAGCTGACGAATGTCGCCTCGCGCTCAAGATGGGTGATGGCCCAGCCGATGAAATTCTTGTTGGTCATCTCGAACAGCGGCCGCAATGGCCCGTCGAAATTCCACTGGATCGGCGCCTCGACCAGCAGCCTTGCCGACAGGCCGCCACCAAGCGCGACCAGGCCGAGTTCCTCGAGGTCGCGCAGATAGAGGAACATCGAAGCCTCGCTCAACCCTTGTGAGCGCATGATGCCTTCTGGCGTGAATTTCTCGGAAAGCATGACGAATACGAACAGCAGTGCCGGCCGCCCGGCGAGCCTGCGCTCGATCTCCGGCGCGATCCGGTTGGCAGGTCCCGGTCCCCTGTTCATCGAGCCGAGCACGTTCTCCAACTCCACGCCGGCGGCAGCGCAGATCTCCGTCAGCCGGTCGAGCTTGCAGTTGCGCTCATGGAAGATGCGCTTCACCGTCGGCTCGGAAACGCCCATCCGCTCGGCAAGGACACGGTAGGTCACGCCCTTGGCTTTAAGCGTCCGCTTCAGCGCTTCGAAGATCGGGCCGTTCATGGGATGCACCTCTTTTACGCGATTTGGTATCAGCCTTCGGTACTAGTCCCGATACATCTTCCCGAAAAGTATCGAAAGGCCTAGCTCTCCCCCATTCCATTACAGGAGACTAGCCATGAAGAGCCTCTTCACCTCGATACTTCTCGCCCTGGTCGGCATCGCCGCCGCGCCGGCAGTTCAGGCGGCCGAACTCTGGCGCGCTACCGGGCTTGAGCAACCGGAATCGGCGCTGTTCGATGCCGCCGGCAAACGCATCATCATCTCCAATATCGTTGGCAATCCCGGCGACGCCGACGGCAATGGATACCTGTCGGTCCTGTCTGTGGACGGGAAGATGGTTACGCAACATTGGACCGACGGCATGGACGCGCCCAAGGGCATGGCGATTGCCGACGGCAAACTCTACGTCGCCGACCTCACCCATGTGCGCGTCGTCGATCTCGCAAGCGGCAAGCTAACATCGACGATCGACGTGCCGAACGCGGTCTTCCTCAACGACGTGACCGCCGACGCGTCCGGCAAGATCTACGTCACAGATATGCTTGCCGATACGATCTATCGCATCGACGGCGACCGGCCCGAACTGTTCGTCAGGGATGCGGCGCTTGCTTCGCCGAATGGCATCTTCGCCGATGGCGGCCGGCTGATCGTCGCTTCCTGGGGCAAGGGCATCAAGCCCGATTTCAGCACCGCGGAGCCGGGCGGCCTGCTCTCGGTCGATCTCGCCACCAAGGCAATTGCGTCACTGCCCGGCGCAGAAAAGTTCGCTAACCTCGATGGCGTCGTCGCCATCGGCGGCAGCGTTTACGCCACCGCGTATATGACCGGCACGCTCTACAGCTACAAAGCCGGCGGCACGCCGCAAGCGGTTGCGACGTTCAAGCCGGGCAGCGCCGACATCGGCACCGACGGCAAGTCGACAATCTTCGTGCCGCTGATGAACGACGGCGAGATCGCGGCATTAGGCCTCGACTAAGCCAGCCATCGGCTCAGGCGGCGGGCGCGGCTTTCTTCAGCTGCGCCCGCGCATCCGTGATCGAGGCGGCATAAGTCACCAGCGGCCGCTTGACGCCGTGGTTGATCAGCATGCGGCGTATCTGCGGTGAAGCGCCTAATATAATGAAGCGAACGCCGGCGCGGCTCGCCTTGTGGGCCGCGCCCTCGATGACATTGGCCGCCGTCGAATCGAAGAACGGCACCGCCGAACAATCGAGGATGAAGTTCCTGCGCTGGTCGGCGATGCGGTCCAGCACCGTGCCGACGGTCGAGGCGGCGCCGAAGAAGAAGGCGCCCGATATCCGGTAGACGACAGTATCGGCATCGCTCGCCTCGCTGGAATCATAAGCGCTGGCGCGGTCGGCAACGTCTTCCTGCACCAAGGATTGATGGTCCGCCTCCACCGCGATGCTCTTGGCCATGCGGTCGATGAACAGGATTGAGCCCAGCGCAAAACCGACGACGATGCCTTCAGTCAGGTCGCGGAAGATGACGATCAGGAACGTCGCCATCAGTACCAGCGCATCGCCGCGCGAGGCGCGCAGCAAGGTGGCGAAGGCCTGTTTCTCGAACATGTTCCAGCACACCACCGCCAGCACGCCGGCAAGTGCTGCAAGCGGGATATAGCTGGCCAGCGGTGCCGCCACCAGCATCAGGGCAAGCAGGATGGCCGAGTGCATCATGCCTGAGACCGGTCCATGCGCGCCGGCCCGTACATTGGTCGCGGTGCGGGCAATGGTGCCGGTGGTGCAGATACCGCCGAACAAGGCGGAGGCGATATTGGCGAAGCCCTGCGCCACCAACTCGCAATTGGAGCGATGCCGCCTTCCGGTCATGCCGTCAGCGACGACGGCCGACAGCAGCGATTCGATCGCCCCGAGCAGCGCAAAGGCGATGGCGTCCGGCAGCACGTCGATTATCCTGTCGAGGCTGAGCGGCGGGAAGGCCGGCCATTGCAGGCTGCGCGGGATGCCGCCGAAGCGCGTGCCGATCGTTTCGGCCGGCATGGCGAGCAATGCCACGACGAGTGATGCCAGCCCGATGGCAATCAGCATGGCCGGCCACTTCGGCCGAAACCGCTTCAACAGCGCAATGGTGATGATGGTCAGTGCCGCCACCGCGGTTGCGGCGAGGTTGATCGTTCCGGCCGCCTCGCCGATGGCCATCAGCTTGGGCACCAGCGGCCCCGGTTCCTTGCCGGCGAGCTTCAGCCCGAAGAGTTCGACGATCTGGCCGGAGATGATGATGACGGCGATGCCGGCGGTGAAGCCGACGGTCACCGGATAGGGGATGAACTTGATGTAGGTGCCAAGCCTGAGATAGCCGATGGCAAGCAGGAACAGGCCGGCCATCATCGTCGCCAGCAGCAAGCCGTCGACGCCAACTCGCGCCACCGTCGCAGCCACCAGCACAATGAAGGCGCCGGCCGGGCCGCCGATCTGGAAACGGCTGCCGCCAAGCGCCGAGACCAGGAAGCCGCCAATGATCGAGGTGTAGAGCCCGCGCTCCGGCGTCACGCCTGAAGCAATGGCAATTGCCATCGACAGCGGCAGCGCCACGATGGCGACAGTCAGCCCGGCGATGGCATCCGCCTTGAAGTGCGCGAGCGTATAGCCCTCGCGCAGCACCGTCACCAGCTTCGGCGTGAACAGTTCGGAAAATGTCGGCCGTGCCGGTTGATGCACTGCCCGCCGGGTCTGATCCATCGAGTGCCTTCCCCATGAAACCAAGGAGGCGGCGGGATCGTCGGCAGGACTGTCGGCGGTCGCCGTCGCGACTTGGAGCGGCGTGCGTCCAAATCGACGCACAGGTACGCTCCAACACTTTTGAACCGCGCATTGGACTATCCGAAAATCGATTTCGATTTTCGGCGATGCGGCAGTACCGTCAGCCTTGCGGGTTCTGCGGCGTGACAGGCTTGAGGCGAACGCCCCTGCCGCCACGCTCGCTCGCCTGGTTGTCGCCGATCAGCTCGACCCCGGCCTCTTCAAGGGCCTGGATGACCTTCATCAGCGTATCGACCACGCCCCGGACCACGCCGTCGCTCGCTTCCATGCGCTGAATGGTTGGAAGCGAAACCCCGGCGCGCTCGGCGAGCGTCTTCTGATCGATGCCGGCCAGCGCCCTCGCGGCACGCATCTGCGCGGCAGTGATCATCGGCCAAAACCCCCGTCTGAGTCTGCGATATCACGTGTAATACCTTCATTATGATGGTTCAAGCATCATCTTGCATATGTGAAACATGCAGCACTCTTTGCCAGCCGATGCGCTAGCATGCTACAATTTCGGCATCGTTTGGCGGGACATCCATTGCGATCCCGATTTCACAGGCAACGACTCAAAAAGGATGAGCAGGTGAAGATATTCAATGCGTTGGCGACCTCGACAGCCTTGCTGTCGATGGTTTTCCTGCTGGCAGGCTGCGGCCATGGCCTGATCAACAGGCTGATTTGACCGCAAATCGACTGACATGAGTCAGGTGCCGCCGGCCCGCCCGAGCCATCGCTGCAGGAACCGGGCCGCAAGCCAGCACAGCATCGCCCAGGCAAAGCCGGCGCACCAGCCGGCCAATACGTCGGAGGGCCAGTGGACGCCGAGATAGATGCGGCTGATGCCGACCACCACCGTCGTCAGCACCGCCAGCCCGAGCACATAGATCTTCGTTGTCCGCCCGGGCAAAAACCGCGCCGCCATGCTGCCCAGCGTCAAATATGTCACCGCCGACAGCATGGCGTGGCCGCTCGGAAACGAAAGTGATGCCACGTCGGCGAGATGCGAGACCAGATCGGGGCGCGGCCGATCTATATCGAACTTGAGCACGCTTGACAGGACCTGGCCGCCCGCTACCGCGATGAACATGAGAAGCGCCGCGCCTGGCCTGCGGATGAGGAGCAGATAGACGATCATTGCTGCCGTGATCAGCACCAACACGCTGGCGCTGCCGAGGCTGGTGATGTCGCGCATCGCTCCTTCCAGCCACGCCGGTCCGATCGGATTGTCGGGTTGGCCGGCCTTGCGGAAGGCAAGCAGGATTTCGGTATCGAAGGCATGCGGCGTGGTGGCCCGCGCCATCTCCATTAGCTCCTCGAACCCCCACAGCCCGCCGGCAATGATCAGCCCGGCCAGCAGAACCGGGAACTCCAGCCAGTTGCGCAGTCTGCTTGCGGTCTTCTTCATCGGCCCGATCGCAGTTACAGCCTTTGCAGATAGGGTCCGAGCGTGATCAGCGCCACAGCTGCGATGGCAAGCACAATGCCGGTCGCCTGCAAGGCATTGACGCGCTCGCCGAAGAAGACCAGCGCCACCACATTCACCGACACCAGCTGGATCACCGCTGACAGGCTGAACGACACCGACATGCCGAATTCTCGGATCAGCCTCAGCATGATCAGATTGCCGAGCGAATAGAGCGCTAACGTCAGCACGATCTTGCCGAGGCTCGGCGCCAGTCCCCATTGCTTCGCCGCCGTCGCCGCCAGCAGGAAGATCACTGTCGAAATGCAGAGCTGCCCAAGTCCCCAGAAACTCACTTTTTGCTCCTCCCGATGCGGTCCTTACGCGCCTGCCGCAGCTCTTGTTTCCGAAGCGCCGGTCGCGGTCAAGCGGGCCGATGTTGGATACGAAATCGCAGCTGGCAATTAGCCGGCATGTCATCAAACTGTGACCTGCCGGCGATACCGGATTGGCCAGGCAAAACGCTCCAGCAATCCATCCAGCCAGAGGCAGGCCCTATGACCGAACATCGCACCCCTGACGCCCATTTCCGCACCAGCCTGCTCGAGGAAAACGATGGGCCAGGAGCCAATCCCAGCGACAACCGCACCATGGGTGAGATCATCGCCGCGCGGTTCTCGCGCCGCGGCTTCCTCAAGGGCTCGCTTGCCGTCTCGGCCATAGCCGCTACCGTCAGCCCGCTGGCGCTGATCACCGCCGACAACGCCCGCGCCGCCGAAGGCTCCGCCTTCGCTTTCGACGAGCTCGAGGCCGGCATCGACGACAAGCATCACGTTGCACCCGGTTATGACGCCGACGTGCTGCTGCGCTGGGGCGATCCGCTGTTCGCCGATTCGCCGGAATTCGATCCGACAAAACAGTCGGCGGAAGCCCAGGCCAGACAATTCGGCTACAACAATGACTATGTCGGTTATATCCCGATCGACGGCTCGGCCGAGCACGGCCTGCTGGTGGTCAACCACGAATACACCAATCCGCACCTGATGTTTCCGGGCCTCGTCACCATCGTCGATGGCAAAGCCAAGCAGGCGCCTCTCAGCAAGGAACAAGTCGACGTCGAGATGGCCGCGCATGGCGGCACCATTGTCGAGATCCGCAAGGAAGCCGGCAAATGGCAGGTCGTTCGCGACGGCAAGCTCAACCGCCGCATCACCTCCAACACCGAGATCGCGCTGTCCGGCCCCGTCGCCGGCCACGACCGCGTCAAGACCAGCGCCGACCCGACCGGCACGAAAGTCGTCGGCACCGTCAACAATTGTGCCGGCGGCGTCACGCCGTGGGGCACCTATGTCATGGCCGAGGAGAACATCCACGGCTATTTCTCGGGCGAGCTGCCGCAAGGCCACAAGGAAGCGGCCAATTACAAGCGGCTCGGCATTCCCGAAGGTGCTTATGAATGGGCAGCGCATTACGACCGTTTCGACATCGGCAAAGAGCCGAACGAGCCGAACCGCTTTGGCTGGATCGTCGAGGTCGACGTCCAGGATCCGACTTCGGTGCCGAAGAAGCGCACCGCAATGGGCCGCTTCAAGCATGAGGGCGCCGAATCGATCGTCGCCAAGGATGGCCGTGTCGTCTTCTACCTCGGCGACGACGAGCGCTTCGACTATGTCTATAAGTTCGTCACCACAGGCAAGTTCAATCCGGACGACCGCGCCGCCAATATGGATTTGCTCGACGACGGCACCTTGCATGTCGCCAAGTTCGCCGAGGACGGTTCGGTCGAATGGCTGCCGATCGTCTTCGGCCAAGGACCGCTGACGGCGGAGAACGGCTTTGCCAGCCAGGCCGACGTGCTGATCGAGACGCGCCGCGCCGCCGACCTGCTCGGCGCCACCAAGATGGACCGCCCTGAAGACATCCAGCCCAATGCCGCCAACGGCAAGGTCTATGTCATGCTGACCAACAATTCGAAGCGCAAGGCCGATCAGGTCGACGCCGCCAACCCGCGTGCCGAAAATGCCTTTGGCCACATCATCGAGATCGTCGAGGACGGCGGCGATTTTGCCGCCACCAAGGGCAAGTGGGAGGTGCTCTTGAAATGCGGTGATCCCTCGGTTGCGGCAGTCGGCGCCACCTTCTCGACTGCAACCACGGCCAATGGCTGGTTCGGCATGCCGGACAATTGCGCGGTTGATTCGGCCGGCCGCCTCTGGGTCGCCACCGACGGTCAGGGCCCGAAGGCCACTGGCCGCACCGACGGTCTGTGGGCGGTCGATACGGAAGGGCCGGCGCGGGCGACCTCAAAACTGTTCTTCCGCGTGCCGATCGGCGCCGAAATGTGTGGTCCCCTGTTTGCGCCGGACGACCAGACCGCTTTCGTTGCCGTCCAGCATCCAGGCGACGGTGGCGAGGACTGGGAGGCTTTCGGCCGTCCGTCCTACTATGAGGATTTGTCGACCCGCTGGCCCGACTTCAAGCCGGACATGCCGGTGCGGCCGGCGGTCGTTGCGATCACCAGGCAAGGTGGTGGCAAGATCGCGGTCTGACACGCAGCAAGGTCTTGCAGTCTCAAGGAAGGATTTCGGCGATACGAAATCCTTCCTTTCCCGATGCGGGATGCATCCATGCTACGCATTATGCGCCGACTAATCATTCGGTGCGCTGAACCACGGCCACATTCATTGTGCTTCGCAACCTGAAGCCAATGGACTCGTAAAGTCTAATGGCCGTGGCGTTGCTGGCATAGGCGTGGAGATAGGGAATTTCGTCGCGCGCCACTATCCGGTTTGCCACGAACAGGGACAACAGCTTGCCCAGGCCACCGCCGCGAAATTCCGGATGTGAGCACACCCCGCTGAGTTCGGTATAGCCAGGTTGCTTCATGCGCTCGCCGGCCATCGCCGCAAGTCTGCCCTCGATTTTCACACCCCAAAAATCGCCCAGGCTCAAGGCTTCGAGCGTGAATGGGCCAGGCTTGGTGACCAACGCCAGGGCGAGCATCTCAGCGGCGTCGTCTCGCGTCAGACGTTGCACGCGTTTGTCAGACACGGTTTGCAACGGCTGCTCGGCAATCATCTGAACCCCGGCCGCGGTCGAAGTCGCGGAAAGCCCCGCGGGTAGAGCAATGGCGTCCGCCTGAAGCAGGATGACACTCTCGCGTGGGGGAACAAGCTTTCCGAGCGCCTGCAGGCTATCCGCGTCATCCGCGCCGGTGGCGGCGAAAGGGACGATCGACGGCCGGTATCGCATGGCGAGGTTGTCACCCTCCGCGAAGGCCCGATGTCGCGTCTGAAGCGCGCGCCAGATAGGGCGGTCAAGCAGGTGTCTCATTGCGCAGCACCCTCCGGCTTTTTCACTCGACGGTCGAGAGGAGCCGCGGCAAGGCCGTCCTCGACGGCGGCCAACTGATCGAGAAGCGGCCCCGAAAGATCCGCGCACAGATCCGCAACGGCGTTCTCGATGCGCGGCCAGACCTCGCGCTTTGCGACATCGACCAGCCGCCGGCCGTCCCTGGTGAGGGAGACGATCCTGCGCCGCTGGTCATCAATCGACGGACTGACCTCGAGCAATCCCAACTCGGCGAGAAGCGAGACGCTTCGCGTTATACCTGGCTGCGCGATGCCAAGGGATTGCGCCAGTTCCCCGACAGGCAGCGGGCCCAGCCTGTCGAGCGCGGCCAGCAGTGGGTACTGGCTCGCCTGAACCGGAACATCCAGCCGGTCGAGCAGGCTTTGCGCCTCCGCTTGCAGTTGTTCGCCTATACGCTTCATCCTGCTGCCCAGGCACAGGAAGCCAAGCGATCGTATGACGTCTTCCACAGGCCAATCCGTCTCACTAGAAACAATAACATGATATATAACAAGACATGAAGGTCAAGGGGCTATCGTCGCAAGGCTGCACTCAGCGCTGTTTCCGTTGATTGATCAGGCTGCTTTGCCTGGCAAGGGCCAGTCGATCAGTTGCGCAGCCGGTAGCCGGTCCTGAAGATCCAGGCGACGATCGCTATGCAGACAAGCAGGAAGACCACCGTCATGCCGAGGCTGACGCCGACCGAAACGTCGGATTTGCCGTAGAAGCTCCAGCGGAAGCCGCTAACCAGGTAGACCACCGGGTTGAACAGCGTCACCGTGCGCCAGATGCCGGGCAGCATGTTGATCGAATAGAAGCTGCCGCCGAGAAAGGTCAGCGGTGTGATGATCAGCAGCGGCACCAGCTGCAGCTGCTCGAAGCTTTTTGCCCAGATGCCGATGATGAAGCCGAACAGGCTGAAGGTCACGGCCGTCAGCACCAGGAAGGCGAGCATCCAGAACGGATGCTCGATCGTCAGCGGCACGAACAGCGAGGCCGTCGCCAGGATGATCAGGCCAAGCACGATCGACTTTGTCGCCGCACCCCCGACATAGGCGATGACGATCTCCAGATAGGACACCGGCGCCGACAGCAATTCGTAGATCGAGCCGACGAATTTCGGGAAGTATATGGCGAAAGAGGCGTTGGAGATCGACTGCGTCAGCAGCGACAGCATGATCAGCCCCGGCACGATGAAGGCGCCGTAGCTGATGCCGTCGATCTCGGTGATGCGCGAGCCGATGGCCGAGCCGAAGACGACGAAATAGAGCGACGTCGAAATGACCGGCGAAACGATGCTCTGCAGCACAGTGCGAAGGGCGCGCGCCATCTCCACCCGATAGATCGCCCATACCGCATGAAGGTTCATGGCCACGCGCGGGTTCATGCCTGTTTCCTCACCAGATTGACGAAGATCTCCTCGAGCGAGCTGTTTTCCGTATCGATGTCGCGGAACTGGATGCCGGCCGCCTCGAGCTCGCGGATCAGCGAGGCGACGCCCGGCCGTTCGCTCTGGTTGTCATAGGTATAGGTCAGCTGCCCGCCATCGGGCGAAAGCTCCAGCGCGTAGTGCGAAAAAGCATCGGGAACGGTGGCCAACGGGCTGCGCAGTTCCAGCACAAGCCGTTTGCGGCCAAGCTTGCGCATCAGCTCGGCCTTGTCCTCGACCAGCACGATCTCGCCGCGGTTGATGACGCCGACGCGATCGGCCATCGCCTCGGCTTCTTCGATGTAGTGCGTGGTCAGGATGATGGTGACGCCGTCTTCGCGCAGCCGGCGCACCATCGCCCACATGTCCTGGCGCAGCTCGACATCGACGCCGGCGGTCGGTTCGTCGAGGAACAGGATTCGCGGCTCGTGCGACAACGCCTTGGCGATCATCAGCCGGCGTTTCATGCCGCCGGACAGCGTGATCGCCTTGGCGTCCTTCTTGTCCCAGAGCGACAGGTCGCGCAGCACTTTTTCGACGAACGCCTTGTCCGCCGGCTTGCCGAACAGGCCGCGGCTGTAATTGACCGTCGCCCACACGCTCTCGAAGGCATCGATGGTCAGTTCCTGCGGCACCAGCCCGATCAGGCCGCGCGCAGCGCGGTAGTCGCGGTTGATGTCATGGCCGTCGACCGTGACGGTGCCCGAC
Source organism: Mesorhizobium sp. M1423 (assembly GCF_040317575.1). Lineage (NCBI taxonomy): Bacteria > Pseudomonadati > Pseudomonadota > Alphaproteobacteria > Hyphomicrobiales > Phyllobacteriaceae > Mesorhizobium > Mesorhizobium sp. M1423. Next base: position 101,615 of record NZ_JAMYKU010000015.1, read on the forward strand.
GAGCGGTTGACGATGCCGCAGACGATCGAGATCAGCGTCGTCTTGCCGGCGCCGTTCGGCCCCAGCAGCGCAAATATCTCGCCGCGCACGATATCGAGATTGATCTCCTTCAACGCCTTGAAGCCGGTGGCGTAGGTCTTCGTGACCCCGGAAATCGAGATGATCGGCTGCATGGCTGAAAACGGCTGCTTGAAACAGAGTTGTTGATTTAATCCGCTGAATGTCGGTGCGCAAATCCGGATGTCAATGGCGCTCCTGACAGTTCTGGACATCGAGGTTCGCCGGAATAGGCAACACCCGCCTGGTCGTCCAGCAAAATTCCACGCAAAAGCAGATTAACCGGCACTGCGGCGTTCCGCCTCGCGGCGGGACGCCGCTTTGACCGCCCGGCGCATGAAGCCTATCCTTGTACAAACAAGCAGCAGCTGGAGCCGCCATGGACCCGCTCATCCTGTCGCGCATACAGTTCGGCGCGAACATCTCGTTCCACATCCTGTTCCCGGCGATCACCATCGCGCTCGGCTGGGTGCTGCTGTTCTTCAAGCTCCGCTACAACGCGACAGGCGACTCCGCCTGGATGCGCGCTTATTTCACCTGGGTTAAGGTATTCGCGCTGTCCTTCGCCATGGGCGTGGTTTCCGGCGTCACCATGAGTTTTCAGTTCGGCACCAACTGGCCGGGCTATATGGAGACGGTCGGCAACATCGCCGGCCCGCTGCTGGCTTACGAGATCCTGACGGCCTTTTTCCTCGAGGCGGCGTTCCTCGGCATCATGCTGTTCGGCTTCCGCCGCGTCTCAAACCGCGTCCACACGCTGGCGACGGTGCTGGTAGCCGGCGGCACCACTCTGTCCGCCTTCTGGATCATCGCCCTCAATTCGTGGATGCAGACGCCGGCCGGCTTCGAAATTCGCGATGGTGTTGCGCACGCCACCGACTGGTGGGCCGTTGTCTTCAATCCGTCCATGCCCTACCGGCTCGTTCATATGCTGCTTGCTTCGGGGCTGACCGTCTCGTTCCTGATCGCTGGCCTGTCGGCGCTGCGCTATCTCTACGGCGATCGCTCGGAATCGATGTGGAAGGCGCTGCGCACCGGTGTCTTCGCCGCCGCGATCCTGATCCCGATCCAGATCTTTGCCGGCGACCAGCACGGCCTCAACACGCTTGAACATCAGCCGCAGAAGATCGCCGCCATGGAGGCCAACTGGAACACCGGTCCCAACGTGCCGCTGGTGCTGTTTGCGCTTCCCGACGAAGCGGCCAAGGAGAACAGGTTCGAGCTCACCATTCCCGACGGCGCCAGCCTCATCCTCAGGCACAGCGCCGGCGGCATCGTACCGGGGCTGAACGATTATGCCGGCAACCATCCTCCGGTGTTTCCGGTGTTCTGGGGCTTTCGCATCATGGTCGGCACCGGCCTGTTGATGCTCGCCGTCTCCTGGTCGGCGGCCTTCTTCCTCAAGCGCCGCCACAGCCTGCCTAAGCCGCTGGCGCTGGTCATGGTGCCGATGGCGCTGTCCGGCTGGCTGGCGACGCTGGCCGGCTGGTACACCACCGAGATCGGCCGCCAGCCCTGGCTGGTCACCGGCGTGCTGCGTACCGCCGATGCTGTCGGCCCGGTCGCCGGCAGCCATGTCGCGCTGTCGCTCGCGGTCTATCTCATCCTCTACGTGCTGCTGCTGATCGCCTATCTCGGCGTGTTGGTGCATCTGGCATTGAAGGCGGCGAAGGATGGTGACACCTCGCCGCTGCCGGGCGTCATGAACAGGCCGCTGTCGCAGCCGGTTGCGCAACCGGGAGAAACATCATGAGCTTCGACTGGCCGACCCTGTTGCCTCTGATCTTCGCCGGCCTGATGGGCCTAGCCATCCTGATCTACGTCATCCTCGACGGCTTCGATCTCGGCATCGGCATCCTGTTCGCCGCAGCCGAAGACACCGAACAGGATACGATGATCGCCGCCATCGGCCCGTTCTGGGACGCCAACGAGACCTGGCTGGTGCTGGCGGTCGGCCTGCTGCTGGTCGCCTTCCCATTGGCGCACGGCACCATCCTGACCGCGCTCTACATTCCGGTTTTCGTGCTGCTGGTCGGCTTGATCCTGCGCGGCGTCGCCTTCGATTTCCGCGCCAAGGTGCCGGCCGGCAGGAAGCACCGCTGGAACCGCATCTTCTTCCTCGGTTCGGTCATCGCGTCGCTGGCGCAGGGCTATATGCGGACGTCGGCCCTGGCGGCATGGCTTTCGGGGCGCTGGTGGCGCTCTGCCTTGCCGCCGCCTACGCGGCGATGGGCGCGGCCTGGGTCATCTACAAGACGGAAGGCGACTTGCAGAAGAAAGCGGTGCTGTGGCTGCGCACGGCACTGGTGCTGACCGCACTCGGCATGGTTGCAGTATCACTGGCCACGCCCTTTGCCAGCGCGCGCATCTTCGACAAATGGTTCGTCTGGCCGGCCATGCTCTATTTGTCGCCGTTGCCGATCCTGTCGGCAGTGCTGTTCCTGTGGCTGTGGCGCCAGACCTTTCATCTGCCGAAGCCCGACGATCGCCACGCGCTGCTCCCGTTCCTGACATTGGCCGCGATCTTCACGCTTGGCTTTGCCGGGCTCGCCTGGTCGTTCTACCCCTTCGTCGTGCCCGACCGGCTGACCATCTGGCAGGCTGCTTCGGCACCCGAAAGCCTGGCCGTCATCCTGGTCGGGACAGTCGTCGTGCTGCCGATCATCATCTTCTATTCGTTCTTTGCCTACCGCGTGTTCGGCGGCAAGGCGACGGATCTGACCTATGACTGACCGGCTTCGCCGGCGCCGGCCGAAACAGAATATTCATCTTCAAGCGGAATAACCTTCTCTGGCCGGCCCAGCAGAATCGCCGGCAGAAGAAGGGCAACAGAATGACCCCCTTTTTTGCGGCGAGACAGGATCGGCTGTTGCTGATGCTGATCCGGACGGTCGCGCTGGTCGGCGCACTCGCGCTTGCAGGCCTGCTGCCGGCCATGCCGCAGGCGCATGCGCAGGACGCGGCCAGCTGGACCGGCGTGTGGGACACGAAATGGCGCGGCGGCGGCGCCCAGATCAAGTTCGAGCAGACCGGCGCCGACGTAAAGGGCGTCTACCCGCTTTACAGCGGCCGTATCGAGGCGAAGGCCGAAGGCGACAAGCTTGTCGGCCACTGGTTCGAAGGCGACCGCCAGGGCGCCTTCACCTTCGTCCAGTCGCCTGACGGCGAAAGCTTCATGGGCCGTTTCGATGTCGCCACCGCCGAATGGTGGACAGGCGTGCGCGTCAGCGCCGTCGAGGACGTCCGTGTCGACCAGTCGAGCCCGATGAGCACCATGCGCTCGTTCCTGCAGACGATGAACGAGAGCGGCGCCGACAACGTGCCGCGCGCGACCGGCGGCGGCATGGGTCTTGCCGGTCTGGCAGCGGGCCTCGTCGACGTCACCGAGGCCGACCGCGGCGGCCTCAACATGCCCGATTACACCAAGCTCCTGTTCACCGTCATCGACAACGCGACGTTCCGCCTGTGGAGCCTGCCGCATGATACGATTGCCGGCGACGAGGTGACGGCGACGCTCCCGCAATATGGCACCAGGGTTTCCTTCGATCTCACCTTTCGCCGCAAGAATGGGGAGTGGTTTATCGTCGGGCCGCCACTTGGCCAGCTTCAGGCCAAGCTCGCCGAATTCCAGGAAGCGCGTGGCGAAGCCGTCGACATGGTGGACGATCCGAGCAGGCTCGCCTCGCCACGCGATACGTTCAAGGTACTGTTGAGCGGCCTCACCGAGGCCGGCGATCCGGCACAGGCGGCGCTCGACCTGCGCAACTACAGTCAGGCGGTGCGCGGCGACGAGGCGTTCCTGCTCGAGCGCTATCTCAAAAAGGTCATCGACCGCATCGGCTATGTCTACTGGCAGGAGATCCCCGACGACCCGAAGAGCAACACCCCCTTCATCTATTTCGAGCATCCCGCCGGCAACATCGTCATCGGCCCTGTCGAGACCGAGAAGGGCAAGATCTGGCAGTTCACGCCCGAGACGCTCGCCCACATCCGCGCGCTCTACGCCGACGTGGAAGACGTGCCGGTGGCGCCGGAGTTCGCTGCCTTCGCCAGCACCGACCCGTTCTTCATCGCCCGTGGCCTCGCCCGCGAGATCAGCCCCGGCCTGCTCACCCGCGCCGGACCGATGGAGCACTGGCAGTGGTGGATGCTCGGCCTTGCCGCAGTGGCCGGCATCGTCTTCGGCTTCATCGCCAATGCGCTGATTTCCTTGTTTGTGCGAAGGACGGACAGCTCGGCCTTCTTCCGCATCGTCGAATGGGCGGTGCGCTCGATCGTGCTTGGCTTCTTCCTGCTGTTGACGCTGCGCCCGCTCGGCCTGCCGCAAGTGGTCGCCGCCCCGGTCAAGGCAATCGCCTGGAGCCTGATCGTGATCGGTGCCGTGCCGGTGGTCTGGCACCTGATCGGCAAGGTCGCCGAACACTATCGTGGACTGTGGCAAGTGCCCGGCTACCACGACACGCTGATTTCGCTGTCCACCGGCGTCGCGCGCGTCGCCGTGCTGGTCGTCGCCTTCCTGCTGTTGGCCGAAGTGCTCGCCATCCCCTACGAAGGCGTCATTGCCGGTCTCGGCATCGGCGGTCTGGCGGTGGCGCTGGCGGCGCAGCCGACGCTGCAGAACTTCCTCTCCGGCCTGACGCTCTATGCCGATCGGCCGGTCAGCGTCGGCGACTTCTGCAAGTTCGGCGACCAGTCCGGCACGATCGAGCATATCGGCATGCGCTCGACACGCATCCGGTCGCTCGACCGCACGATCATCTCGGTGCCGAATTCGGATTTCGCCGGTATGCAGATCGAGAACTACGCGCATCGCGACCGCACCCGGTTCGCGACGACGCTGCAGCTGCGCTACGAGACCACGCCCGATCAGCTGCGTTACGTCCTGGCCGAGCTGCGCAAGCTGCTGATCGCCCATCCGCGCGTCGTCGACGAGCCGTGCCGCGTGCGCTTTGCCGGCTTCGGCGCCTATTCGCTCGACATCGACGTGTTCACCTACGTCAAAACCGCCGACGTGGCCGAGTTCCAAGCCATCCGCGAGGACATCCTGTTGTCCATGATCAACATCATGGATGATGCCGGCGCGCAGTTCGCCTTCCCCTCATCGCTGGAATACAGAGCCACCGACCTTCCGATCGACGACGAAAAACGCATCGCCGCGGAGAAAAGGGTCAGCGATTGGCGCGAGACGGAAAACCTGCCTTTCCCCGACTTCAGCCAGATCGACAAATTCGCGTTCAACAACACACTTGCCTACCCGCCTGAGGGCTCGGCGCATTATCGTGAGACAGAGCCCGACCCGGACTCGGCCGAGGCAAAGGCGACGCTGGAGAAAGTGCGCTGGAGCCTGCCCTGGAAAAAGGGGGTTTAGGTCGTTTGCGCAGAGGCGTCGGCGATCCTTCGCGCCCCCCTCTGGCCTGCCGGCCATCTCCCCCGCAAGGGGGGAGATTAGCAGTTTCAGCGCTCCGCTCGTCCTGAACGTTGGAGATTTGGTGAAGGTCGAGGTGATAGCCAATCTCCCCCCTTGCGGGGGAGATGTCCGGCAGCCAGAGGGGGGCGCTGTCCCGCCGACGCTTCCAGTTTAGGCAGGCCCCAAAAGCTCAGCTCTTGTTGGCGGCCAGCACCAGCACCGGCTTTTCGCTGTAGAGGTTGGGGAACAGCCGCTTCAGATTCTCGACCTTGGGCAGATCATTGTAGACGATATAGGGATAGGTCGGGTTGAGCGTCAGGAAGTCCTGGTGATAGTCCTCGGCCGGATAGAAGGTCTTGCCGGTCTCCAGCGTCGTCACGATCGGCTTTGCAAACACCTTGGCCCTGTCGAGCTGGGCGATGTAGCTTTCGGCGATCTTTTTCTGCGTGTCGTTTTCGGCAAAAATCGTCGAGCGGTACTGGGTGCCGCTGTCCGGCCCCTGGTAGTTCAGCTGCGTCGGATTGTGCGCCACCGAGAAATACACCTGCAGCAGCTGGCCATAGCTGACTTTGGATGGCTCGTAGGTGATCTCGACGGATTCGGCGTGGCCTGTCCGGCTGGTGCCGACCATTTCATAGACGGCCGTGTCCTTGTCGCCGCCGGCATAGCCGGAGACCGCGCTGGTTACGCCGTTGACGTGCTGGAACACGCCTTGGACGCCCCAGAAGCAGCCGCCGGCGAAGACCGCCTTTTCGGTCCCGGCGGTGGCCTTCTCGTCCATTGCCGGCGGCGGGATCACCACCGCGTCTTCGGCCGAGACTGCCGGCGTCTGCCAGAACACGGCAGCGGCGGCCGTGAGGATGAGCGCGGCAAGTGCTGTTTTTGCGAAAATCGACGATCGTTTCAGGGCGCCGGTCATGTCTGATCTCCCATGATGCTGGTGTGGATTATACGACGGATAGATCCGCCGGGCTCTCACATTGCTGTGCGCATCGCCTATTTGGCCGGAGCCATGGCATCGCAGGCCTTGGTCGCCTCTGCCTTCTTCATGGCGTCCGTCTCGGCGGCGGCCTTGTCCATGCAGTCGGCCTTCATCGGATCGCCCGCCTTCACCGCAGTTGTGGCCATTGCATCAGGCGCCATGGCGCCGGCCGGCTTCATGGCATCGGTTGCCGGCTTCATGGCGTTTATCGCCATCGCCGGCTTCATCGCATCTTCGGCCCGCGCCGCGCCTCCGGCGAACAGCGCCGTCGAGCAAAGTGCGAGGGCGAGTGCCGCCAGGGTCAGGTGATTGGTCATGGTGGTCTCCTTGGGTTATGGCAGGGTTGATCGCATGCGGCGGCGCCGCTGCGGCGTTGCGCAAATTCGGAACGGGTTCTAATTCGCAGCGGCACCGAGGATCGGCCCGCCGCCCGGCACCTGGACCAGCACCGCGGTGCTGAGGCCGCTTGCAGCGGCCGGCAACGGCAGCGCGGTGGCGTCGCCGGTCCAACTGCCCAGCCTGGTCAGCGAATGCACGACATTGGCGTGCGGCAGCGTGCGCCCGGTGTTTTCGCCGCGCGCCACCGGCACCTCGACGACGCCTTGCCGGTAGTGAACCAGCCAGACATCGGCCCTGCCGCCGGGCACCGGACCGGCGCCAATGCTGACCTTCCCGCCGGCGAGCGACAACGAAGGTCCGTCGGCGTGGCCGCCACTCGAAATCAGCTGCTCGATCTCGCCCGGCCTGGCGCCGACCGCATCGGCCTTGCCGTTGACCACCACTTGCGGCGTGAACGGGCCGGAACGGCCGAGCGACGGCTCGTAACTGACCTGGCGCTGCGTGAATTCTTCTTTGCCGAATGTGTCCTTCCAGCCGAGATAGTCCCAGTAGGTGACGTTGAAGGACAGCGCCAGCACGCCGGGCTGGTCCTTGACCTTGATCAGATTGGCGTTGGCCGGCGGACAGGACGAACAGCCCTGGCTGGTGAACAACTCGACGACGGTCAGCGTCTGGCCGGCAGCCACGCTGGTTGCCGAAAACCCGATTGCCGAAAACAAAGTCGCCGAAAAAAATGCTAGGGAGAGCCCGACAAGGGCCGTGCTGCGTTTCGATCCGGTCATCGCTGTCCTCTTGTGCGGTTCCATGTCCACACTTCGCCGCCGACGCACGGTTCGTTACAGCATCACCGCTTCGTGATTGAGGAGAAGTCCAAGTTTTTCGTCTTAGGGATTGGCGAGAGCCGAGGCGACATCCGATCTCCCCCCTTGTGGGGGAGATGTCCGGCAGGACAGAGGGGGGCGCCACCGAGCGTCATCCTACGCGGACGCCGAGTAACGCCAACTCGATGCTAGGATGGGCCAAGCGGATTGGAGGTTGCCAGATTTGCAAATTACGAGAGCCGCGGGACAGCGCCCCCCTCTGGCCTGCCGGCCATCTCCCCCACACGGGGGAGATCGGCACTTGGCCCGGCTATTGCGTAAGCACGGTCTCCGAAGGCCGCTTGTTGAAGGCGCATTTGCCGGTCACAAAATAGGAAAAATCGGCGTCACCTACGGTGTTGTTGGTAAGTGATCCGCCATCTTCCCACGCTTGGCTGCCGGTGATGCCGCACGGCACGGCCGTAAAGATGTCCACGATCGTATTGGCTGGCGTCTTGATCTTGTCGATGAACAGCCGGTCGGACGTGGCCTTGTCGTCTGATCGCAGGGTTTCTTTCGTGCCTGATTGCAGATAGCCGCCGCCAAGACCAGGACCAAATCTGAAATCAAGACCAGGATTGGGATTCGGTATCTTCATCTCCAGATAGAGGTTATCCATGTCAGTCACATTGACCACCGCGCCGGCGCCGGTATTGACGCAGGTGGTCGCGTATTTCCGGCCGATGGAGTCGGTCTGGACGATCGTGGTGGTGGGCAGGCCGTAGAAGCTGTACACCGTGATGGTCGTGCATACTTGGCTCTGGACCAGCGTCTCCGTTGTCCCGTTGATCGTGTATGCAGAGGTTGTTCCGTAGCCCTTCGGATCGCCAAACTTGTTATGTACGTAGACGATCTTCATCAGCTTATTGGCATTCGTCTCACCGAATTTGGTGCCGTAGAGCGTCATCGTCTTGTCCCACCAGCCCGAGACCTTGTCGATCTTGAACGTCGCCTCGATCAGTGCCGGCCGCTTTCTCACCGCCGACGCAACGCCGACCTGCACCGTGTTGATCTTGACGATCTGCATGAAACTCGTCGGCATGGCGAAGCCAGCCGAAGCCTTGATGCTGGCAGCGCCGTCGGTGGCGACGACGAAGCTGTCGAGCTTGGCCGTGCCTTGCCCGCCATTGGCCAGGTATGCCTCCTGCAGCTTCACCTGGCGGTCCGCCAACGTCGTGGTCGTCTCCAGCGTCGTGATCGACAGCGATGCTGCATCGAGCGCATTCTGCATCGAGGCCCTGGTTGAAACCGCCGAGGTATAGTCGATGGAAAAACCCAATGCGGCAACCATCGGCATAAGCAAGATGGCGAGCATTGGCGCGAACGAGCCGCTCACCGATTTGAGAAATTTGCGTGCTGACAGCGGCATTCCGACCCCCCAAACGGCGATAGGCAAGTGGGGCTATCACGCCGGGCGCAAACTATGCTCTAATCTCATGGATCAAAGTTTAACGACTTTGCCGCCCCGCCGCCCCGTCCGCGCCCCGCCGCTTGCCGATGTACCGTGCCCCTGCTAAAGCGCGCCGCATGACCACGCCGATCAAGAACATCCGCAACTTCTCCATCGTTGCCCATATCGACCATGGCAAATCCACGCTTGCCGACCGGCTGATCCAGTCGACCGGCGGGCTGGAGCTGCGCGACATGAAGGAGCAGGTGCTGGACTCGATGGACATCGAGCGCGAGCGCGGCATCACCATCAAGGCGCAGACGGTGCGGCTGAAATACCGCGCCAACAATGGCGAGGATTATATCCTCAACCTGATCGACACGCCCGGTCATGTCGACTTCGCTTATGAAGTGTCGCGCTCGCTTGCCGCCTGCGAGGGCTCGCTGCTGGTCGTCGATGCCTCGCAAGGGGTCGAGGCGCAGACGCTGGCCAATGTCTACCAGGCCATCGACAACAACCACGAGATCGTCGTGGTGCTGAACAAGGTCGACCTGCCCGCCGCCGAGCCCGAGCGCATCCGCGAGCAGGTCGAGGAGGTGATCGGTATCGACGCCTCCAACGCCGTGCTGATCTCGGCCAAGACCGGGCTAGGCATTCCCGATGTGCTCGAGGCGATCGTCAACGATCTGCCGCCGCCGCGCGAGGGCGACATCACGGCTCCATTGAAGGCGATGCTGGTCGACTCCTGGTACGACGCCTATCTCGGCGTCATCGTGCTGGTCCGCATCATCGACGGCGTGCTGAAGAAGGGCCAGACCATCCGCATGATGGGCACCGGCGCCAAACATCTGGTCGAGCGCACCGGCGTCTTCACGCCCGCCCGCATCAATGTCGACGAGCTCGGCCCTGGCGAGTTCGGCTTCTTCACCGGCTCGATCAAGGAAGTGGCCGACACGCGCGTCGGCGACACCATCACCGAGGACAAGCGCCAGACGGCACAAGCCCTGCCCGGCTTTAAGCCGGCGCAGCCGGTGGTGTTCTGCGGCCTGTTCCCCGTCGACGCCGCCGATTTCGAAGACCTGCGCGCCGCCGTCGGCAAACTGCGCCTCAACGACGCGTCCTTCTCCTTTGAAATGGAAACCAGCGCCGCGCTCGGCTTCGGTTATCGCTGCGGCTTCCTCGGCTTGCTTCATCTCGAAATCATCCAGGAGCGGCTGGAGCGCGAGTTCAACCTCGACCTCATCGCCACCGCGCCCAGCGTCGTCTACCGCCTGCTGTTGAACGACGGCACGGTCAAGGAACTCCACAACCCGGCCGACATGCCCGACGTGGTCAAGATCTCCGCCATCGAGGAGCCATGGATCCGCGCCACCATCCTCACCCCCGACGACTATCTCGGCGGCATCCTGAAGCTATGCCAGGACCGGCGCGGCATCCAGGCCGACCTGTCCTATGTCGGCAAGCGCGCCATGCTGATATACGATTTGCCGCTCAACGAGGTGGTCTTCGACTTCTACGATCGTCTGAAGTCGATCTCCAAGGGCTACGCCTCCTTCGACTATCATTTGACCGACTACAAGGAAGGCGACCTGGTGAAAATGTCGATCCTGGTCAATGAGGAGCCGGTCGACGCGCTGTCGATGCTGGTCCACCGCACGGCGGCGGAAAAGCGCGGCCGCCAGATGTGCGAGAAGCTGAAGGAACTGATCCCGAACCATCTGTTCAAGATCCCGATCCAGGCGGCGATCGGCGGCAAGGTCATCGCGCGCGAAACCATCTCGGCGCTGCGCAAGGATGTCACGGCCAAATGCTACGGCGGCGACGTCTCGCGCAAGCGCAAGCTGCTCGACAAGCAAAAAGAGGGCAAGAAGCGGATGAGGCAGTTCGGCAAGGTGGACATCCCGCAGGAGGCGTTTATCCAGGCGCTGAAGATGGGGGATTGAACGGGGTTACGCCCATTTCCCCCGTGGCCGGGCTGTTCCCAATTTCGAGCTGACCGAACCGCCTCCCGATGCGATTAAATATGCGCCGGCCAATGCCCTTCGCTTTAGGCAGCGGGCCGCCATTGGAGAAGGTCCCGTCTTGAAGTATCCTTGAGCTTGGAAGGGAGGTCCCGATGCGTCCCGCCAGCCCTGCTATCTCCGACACGATCGCCGCGATCGGCCTTGCCATCGGCGGCGCGATGGGCCTCGTCGGCACCTTCGTCGAGAGCGCGTCCCTTCGCGAAACACTCTGGACGATCGACGGCGTCGCACTGGTGGTAGCAACCGCGCTGCTGACGATGAAATATCAGCGGCTGGGCAATGACTGCGTGGCGGCCGGATTTCTGACCTTTCTCGCCGGCGAGAGCCTGCTGCTCGCCGGCAATGCGGCGGGGCTTGAGGCCAGCGTGCCCTCCTATGTCGGCGGTATCTCGCTCTGGGCGGCGGCGCTGGTCATGGTCAGCGCGCCGAAAACCTTCGCCCTGTGGATGCGGCTCACCGCTGTCGTGGCGGCTGTGCTGTTCGTCGTCTCAGTGGGCCTGATCCTCTGGGGCACCCCTTTGCTGCCGACCTCGGCGCCGCTGCCCGCTGCCGGATATCCCTTCCTGGTGCTCACATTCATCGGCTGGATATGGACCCTGCTGAAGCCCGATCGTTGAGCCCGTCGGACCGCCCCTCTCCGGCAGCTTCGCGGCCACCTCTCCCCCACCATGTGGGGGCGAGGAACCCAGGTCTTGTGAGGCTTCGGCGATTGGCGGTTTCCTCGCCCCACGAAGTGGGGAGAGGTGGTTTGCGAAGCAAACCGGAGAGGGGTCTTCCTTGGCAGCCTCGCGCGTCTTGCGACGCAAATGCCGCAATCACCTCTTCCACCCTTCAACCCGCCATGCCATGTTCCCCCGCGCGGCCGAGCAGGCCGTTTCATTCCGGGGGGAATCATCATGTTGTCTTACGCTTTCGCGCGCCGCGTTGCCGCTGCGCTGTTCATCGTCGGATTGTTTGCGCCAGCGGCGCACGCCGGCGATGTCACTTTCGAGATCAAGAACAGCCATCCCAACGCCATGCGCGTCGAGCTCTACAGCCAGGATCGCGACTATGTCTGGCCGGGCAACAATCAGGATTATTATCTCAACGACGGCGAGACCAAGTCGATCCCGCTGTCCTGCAATGACGGCGAATCGATCTGCTACGGCGCCTGGGTCGATGGCGACGACAGCACCTACTGGGGCGTCGGCCCCGCCAACAAGGAAAAATGTGACGATTGCTGCTACACCTGCAGCGGCGGCGAGACCGAGGAAATCGATCTGGTTCCGTGAGTTGCCTGTCTCCCTCTTGTTGGGGGGCAATCGCGTATGGGCAAGTGCGCCCTCACCCGGATTGCCGACCGAATTGCGAAGGGCAATTCGGAGCAATCCGACCTCTCCCCGAGGGAGAGGAGGTCGCCTGCGCTGGCGCCAGGCTCTTCTCCCCGGCGGGAAGAAGGTGGCCGCCCAACGGGTCTTGCCTCCGGCAAGCCCGAGGACAGGCTCCGCGGCCGGATGAGGGGGACTTCATAGGCGATTGCTCCATTCTTGCGGAGAGAAGCCAGCGCAAAGCGGGCAGGGGCGTCCCGCCAACGTCAGGCCGGCAACGCCGGAATTTCAAAGCTGAAACAAAAAACCCGCCTCGGCGGGCGGGTCGTCGATGCAAATCACCACCATACCCAAATTATTAGCATAGCTGCCGGCACAAAGCAAGAACAAAATGTGGTGCAGCGAGCAAAAAAACGCGAATTCCCGAGGTAGGTGCTCAAAGAGTTCGTGAAGCTAGAGTTCCTTCGCGCCCCCCTCTGTCCTGCCGGACATCTCCCCCACGAGGGGGGAGATCGGCCGCCCTTGACGCCGTCCGGGTCGCCGCCATAGCGTGACGCTTGAACTAAGGAAGGGCACCCATGGCCGGCAGGGTCGAAAGCGAGAAGATCGATATCGGCTTTTCCGGCCGCCACTGCATCCATTCGCGCAATTGCGTGCTGGGCGATCCGCATGTCTTCGAGCCCAACGCGCCCGGCCAGTGGATCCACCCGGAGGCAGCCAGCGTCGAAAAGGTCGTGGCGCTCGCCGAAAACTGCCCGTCGGGCGCCATCACCTATGTTCGCAAGGATGGCGGGCCGCAGGAACAGCCGCCGGCGGTCAACACCGTGCGCATCCGGGAAAACGGCCCGCTGGCCCTGCATGCCGAGATCGTGCTGGGCGGCGAGACGTTTTTTCGCGCCACGCTGTGCCGCTGCGGCGCTTCGGAAAACAAGCCGTTCTGCGACAGCGCCCACACCAAGGCTGGCTTTGCCGCCACGGGCGAACCGGCGCTGAAGGACACGCCGGCGCTGGAGGTGCGGAATGGTCCGCTGACGGTGACGCCGACCACCAACGGTCCGCTCAAGCTCGAGGGCAATCTCGAAATCGTCACCGGCACCGGCCACACGCTCGATCGCACGCAGCGCACCTTCCTCTGCCGCTGCGGCCATTCCGCCAACAAGCCGTTTTGTGATGGGACGCACAAGAAGGTGGGGTTTGTCGGGTAGGTGGTCGAACCGCCAATCTCCCCCCTCGTGGGGGAGATGTCCGGCAGGACAGAGGGGGGCGCCGTAGAGCGCAAATTTCACAAACAATGCCTCACACGCCACTGCCTCCAAAACATCGTGCAAACGCCAGATCGATGCGTAAGGTCATGACATCAGCTGAATTGAAGCTCTGGAACGAGCTTCGCGCGCACCGGCTGATGGGACTTGGCTTCCGGCGTCAATTCCCAATCGCAGGTTACATCGTCGACTTCGCTTGCCCGGACAAGAAACTTGTCGTCGAAGTCGACGGCTCCCAGCATACCGAAGCCGATGCTGTTGCCAGAGACGAAGCAAGGACAGTGCGCCTGGAACAGGACGGCTGGACCGTCCTGCGTTTCTGGAACGACGACATCGTGCGCGACATCGACAACGTCTGCCAGCATGTTGTGATTGCGGCTGGCCTGGGGCGTGCGTCTGAATGACCGGCCGGAGCGGCTTGTAACCACGGCAAGGCCGGCGGGACAGCGCCCCCCTCTGGCCTGCCGGCCATCTCCCCCACGAGGGGGGAGATCGAACTCCCATCTTGGCCCAGCCATCACGGCTTTATCGATCGACCGGTATCCGCTAAGGGGCGGAGACGAATTCTCCGGACCCGCCAATGACCGCCAAGCTCAAACCCTCCCCCCTGTTCCTCGGCATAGACACCGGCGGCACCTACACCGACGCCGTGTTGTGGTCTGAAGCCGGCGGCCCCGGCGGAAAAGTGCTGGCCAAGGCCAAGGCGCTGACCACCCGTCACGACCTGGCGGTCGGCATATCGGGCGCGGTCGATGCGGTGCTGCAAAAAGCCGGCACCGACCCGGCGGCGATCAAGCTGGTGTCGATGTCGACGACGCTTGCCACCAATGCGCTGGTCGAGGGCCAGGGCGGGCGCGTCGCGTTGGTGATGATCGGCTTTGCCGAAGGCGATCTGGCCCGCGACGGGCTGAAGGCGGCGCTCGGCACCGATCCGGTGGTGTTCTGCCCCGGCGGCCACGATGTCCATGGCAATGCGGCAAAACTCGATCTGTCCGGGCTGGAGGCAGCTTTGCCGGAACTGGAAAAATCGGTGTCCGGCTTTGCCGTCTGCGCCTATTTCGCCACCCGCAATCCGGCGCATGAGCTTGCCGCCCGCGACCTGATCCGCGACAGGACCGGCCTGCCGGTCACCGCCAGCCACGAGCTGTCGGCCAAGCTCGGCGGCCCGCGCCGGGCACTGACGACATTGCTCAACGCCCGGCTGATCTCGATGATCGACCGGTTGGTCGCGGCAACCGAAGGTTTTTTGGCCGCGCGCAAGATCGCCGCCCCCCTGATGGTGGTGCGCGGCGACGGCGCTCTGGTCTCGGCCGCCTTCGCCCGCCAGCGGCCGATCGAGACCATCCTGTCCGGCCCGGCCGCCAGCCTTGTCGGCGCCCGCCACATGACCGGCCTCGACAATGCCGTGGTCTCCGATATCGGCGGCACCACCACCGACGTCGCGGTGTTGGACAAGGGCCGGCCGAGGCTCGATCCGGAAGGCGCCACCGTCGGCGGCTTCCGCACCATGGTCGAGGCCGTTGCCATGCGCACTTTTGGCCTCGGCGGCGATTCCGAAGTGGCGCTGGAGGACGGCGCGCTCAGCCCGAAAATCCTGCTCGGGCCGCGCCGCCTGGTGCCGCTGGCGCTGGCCGGCATGGTGCATGGCGAGGCCGTCACATCAGAACTGGAACGCCAGCTGCGCGCACCCAATCCCGGCCGCATGGATGGCCGGCTGGCGGTCAGGACCGGGGTGCCGGAGCGGCTCGCCGCGGGGCTGACCGGTGCTGAAGCCAAGCTTTACGAGCTGATCGGCGCCGTGCCGCAGGCTCTCGACAGATTGCTGACCTCGAATGCCCAGAACGCCACCTTGAACCGGCTGGTGTCGCGCGGGCTGGTGCATGTCGCCGGCTTCACGCCGTCGGATGCCGCCCATGTGCTGGGCAGGCAGTCCAATTGGGATCCGGCCGCGGCGCGTCTGGGTGCCGAGCTGTTCGCGCGCAGGCGCGACGGCCGCGGCCAGTTCATCGCCGCCTCGCCGGAGGCGATCTCGGAACGGGTGCTGACCACGCTGACCCGCCTGTCGGCGGAAGTCATCCTCGAAACCGCCTTTGCGGAGGATGGGCTGGATGGCGCGGCGACCGTCGCCCACGCCCTGGTCCAGCGCGCCGTCGACGCGCATCCCGGCATCGCCCGGCTCAGCGTCGCGCTCGACCGTCCGGTCATCGGCCTCGGCGCCTCGGCGCCGCTGCATTATGCCGGCCTGGCCGAGCTGGTCGGCAATGACTGCGTGGTGCCGGAGGATACCGACGTGGCCAATGCGCTCGGCGCCGTCGTCGGCCAGGTCCGGGTTTCGGCAGAGGCGCGGGTCAGCCAGCCCAAGGAAGGGCTGTTCCGCGTCGCCTCGGGCGAAAGCGTGCGTGATTTCAACGACGAGGCGGCGGCGATCGCCGCGGCGGAGAAAGATGTGCGCGCTATCGCCGCCGGGCGGGCGAAGGACGCCGGCACCGACAGCGCCGAGATCGAAATCGCCAGCGAGTTCCGCGTCTCCACCGTCGAGGGCCAGCGCATGTTCATCGAGGCACATGTCGTGGCGGTCGCGTCGGGCAGGCCAAGGATTGCGGTGTGATTAGCCGATCTCCCCCCTCGAGGGGGAGATGTCCGGCAGGACAGAGGGGGGCGCTGTCCCGCCAACGTCTCAGTCTTTCGCGGTAACACCTCAGACTTGCGGCTGGTCGTAAATGGCAAGGTCGGCGATCCTTCACGCCCCCCTCTGCCCTGCCGGGCATCTCCCCCACAAGTGGGGAGATTGGCAGCTCCTGCAACGGCGAAAACGCCCTACCTTCACCTATGCCGAATTGACCCTGCAACCGCGACATGCCAAAGGCCCGGCCTAGCCTTTCGTCTGGAGAAGCCCTGATGACCGATCGCGTCGAGATCGCCGGATTGCGGATTGCCCGCGAGCTTCATGATTTTGTCGTGAACGAGGCATTGCCGGGCACCGGCATTGAAGCGGAGGCATTCTGGAGCGGTTTTTCGGCGATCGTCCATGATCTCTCGCCAAAAAACCGGGCGCTGCTCGAAAAACGCGATGCCATGCAGGACAAGCTCGACCGCTGGTACCGCGACAATGGCGCGCCCGTCGACATGGAGGCCTACAAGAGCTTCCTCCGCGAGATCGGCTATCTCCTGCCCGAGGGGCCGGCCTTCAGCGTGACGACCGAAAATGTCGACCCGGAAATCGCGCTGGTCGCCGGGCCGCAGTTGGTGGTGCCGGTGATGAATGCGCGTTATGCGCTGAATGCCGCCAATGCGCGCTGGGGCTCACTGTATGATGCGCTCTACGGCACCGACGCCATCCCGGAGACGGACGGCGCCGAACGAGGCAACAAATTCAATCCGGCGCGCGGCGCCAAGGTCGTCGCCTGGGCGAAAAGCTTCTTCGACGAGGCGGTGCCGCTCACGACAGGCAAATGGGCTGGCGTGAACGGGCTTTCGGTGGCCAACGGCATGCTGCGGCTGGGCGAGGGCGGCGGCGCCACCACGCTTGCCGATCCCAAGCAGTTTGCCGGCTATCACGGTGATGCCGCCGACCCCGAAGCCGTGCTGCTGGTCAAGAACGGCTTGCACATCGAAATCGTCATCGACCGCAACAACCAGATCGGCCGCACCGATCCGGCCGGCATTGCCGATGTCGTGCTGGAATCGGCGCTGACAACCATCCAGGACTGCGAGGATTCGGTGGCGGCCGTCGATGCCGAGGATAAGGTGCTGGTCTACCGCAACTGGCTCGGCCTGATGAAGGGCGACCTGGCGGAAGAGATCACCAAGGCCGGCAAGAGCTTTGTCCGGAGGCTCAACGCCGACCGCACCTATACCGCGCCCGATGGCGGCACGCTGACCGTGCCCGGCCGCTCGCTGATGCTGGTCAGGAACGTCGGCCACCTCATGACCAATCCGGCGATATCGGACCGCGACGGCCACGAGGTGCCGGAAGGCATCATGGATGCGGCGATTACGGCGCTGATCGCGCTGCACGATGTTGGCCCGAACGGGCGCCGCGCCAATTCTCGCGCCGGCTCGATGTACATCGTAAAACCCAAGATGCATGGGCCGGAAGAGGTCGCCTTCGCCGTCGAGATTTTCGACCGCGTCGAAGCGCTGCTCGGCATGGCGAAAAACACCATCAAGATGGGCATCATGGACGAGGAGCGGCGCACCACCGCCAATCTCAAGGAGGCGATCCGCGCCGCCAGGGACCGCGTCGTCTTTATCAACACCGGCTTCCTCGACCGCACCGGCGACGAGATCCATACCTCGATGGAAGCCGGCCCGATGATCCGCAAGGGCGACATGAAGCAGGCCGCCTGGATTGCCGCCTATGAAGCCTGGAACGTCGATACCGGGCTCGAATGCGGGCTGGCCGGCCACGCCCAGATCGGCAAGGGCATGTGGGCGATGCCCGACCTGATGGAGGCGATGCTGGTCGAGAAAATCGCGCACCCCAAGGCCGGCGCCAACACCGCCTGGGTGCCGTCGCCGACGGCGGCAACCCTGCACGCCACGCACTACCACAAGGTCGATGTCCACGCCGTGCAGCAGGCGCTGAAAAGCCGGCCCAAGGCGAAGCTGGATGACATATTGTCGGTGCCGGTCGCGGTGCGGCCGAACTGGTCGCCCGAAGACATCCAGAAGGAGCTCGACAACAACGCACAAGGCATTCTGGGCTACGTCGTGCGCTGGATCGACCAGGGCGTCGGCTGTTCGAAAGTGCCAGATATAAACGACGTCGGCCTGATGGAGGACCGTGCCACGCTACGCATTTCCTCGCAGCACATCGCCAACTGGCTGCATCACGGCGTCTGCACGCCCGACCAGGTCATGGAAACGATGAAGCGCATGGCGGCGATTGTCGACCGCCAGAACCAAGGCGATCCGCTCTACCGGTCGATGGCGCCGGATTTCGACAAGTCCATCGCCTTCCTCGCCGCCTGCGACCTCGTCTTCAAAGGCCGCATCCAGCCCAACGGCTACACCGAGCCGGTCCTTCACGCGCGGCGGCTGGAACTGAAGGCGAAGCAGGGCGCTTGAGGCGAAGGTTAGCAGGCATGACGGACAGACCCCAAGGACGGCGGACGGGGTAGCGCCGACGTCCCCCTCCCCCTTGAGGGGAGGGTGGCCCGAAGGGCCGGGAGGGGTCTTGCGTGAAGTGCGCCGACTCCCATTCCGGCGACAAGAACGGGAACGAGGATTGTCTTAGCGACTGACACTCGGTGCCACCTTGATCGGCCGCATATGGCGCAGACGCCGCGTATGGCGCAGACGTTAAAGGCAGAGCATATCACCGGCGACCCCACCCGGCCCCTCTTCGCGGCCACCCTCCCCTCGAGGGGGAGGGAAACCTACGCCGCCTGCGCCATCCGCTCCGAGCTCATGCGGTAGGAAATCGCTTCGGCCAGATGGATGCGGCCGACCGTCTCGCTGGCCTCGAGATCGGCCAGTGTCCGCGCCACCTTCAGCACCCGATGGTAAGCCCGCGCGGAAAAGCCGAGCTTTTCGCTGGCATCCCTAAGCAGCGACAGGCCGGCTGCATCGGGCATGGCGATCTCCTCGATGACCGACGGCGAGCAATGCGCGTTGGTGGTGGCGGAGGTCGCGCCGAGCCGTTCGAAACGCTCACGCTGGATCGTACGGGCACGGGCGACGCGTAGTGCTACCGCCGCGCTTTTCTCCGCTCGGTCCGGCCGGATCAGATCGCTGGCCGAAACCGCCGGTACCTCGATCCTGAGATCGATGCGATCGAGCAGCGGGCCGGAAATGCGCGCCTGGTAGTCGGTGCGGCAGCGGTCGCCGCGCAGGCAGCGATAGCCTGACTCGCCGGCCATGCCGCAGCGGCACGGGTTCATCGCCGCGACCAGCTGGATGCGCGCCGGATAGGTGACGCGATGGTTGGCGCGCGCGATCATGCAGTCGCCGGTCTCCAGCGGCTGGCGCAGCGCATCGAGCGCCTGCGGCGAGAATTCGGGAAACTCGTCGAGGAACAGCACGCCGTGATGGGCAAGCGAGGCCTCGCCCGGCCGCACGCGCAAGCCGCCGCCGACCATCGCCGCCATCGAGGCCGAATGATGCGGCGCGCGGAACGGCCGCCGGTCGGTGAGCTTTCCTTCGCCGAGTTCGCCGGCCACCGACGCGATCATCGAGACTTCGAGCAATTCCTTCGGCGCAAGCGGCGGCAGGATCGACGGCAGCCGCTGCGCCAGCATCGATTTGCCGGACCCGGGCGGACCGACCATCAGCAGATTGTGGCCGCCGGCTGCCGCCACCTCCAGCGCCCGCTTGGCGGTCTCTTGCCCCTTGATGTCGGCAAGGTCGGGCAGGTCGCGCGCCGAAGCATGGATGCCGGCTTCCGGCCGCGACAGGACCTGCGTGCCGCGAAAATGATTGGCGATGGCGATCAGGCTGCGCGGCGCCAATATGTCGAAATCCTTGCCGGCCCACGCCGCTTCCGGCCCGCAGGCGAACGGGCAGATCAGGCCCTTGCCTTCGGCATTGGCGCCGATCGCCGCCGGCAGCGCGCCGGCCACCGCGGCAATGGTGCCGTCGAGCGATAATTCGCCAAGCACGACATAGCCGGCCAGCATGTCGCCCGGAATGGCGCCGAGTGCCGCCATCAAACCGAGCGCGATCGGCAGATCGTAATGGCTGCCCTCCTTGGGCAGGTCGGCAGGCGCCAGATTGACGGTGACCTTCTTCGACGGCATCGACAGGCCGGATGCATGCAGCGCCGCCTGCACCCGCTCGCGGCTTTCGGCTACAGCCTTGTCGGCCAGGCCGACGATGTGCATGTTGACCTTGCCCGGCGCGATCATCACCTGCACGTCGACCGGCACGGCCTCGATGCCCTGGAAAGCAACCGTGCGAACCCGCGCCACCATGTCTTCACCCCGGCTGCAGGCTTGCCCCAAGCCCTTGCGATCATGCCGCGAACGGCGTCACCGGAGACAACCACAGATTTCCGGCGAAGGCAAGAACATTTGGGGAACGGCTGAACGCAGCGGCTCCAATGGGTTGCAACGCGGCCGCTCCGAAGCGAGACTAGTTACGCTTGCCCTCCACCGCATCCCAGAACAGGCTGGCGATGTCGGCGCCGCCGAAGCGCTTCACTTCGCGTATGCCGGTCGGTGAGGTCACGTTGATCTCGGTCATGTAGTCGCCGATGACGTCGATGCCGACGAGGATGAAGCCGCGCTCCCTCAGCCACGGGCCGATGCGGGCACAGATCTCGCGTTCGCGCTCTGTCAGCTCGGTCTTTTCGGCGCGGCCGCCGACATGCATGTTGGAGCGCGAATCGTGCTCGGCCGGCACGCGGTTGATGGCGCCGACCGGCTCGCCGTCAATCAGGATGATGCGTTTGTCGCCGGCGCGCACCTCCTTGAGGTAGCGCTGCACGATGTAGGGTTCGCGGAACATCTGGCCGAACATTTCGAGCAGCGAGGCGAGGTTGCGGTCGGCCTCGTGCAGGTGGAAGATGCCGGCGCCGCCATTGCCGTAGAGCGGCTTGACGATGATGTCGCCAAACTCCTTGCGGAAGGCGGCGACTTCGAGCGGATCCTTGGTGATCAGCGTGTCCGGCATCAGGTCGGGAAATTCGGTGACGAAGATCTTTTCCGGGCTGTTGCGCACCCAGGCCGGGTCGTTGACCACCAGCGTCTTCGGATGGATGCGCTCGAGGATATGCGTGGTGGTGATGTAGTTCATGTCGAAGGGCGGATCCTGCCGCAAAAGGATGACGTCCATCTCCGAAAGATCGGTACGGATTTCTTCGCCCAGTGAATAATGGCTGCCCTTCTCGTCGCGGACCTGCATCGCCTCGATGCGGGCAAACACCTTGCCGTCGCGCAGCGACAGCCGGTCGGGCGTGTAGTGGAACAGCTGGTGGCCGCGCCGCTGCGCTTCCAGCGACAGCGCAAACGACGTGTCGCCGGCAATCGACACGGTGGAGATGTGGTCCATCTGGACGGCGACTTTCAGGGGCATGGCAGCTCTCCGGCGCACTTGCAGCGATCCACTTGGATGCACAAAGTACGCTCCAACACTTTTGAATCCATGCATCGTGCTGTCCGAAAATCGATTCCGATTTTCGCGCCGATGCATCGACGACAGCGATATAAGGAAATCGGCGGCTTCTGCCAATCGGCCAAGGTCATGATGAGGCTGCGCTTCGTTTGGCGCAGATCCCAATGCGATGTGCCGTCAGCGATCGAAGACCAGCTTGGAATAGCCGAGGAAGGACAGCGCCATGGCAATCAGCGAGGCGACCGCAAGGGCGATGAGCGGCGACACCGTCGGCAGCGCGAACAGGATGGCGCAATAGACGAGATAATTGACGACGCTGGTGGCAATGCCGACGCCGCCATAGCGTGCGCCCTCTTGCGCGATGCCGCGTCTGGAAGGCGAAAACGTCAGATGGCGGTTGATCAACCAGGTGACGGACAGGGCAAAACCGATCGAAATGATGCGAGCCGCGAATGGTCCGAGCGGCGCTATCGTCAGCACCAGCCAAAGCGCCGCCGCATCGGCGACGAAGCCGACGCCGCCGGCGAAAATGAAGCGGGCGAGGCGTCCCATTCAGGCTCTAGGCCGCGCGCGGGGTCTTGCCCGGTCCGGCCTTCAAAGTCGCGAGGGCGCTTGCACGTTCACGTTCGACGCGACCGGAAGGCATCGACAGATAGAAGATGCGCTTCTGCTCGGCCCGGCCGCGCGACACCGAATCGAGGATTACCCCGGTCACCGCCGCCAGCATCGACAGCAGCAGCAGCCCGACCGACAGCACCCAGGTCGGCATGCGCGGCACAAGCCCGGTTTCGGCGAACTCGATCAGCACCGGCGCCATCAGGAACAGGCTCGATGCCAGGAAGAACACCGAAAAAGCGCCGAAGAAACGCAGCGGCTGTGTCTCCTTCATCAGCATGGCGAACATCCACAGGATCTTCGCGCCGTCGCGAAAGGTCGACAGCTTCGACGAGGAGCCTTCCGGCCGGCGGCCATAGTCGAGCCCGATCTCGCTCACCGGCAATTTGAGCTGCGAGGCGTGCACCGACATTTCGGTCTCGATCTCGAAACCGCCGGAAACGGCGGGAAAGCTCTTGACGAAGCGCCTGGTGAAGGCGCGGTACCCCGAGAAGATATCGGTAAAGTCCGAGCCGAACAGCCGCTTGTAGAGGCTGTTGAAGATGCGGTTGCCGAAGGCATGGCCAGTCCTGCCGGCATCGTCGGCGACGCCGCGCCTGGTGCCCACCACCATGTCGGAGCGCTCGGTCAGCAGCGTGTTGATCAGTTGCGGCGCGTCCTCCGGCGCATAGGTGCCGTCGCCGTCGGCCATCAGATAGATGTCGGCCTCGATGTCGGCGAACATGCGGCGCACGACATTGCCTTTGCCCTGGCGCGGCTCGCGCACCACGATGGCGCCGGCGGCGCGGGCTCGGAGCGCCGTCAGATCGCGCGAATTGTTGTCGTAGACATATATCGCGGCGGCAGGCAGCGTCTCGCGAAAGCGCCGCACCACTTCGCCGATCGTCAGCTCCTCATTGTAGCAAGGCAGGAGCACGGCGATGCTCGGCTCATGGCGCACTTCTTGTGGCATTTTCGTCTCCGGATGCCCTGTGAGGTCCCTGACCGCTCAAACGCCGGCCTCGCTCGGGCGGCTTTACTATTTATTGAAGCTGTTAAGGCTAGGTTTAAACCGCCCCGTATTCCTTCCAAAGGTCCTGATATGAGCACAGCCGACGATGGCGCCTCCATTTGGAGGTCCGATATCGCGCTGGCGCTGCTTGCCACGCTGCTGGCGCTTGCCGTCAATGCCTTTGCCGGTTTCCCGGAACTGACCAATGCCGGCGGCGACAACGACAATCTGCTGCGCCTTGTCGAAGTTCGCGACATGCTGGCCGGCCAAAGCTGGTTCGATCTGCACCAGTACAGGATGGGCCTGGAAGGCGGCTTCGTCATGCACTGGTCGCGGCTGGTCGATGCGCCGATCGCCGCCATCACGGCCGTGTCGGCCCTGACCGGGAGCACGGTCTTTGCCGAGAATTTTGCGCAAGTGCTGTGGCCGGCGCTGCTCTTTTGCCTGACCGTGTTTTTCACCGCTCGCACCGCGCGCAGCTTTGCCGGTGACGGCGCCGTGCTGCCCGCTGTCGTCGTCGGCGCCGCCGCACTGCACTTCCTCGGCATTTTTTCGCCTGGCGCGCTCGATCACCACAATGTCCAGCTGATGCTGAGCATGGCCAGCCTGAGCCTTCTGCTTGAAGCGCCGTTGCGCAGGCCGGCGGCACTACTCTCCGGCCTGTGCGCCGGATTGATGCTGGCCGTCGGCATGGAAACCGCGCCTTATGTCGCCACCATCGGCGCCTCTGTCGCCACGCTGTTTGCCCTCGACGCCGATGGCGAGAGGCCGATTGCCAGGGATTTCGGCCTCGGCTTTGCCGGCGTGTCCGCTCTCATCTTTGTCGCCACCATCGCACCGTCCGCCTGGGGTCAGGCGCAATGCGACGCCTTCTCGACCGTGCAGTTCGTCGTCGCAGCGATTGCCGGAACCGGCCTTGCGGCGATAGCGTCGGTCGAGCCCGCTGGCCGCACGCGCCAACGGCGCATCGCCTCGCTTGGCCTGCTTGCCCTGATATTGGCCGCAGTCGTCGTCTTTTTGTTCCCGCAATGCCTGGCAGCGCCCTATGCCAACCTCGATCCGCGCCTCAAGGAGCTATGGCTTGATCACATCGACGAGGCGCAATCGCTGTTCAAGCTTCTCGCTGAAGATCCGGCCGGGGTGGTGGCGCGCTATGCTACGCCGCTCATCGCGCTCGTGCTGATGGCGCTTCGCCTTGGCCGTGGCGGCTGGCGGCGGCAGGACAGCCTTGTCGGCACGCTGCTTGTCGTGGCCTTCATCGTCAGTGCCTGGCAGGTGCGCGGTTCGACATTCTCGATCGCCTTCGCCGTCATCCCGCTTGCTGCCTGGATTGCCAAATGGCGTCAACGGGCCGAGGCCAGCCCGTCGCGCGGCGTGGCGCTGCGCATGGCCGCCGTCTGGCTGGTTTCGGTGAATGCCGTCTGGACTGGGGCTGCCGCGGCGACCTCGGTCGCCTTCGAGGACAGCAATACCGCCGCCGATAATGGCGACGGCGCCGATGTCGCTTGCCAGCGCATGGCCTCCTTTGCGGCGCTTGGCCGCCTGCCCGGCACCACGGTGCTGGCAATTTCCAATCTCGGATCGCCGATCCTGGCCTATTCCGGACACCGCGTCTTCGCCGGGCCTTATCATCGCAACGTCGCCGGCAACCTGCTGGCGCTCGATGCCTTCCTTGGGTCCGATGCCGATGCCAGGACAATCCTGGCGGATCATCACGTCGGCCTCGTCGCATTGTGCCCCGGCAGCCCCGAAAGCAAGCTCCTCGCCGCCAAGGCGCCGGCAGGTTTTCTCGCCGGGTTGATGCGCGGCAGCGTACCGGAATGGCTTGAGCCGGTTGCCAGGACCAGCGGAGCCGCCGTCGAATTGTACCACGTCCGGCTGGGCGGCTGATCGATCGGGGGCGCGTGCGGCCTTTTGTCGGACATAAGTCCCGACTATCCACTCTTTCGCCCTTGCCCGCCCGACATGGCTGGATAGGATGCGCGCCGGTCAGACCGAGATCGTTGGACCGGGAGAGAATTCATGATGCCATCGGCACGCTTTGCCGACCTCGAAGGCGCTTCGGTGCTGATCACCGGTGGCGGCTCCGGCATTGGAGCCGCCTTGACCGAGGGATTTATCCGCCAGGGGGCAAAGGTCGCCTTTATCGATATCGCCGACCGTCCGAGCCTGGCGCTGGCCGATCGGTTAGACAAGGAGCTCGGCCGGCGGCCGCTCTATCTCAAGACCGATATACGCGATATCGAGGCATTGCGGTTATCAGTTGCCAAAGCCGCCGAGGCGCATGGCGACGTGACCGTGCTGGTCAACAATGCCGCGCAGGATGACCGTCATGCCGTCGAAGACGTCACGGTCGAGTTCTGGGACAACAATCATGCCATCAACCTGCGCCCGCATTTCTTCAGCGCACAGGCGGTGGCGCCGGGCATGAAGCGGGCCGGTGGCGGCTCGATCATCAATTTCACCTCGACCTCGTTTCTCATCAACCATCCCGATATGCCGGCCTATACCGCCGCCAAGGCCGGCATCGTCGGCCTCACCAAGGGTCTTGCCGGCAAGCTCGGCGTCGACGGGATTCGCGTCAACGCAATCGCGCCCGGCTGGGTGATCACCGAGCGACAGAGAAAGCTCTGGGTCACCGAACAGGCGCTCGCCGCCCACGTCGCCAAGCAGTGCATCAAAGAGGTGATGCAGCCGGAAGACGTTGTCGGCACCGTGCTGTTCCTGGCGTCGGATGCTTCACGCATGCTGACCGCGCAGATGCTGATCGTCGACGGGGGGTTCCTGTGATCTCATCGAGCAAGGCCCCTTCTGTCGCGGCCGTCGACTGGGGCACCACCCGGATGAGGGTGTGGCTGCTCGACGGCGCCGGCAAGGTTCTCGCCGAGCGGCGCGGCGATGACGGGCTGATCACCGCCCAGGCTAAAGGATTTTCGTCCGTTCTCGAAGGGCATCTGGCTGCCATGGGTGCCCCCGAGGCGCTGCCGGTCATCATTTGCGGGATGGCCGGTTCGCGCCAGGGCTGGCTGGAGGCGCCCTATGTCAGCGTGCCGGCGCCGATCGGCGCTATCCTCGCCGGCGCTGCCCGCATCCCCGGCCAGCGCCGCGACATCCGCATCGTGCCCGGCCTTGCCCAACGCCTTGCCGATGCACCTGACGTCATGCGCGGCGAGGAAACGCAGCTTGCCGGCGCCGGTTTGCCGGCACAGGGACGCCACCTCGTCTGCATGCCCGGCACCCATTCGAAATGGGTGCTGGTCGAGGACGGTTCCATTGCCGGCTTCGGCACCTGGCCGACCGGCGAGCTGTTTTCGGTGCTGGCTGCGCACTCGATCCTGCGCCATTCGCTGGGCGAGCCGCCGCAGCCGGTTGCCGCCGAAAGTCCGTTTTTCCGGGACTGGTGCCTGAAGGCGTTGGCCGAGGGCGGTGACATCGTTTCAAGACTGTTCTCGATCCGCGCCGCCAGCCTGTTGCAGGACCTGGAGCCCGAAGATGCCGCAGCCTCTCTGTCCGGCCTGCTGATCGGCGGCGAGATCGCTTCGGCAAATAGCCGCTATGGGGCAAGCGCCGTGCCCGTCGTGCTGATCGCATCCGGCGCACTCGGCAGGCTCTATGCCGAGGCGCTCGGCCTTGCCGGGCTCGCTTTCAGGGCGGTCGACGCCGATGAGGCGGTGCGTGCCGGCCTTGCCGAAGCCGCGCGCGAAAATGGCATGATCGCCAAAAATGGAGTTGCCGCATGACCGAAACCGCACCTTTTCCAAAGCTCAAGCGGGGTCTGGTCGCGATCCTGCGTGGCCTCAAGCCAAGCGAGGCGGTGGCGATCGGCCAGGCGATCTTCGGCGCCGGCATCGAAGCAATCGAGGTGCCGCTCAACTCGCCCGAGCCTTTTGTTTCCATCGCCAGTATTGTCGAAGCGCTTCCTCCGACGGCGCTGGTCGGCGCCGGCACGGTGCTCACCGCCGCCGATGTCGACGGTCTGCACAAGGCCGGCGGGCGGCTGCTGGTCAGCCCCAATATCGATGCCGAGGTCATGGGCCGTGCCATGCAGTACGGCATGGTGACGATGCCCGGCGTGTTCACGCCGACCGAGGCATTTCAAGCAATCCGGCTCGGCGCCTCGGCATTGAAATTCTTCCCGGCGAGCGTGCTTGGCGCGGCGGGCATTTCGGCGATGTGCGCGGTGCTGCCAGCCAGTGTGCTGGTCGGCGCCGTCGGCGGCGTTTCGGACAAGGACTTTGCCGGCTACAAAGCGGCCGGCGTCACCGTCTTCGGTCTTGGCTCCAGCCTGTTCAAGCCGGGCATGAGCATCGACGAAGTGGCAGCACGGGCGAAGGCTGCGGTCGTGGCCTGGGACGCGGCGTTTGGAGCGGCATGATGAGCGAGACCATCGTTTCGGTTTTTTCCGACCATGTCTGCCAACTCGGCGAGGGGCCAAGCTATGACCCTGCCACGGACACGCTCTATTGGTTCGACATCGTCAACGGCCAGCTCCTGGAACAGCGCTTGTCCGGCGGTGCGGTCAAAATCCACGAGCTCGGTCAGATGGCCAGCGCCATCGCCATCGTCGACGACCAACGCCAGCTGATCGCCACCGAGACCGGCCTGCATGTCCGCGATGTCGCGACCGGCAAGCTGACGCTGCACACGCCGATCGAGGCCGATAATACGGTCACCCGCTCGAACGATTCCCGCGTTCACCCTTGCGGCGCCCTCTGGGTCGGCACCATGGGTAAGGGCGAGGAGAAGGCCGCCGGTTCTATCTACTGGTTCTTCAAGGGCGAGCTGCGCCGGCTCTATGCGGATCTCACGGTGCCCAATTCGATCTGCTTTTCCGAAGATGGGACCATCGCCCATTATACCGACACCAGCACCGGGCTGTTGATGCGCGTCGGCTGCGATCCTGCGACCGGCCTGCCGGTTGGCGAACCGAAGGTCTTCGTCGATCACCGTTCGGCCAGGGGCTATATCGATGGTTCGGTGCTCGACCGCGACGGCATATTGTGGAACGCTTGCTGGGGCGGCAGCGTCGTCGAAGCCTATGGACCCGACGGCAAGCTTGTCCGTTCGGTGGCGATGCCGGCGACGCAGCCGTCCTGTCCGGCTTTTGTCGGCAGGAATGCCGACCGGATCGCGGTCACCTCCGCCTGGTCCGGCAAGAGCGAGAAGCAGCGCCTGCTCGACCCGCAAGCCGGCATGACGTTTATGCTCGACATTCCAGTCAATGGTCGCTTCGAGCCGCGCGTGCTGATTGGCTAGACCATGGTCCCGAACCTTTGGTTCGGAAAAGATCATGGTCAAACAAGAAGATGGTGCGCTTGCTGTCGTGCAGGCGTCCGATCAACGTCGGTTCCGCGCAAGCCGAATGCGTTCCCCGTGCGATGGTAGGCAATCGTGCTGCCAGGAGCCGTTCCACCCATGTCAAGCCGCAAGCCGAAGCTGATCCTTGTCTACGAGCCGGAAAAGGCCTGCTTCGATCGGCTGGTCGCCGATAACCACGTGCCGGAGCGTGCCGTCGAAATCGCCTCCTATCTGGCGCAATCGACCGACATCGCTGCTGAATTCGACGCACTTGCCGCCGCTTGCCAGAAGCGCGGCTTGTCGTTTGCGCCGGTGACACTCGACGACGCCGCAAGCGTTCTCGCCGGCGAGGACCCGAAGACCACGCTCGTCTGGACGCTGACCGACGGCATCGCCTATTTCCGCGGCGGCGCGGCACCAGCTCTGGCACGGCTGAACGGCCTGAAGGCGATCGGCGCCGACGATGCGCTTTTTGCGCTCTGTCAGGATAAGTTCCGTTCCGGCGCCGTGCTCGGCGCGCTTGGCTTGCCGGTGCCGCGGGCGGGCCTTGCCCGTGACGGAGCCTGGCTGGTTGCGCCGCCGGACTCGCCCGCCGGCTGGTTCGTCAAGCCGAACCGGCTCGGCGCCAAGATCGGCATCTGGCCGGATTCGCGCTGCCCCGATCTCGGCCACGCGCTGGAGCTTAGCCGGCGCGTCTTCGCCGCCTATCGCGACGATGTCGTGGTCCAGCCCTATGTCGCCGGCCGCAACGCGCGCGCCAGTTTTCTCGGATTGAAGCCGGATACCGGCGCCGAGGCGCTCGGCATCGCCCTTGTCGATTCGGGCAGCGATTTCCAGACCATGCAGGACAGCCTGGCGCTTTACGGCGATACCGGTGTAGCGGCGAAAGCCGCGGGAAATTACGCTGAGCCGTTGCTGCTTCCCGTTGGCGCCAGCCAGCCTCGAGCCGATGCAAGAATCCGTCGCATCGCCGAAAGCCTGATGGTCGGGCTTGGCCTGCGGGATGTGTTTTCCATCGACTTCCGGGTCGAAGCCGACGACAGCGTGCACCTCATCGAGTTCGAGGTCTGCCCCGGCCTGCCCTGCTTCGATTTCCGCGATTACTGTCGCCGGCAATGGGGCCTGAGCCTCGCCGATGCGATGGCTGAAACCGCGACGAACCGACTTCTCGCCTAAATCCCCTCGACCAGAACGATTTCGCCGTCAGCCACCTTCTGGCGGATCGCGACCGCGCGCTGGTATTCGGGCGAGTGGTAGCAGTCATGCGCCGCCGCAAGCGACGGAAACTCGATGATCACATTGCGGTCGCGGCCCGGCCCCTCGGCCTTCTCATGCGCGCCGCCGCGCGCCAGGAACTTGGCGCCGAAGCGGTCGAAGGCCAGCTTGGCGGCTGCGACATAGTCCTTGTAGCCTTCCGCATCGCGCACGTCGACGCGAGCGATCCAGTATCCCTTGGGCATCGGTTTCTCCTGGTTTTTGGTCCTTATGCCGAGCGCATTTCATCGAGGATGGCTTCAGCTGCCGCCCGCCGGTCGGCCGCGCCGACGATCGGCCGGCCGACCACGAGGTGGCTGGAGCCGTTGCGGATCGCCTGCGCCGGCGTCACCACCCGCTTCTGGTCGCCATGGTCGCTGCCCGTGGGCCGGATCCCCGGCGTCACGACGGCCAGGTCGGGGCCGACGATGCGGCGCACCGCCTCCGCTTCCTCGGCCGAGCAGACGATGCCGCCCATGCCGGCATGTAGCGCCTGCTCGGAGCGCCTCAGCACCAGCGTATGCGGATCATATTCATAGCCGGCGTCGATCACGTCCTGCTCGTCCATCGAGGTCAGCACGGTGACCCCGAGCAGGCAAAGGTCGCTGCCCTTCGCAGCCTCGACCGCCGCCTTCATCGTCTTCGGATAGGCATGGATGGTCAGCATGCTCATGCCCATCCTGACGATGTTGTCGACCCCCTTGGCCACCGTGTTGTCGATGTCGAGCAGCTTCATATCGAGAAAGATCCTGGTGCCGCCGCTGGCCAGCTCGCGGGCGAAGTCGAGCCCGCCGGCAAAGGCGAGCTGGTAACCGATCTTGTAGAAGGAGACGATCCCGTCGAGCTCGCGCACCGCTTTCTCGGCTTCCTTCAGCGTCGGCAGGTCGAGGCCGACGATCAGCCTTTCCTGCATCGTGTCGGCATGCGCGGCGTCCGGGATCATGCCTCGATCCGCGTCGACAGCATGCGCGAGGTTTCGATCAGCGTTCGGCATAGGTGCTCCATCGATTGGCGTAGTCTCTCGTCCCTGAAGTTGCCCTCGTCGTCGAAGGCGTTGCCGCCCTCCGGCACCGAGCATTCCGGTGTCACCACCTCCATCCGGCAGCGCACCAGAACGGCGCGCAGATGGTTGATGCAGCGTATCCCGCCGAAGGGTCCGTTGGAAGACGAGCAGAGGCCGGCAACCTTGCCGGCAAGCGGCCTGAACGTCCGGCCGCCATCCTTGCGCAGCTGGCTTACCCAGTCGATGGTGTTCTTGAGCAGCGGTGGAATGGAGCCGTTATATTCGGGCGTCGCGATCAGCAGCCCGTCATGGGCGGCGATCATCCGGCCGAGCTTGACGGCGTTTTCGGGAATGCCTTCTTCCTTTTCCAGATCCTGGTCGAGGATCGGCAACGGATAGTCGGCGAGCGAGATGCGGGTCACCTCCGCGCCCTGCATGGCAAGTTCCTTCTGCGCAACGTCGGCGGTCCTGGCGCTATAGGCGCCGCTGCGCACCGAACCGGCGACGACGAGAATTTTCGGGATCACAGCCATGGGGTCTGCCTTGTCACCCGATGGGTATAAGACAAGTGCTATTCAAACCCAACGCTGCAATTCAGGCGGCCCCGCGTCGGTAGATCCAAAGCTGCGTCGGCGGAATGTTGCGGATGACGAAATGGAAATGCTCGACCGTATAGTCGCCGCGGCCCGGCGGGATCGGCGACAGCGGCCCGTAAGTCAGCTGCACGATCGGCCGGCCCGCCGGGATGCGGTCGAGCAGGCTCTCGACATAGGCGATGCGCTGGGCGACCGGGAAGTTGAGCAGCGGCACGCCCGATATCACCGAATCGAAGACCAGATCGCGCTTGTCGCCGAGCGTCGCGTCGAGATTGAAGGCGTCGCCCTCAATGACGTTGACGCCTGGATAAAGCTGGCGCAGATGGCGCACGAAATCAGTGGAATATTCGACCGCGTAGAGATTTTCAGGCTTTATGCCCTGAGCGAGGATGGCGCGCGTGATGACGCCTGTGCCAGGCCCGACCTCGAGCACCGGCAGGCCGGATTTCGGATTGACGATCGAGGCCATCTTGCGCGCGGTGATGGAACTGGTCGGGACGATCGAACCGACCGCCTTCGGCTTGTCGATCCAGCCCTTGAAGAACTTCAGTTCGTCGTCGAACTTTTCCGCCAGCGTCTTTCGCAGTCCGGGACTACGCGTCATCGAAAGTCCTCCTCAACGCTCCCTCGCATGCTACTTAGCAGCTACGAGGTGCAAGACAAGGCGAATCCCCGGATAAGGTGTTGATGACGCTCGGGAAGCGTTTCCAGGGATCAGCTTCAATGCTCGCCGAACGTTTCGAAAAAGTCCTTCATGCGGGCGAAAAATCCGCTCGACTGGGGCGAATTGTCCTTTGAGGAAAGCTGCTCGAATTCCTCCAGCAATTCGCGCTGGCGGCGCGAAAGGTTCTGCGGCGTCTCGACCACGGTCTGGATGTAGAGGTCGCCGATATTGGGCTGGCGCAGCACCGGCATGCCCTTGCCCTTGAGGCGGAACTGGCGGCCGTTCTGGGTGCCTTCCGGCACCTTCACCTTCGTCTGGGTGCCGTCCAATGTCGTCACCTCGAACGAGCCGCCAAGTGCTGCCGTCGTCATCGAGATCGGCACCTTGCAATAAAGATCGGCGCCGTCGCGCTGGAAGAACTCGTGCGGCTTGACCGCGAGGAAGATGTAGAGATCGCCCGATGGGCCGCCGCGCAGGCCGGCCTCGCCCTCATTGGCAAGCCGGATGCGGGTGCCGTCCTCGATCCCGGCAGGGATGTTGACCGACAGCGAGCGCTCCTCGGTGACGCGGCCCTGGCCGGCGCATTTCGGACATGGATCCTTGATGGTCTGGCCGCGCCCCTGGCATTGCGGGCAGGTGCGCTCGATCGAGAAGAACCCTTGCGTGGCGCGCACCTTGCCGTGGCCGTTGCACATCGAGCAGGTGACGGGCTGGGTGCCGGGCTTGGCGCCGCTGCCCGAGCATTCCGAGCAGGAGATCGATGCCGGCACGCGGATCTGCGCGGTCTTGCCGGAAAATGCCTCTTCCAGCGTGATTTCCATATTATAGCGCAGGTCGGCGCCGCGCTCGCGACCGCCGGACGAGCGACGCTGGCGCCCGCCCATCATGTCGCCGAAAATGTCCTCGAAAATGTCGGCGAAGCCGCCGGCGCCAAAGCCTTGCGCCCCGCCATTCATGCCGCCGTGCTCGAAGGCGGCGTGGCCGAAGCGATCGTAGGCGGCGCGCTTCTGCGGGTCCTTCAGCGTTTCGTAGGCTTCGTTGATTTCCTTGAATTTGTGCTCGCAGGCATGGTCGCCTGGGTTGCGGTCGGGATGGAACTGCATGGCCAGCTTGCGGAAAGCGCTCTTGAGCTCCTTCTCGTCGGCGCCTTTTTGCACGCCCAGCGTTTCGTAAAAATCAGCTTTCATGTTTTCCCGCAGTCCGGATAGTCAACGTCTTGAAGTATCGTTGCGTCGTTTGCCGGCACGCTGTTCCGATTTAGGTGTGATGGAGCCGGGATGCCAGTGTCTACGAGGCTTTGTCCGCATTTTTTCGGGTAGCTCGGCCTTTTTCCGGCAAAGGGTTGCAAAAAAGCCCGGCTGTGCGCCGGGCTTTTTGCTTACCTGTACCGTCAGGCGGTTCAGGCCGACTTCTTCTTCTCGTCGTCTTCGTCGATTTCCTCGAAATCGGCATCGACCACATCGCTGTCCTTGGCGGCATCAGCCTTGGCGTCGGCCTCGGCGGCTTCCTTCTGCGAAGCCTCGTACATCGCCTGGCCGAGCTTCATCGAGACTTCGGCGAGCGTCTGCGTCTTGGCCTCGATCTCGGTCACATCATCGCCTTCGGCAGCGGTCTTCAACGCCGCGATCGCATCGGCAATCGCCGTGCGGTCGGTCTCCGAGACCTTATCGCCATAGTCCTTCAGCGACTTCTCCGAGGAATGCACCAGAGCCTCGGCCTGGTTGCGGGCCTCGACCAGTGCGCGACGTTTCTTGTCGACTTCGGCATTGGCCTCGGCATCCTTGACCATCTTCTCGATGTCAGCGTCCGAAAGGCCGCCAGACGCCTGGATGCGGATCTGGTGCTCCTTGCCGGTGCCCTTGTCCTTGGCCGAAACGTTGACGATGCCGTTCGCGTCGATGTCGAACGTGACCTCGATCTGCGGCACGCCACGCGGCGCAGGCGGGATGCCGACCAGGTCGAACTGGCCGAGCGCCTTGTTGTCGGCGGCCATTTCACGCTCACCCTGGAAGACGCGGATGGTCACCGCCGACTGCGAATCCTCAGCCGTCGAGAACACCTGGCTCTTCTTCGTCGGAATCGTCGTGTTGCGCTCGATCAGCCGCGTGAATACGCCGCCCAGCGTCTCGATGCCGAGCGACAGCGGCGTCACGTCGAGCAACAGCACGTCCTTGACGTCGCCCTGCAGCACGCCGGCCTGGATGGCAGCGCCAAGTGCGACGACCTCATCCGGGTTGACGCCCTTGTGCGGTTCCTTGCCGAAGAACTGCTTCACGATCTCCTGTATCTTGGGCATACGGGTCATGCCGCCGACCAGAACGACCTCGTCGATCTCAGCGGCCTTGAGGCCGGCATCCTTGAGCGCCGCCTTGCAGGGCTCGATGGTGCGCTGGACGAGATCTTCGACAAGGCTCTCGAACTTCGCACGCGTCAGCTTTAGCGTCAGGTGCTTGGGGCCGCTGGCATCGGCGGTGATGAAGGGCAGGTTGATCTCGGTCTGCGTGGTGGACGACAGCTCGATCTTGGCCTTTTCAGCCGCTTCCTTGAGGCGCTGCAGGGCGAGCTTGTCGTTCCGCAGGTCGATACCCTGTTCCTTCTTGAACTCGGCCGCCAGATATTCGACCAAACGCATGTCGAAATCCTCGCCGCCGAGGAAGGTGTCGCCATTGGTCGACTTCACTTCGAACACGCCGTCGCCGATTTCGAGCACCGAAATGTCGAACGTGCCGCCGCCAAGGTCATAGACGGCAATCGTCTTGCCTTCCTTCTTGTCCAAGCCATAGGCAAGTGCTGCCGCCGTCGGCTCGTTGATGATGCGCAGCACTTCCAGGCCGGCGATCTTGCCTGCATCCTTGGTGGCTTGGCGCTGGGCGTCGTTGAAATAGGCCGGAACGGTAATGACCGCCTTCTCGACCTTTTCGCCGAGATAGGCTTCCGCCGTTTCCTTCATCTTCTGCAGGATCATCGCCGAGATCTGGCTGGGCGACTGGTTCTTGCCGCCGGCCTCGACCCAGGCATCGCCATTGTCGCCCTTGACGATCTTGTAGGGGACAAGCTTCTTGTCCTTCTCCGTCACCGGATCGTCATAGCGGCGGCCGATCAGGCGCTTGACCGCGAAAATGGTGTTTTCAGGATTGGTGACCGCCTGGCGCTTGGCCGGCTGGCCGACGAGGCGCTCGCCGTCGCTGTTGATGGCGACGATCGAAGGGGTCGTGCGCGCGCCTTCCGCATTCTCGATGACCTTGGATTCCTTGCCGTCCATGATGGCGACACAGGAGTTGGTTGTTCCCAGATCGATACCGATTACTTTTGCCATTTCTCTAATCTCTCCGCTAAGCAGGCTCTCAGGACCCGTACAGGCGTTCCGACGAAAGCCCCTGTTCACAAGAAATTCCGCTCCGGCAACCGGCATTCGGCGCTGGACGGCTTGGCGCGTATATAAGAACAGGCTGCGTGGCGCGCAAGCATTCTGCGCAAGGCGTTCACCATTCATCGCGGTTGATCGGATTCGGGACCGGCAGGCCCGTATTTTCCGGCCGTGATCCAGCCGGCCCGGCCCCGGTCCATGAACCTTTCCGCCTCACCTCGCGACTGACGCTCAGGTGCCGCGTGGTGCGGCCCCGGAAAGGAAAGCCCCATGACCACAGATCCAGAGGCTCGATGGTCTCCGGGAACAGCAGGAACTCAGCGCGACAGTCGCCTTCGGGACCGGGTCGATGCGCTGGGCTTTCCGCTGGTTCCGTTGACCCTGCGCGGACGCCGGCGTATCATGACGGTGAGGAAAGCAGACAATTCGATCAGGGATGAACGTGCCGGAACGCCGCGCCTTGCCCTGATTTGCGCGCCGAGACCGGATGTTTCTCCCATGACCTGTGGGGGGAGATCCATGTCTTGCGACCATGGCGCGTCCGTGCGCTCTCGTGCCGGCCATTTGCGCCGCGCAATCCAGGCTGCCAGCGGATTATCGGCCTTGGCACTCGCCGCTGGGCTCTGGCTCGGCGGCTCGGCACAGGCCCAGGAAACCCAGATCATCTATCCCGGCTCGATGGCAGTGACCGGATTCTCTGGCACCATCATCCCCAATTTCGAGGAAGGCCTGCCGCCGGGCGTCGATCCGGTCGACGAGACCTTCATCGACACGGCGCGCGCAACCTTGCGCGTCTTCGACGTTTCAAGGCTGGGCGGGCCGGCGTCTGGCCAATTGGTCTTCACCCCGCCACCCTTCGAGGTCACGGCCGAGCAAATCGGCCAGGTGTTCGGCATCACTTATGACGACGGCGTGCGCGACGGCGTTCCCTCGGCCATTCCAAACCTCTATGCCGGCGCCACCTCGCTGCACGGCATCCGCATCGTCACACCAGACGGCGACGCCGACGGCCGGCCGGAGCGGCAGCGCCGCGGCACGGCTGACGCGGTCTTCATGGACGGCCAGTTCGGCACCGAAAACGGCGGCGGCCCCGGAACGATCTGGAAGATCGATGGCATCACCGGCGCCGTCTCGAAATTCGCCGATATCGACGCCAATAGCGGTCCCGGCATCGGCGACGTCACTTTCGACAATATCCACCGCCAGTTCTTCGCCAGCGATCTCGACACCGGCCTTATCCACCGCATCGACGCCAATGGCGCGCTAGTCGACACGTTCGACCACGGCGTCGCCGGCCGCCCGGCGCACGGGCTGCCCCCAGTCGCCGACGACGGCTCGGTGATGGACATCCAGGGTGCTGCCTTCGACAGCGAGGACCCCGATAGCTGGGGCTACACACAGGACGAGCGCCGCGTCTGGTCGGTCGCCTATCGTGGCGGCCGGCTCTATTACTCGGTCGGGGAAAAGGCGGAGATCTGGTCGGTGGGCATTGCCGGCGACGGCAGCTTCGGCGACCCGCGCTGGGAGCTGACCGTCAAGGCCGACAAGGATTACGCGGTCACCGACATCGCCTTTGACAACAAGGGCTTCATGTATCTGGCTCAGCGCGGCCCGGTGGAAAACCGCTACGACTACAGCCAGTTCGCCGATTCCGGCAAGGGTGAGGTCATCCGCTACTGGCGCGAAAATCCGGACGATCCGGCAACGGAATCGGTCTGGGTGGAAGTGCCGCAGGAATATGCGGTCGGCTTCCCGCAAGACAACCGGCAGTCGGCCGGCGGCCTCGACCTGCAATATGGCTACGATTCCGAAGGCAATCTCGATACCGGCATCTGCACCGACACGCTGTTCGATACCGGCGACAAGTTGCGCGACAACCCGGCGCTCGCCGAACAGCTCGCAGCCGGGGGGCCGCTTGCCGTGCACGGCGTGCAGATCACGCCGACGGCGCTGGTCAGGCCGGCCAACGTGCCGCCTTTCGGCTCGTGGTTCGTCGATTTCGACACTTATTTCGAAGACCCGGAAGTGGAAGGCCATGTCGGTGACGTCGAGGTCTGGCGCCCCTGCGAAGGCCGTGCCGGCTATTACGAGCAGGTGCCGGGCGGCTATCTGCCACCGTTCTATCCGCCGGACTTCCCGCCCCCCGGCAATCTGCCTCCTTGCCTTGATGTCGAGGATGTCGAGTATTTCTGCACGCCCTCCGGCCTCGAGGCCGATCTCTATCTTCATGACCATACCGGCTTCGGCGGCGATTCGATCAAGGCTCTGTCCAGGACGCCTGGCGTCGGGGTGACTTCGCCCCTGTCGCATGCGCCCGGCGCGCCATTCACGATCGGTATCACCGGCCATTATCCTGGCGACAGGGTCGATGTCGGGCTCTGCTTCTACAGGCAGTCCGACCGCGACAAGGGTGGCTACTACCCTTGCTGCAAGATGACCTTGCCGCTCAGAACCCCAGCCGTCAGCTGCGAACCGTGAGAAGGGGAAGATGAGCAATCTTGCACAGTCCCCGCTTGCGACGAGCAGCCAATCAACCGGCAAACAATCATTCGTCATGGAGACCATCATGAAACCCCTGTCACTCGCCAGGCGCGGCGCGCGCTGGCTGATGGCGGCCGGTATCGCGGTCGCCATGCTGAGCCCGCTGCAAGGCTTCGCTGAAGACCTTGCTCCGGCCAAGGCCAAGCCTGCCGATGCAGGCACTGTCATTCCAGATCCCAAGCTCGATTTCGACAATCCTCGCATCGTCAACCCGGAGCCGGGCCGGATCGTGCCCTTCTTCACCAAGAAAGGCGGCCAGAGAGGCTGCGACTATGTCGTATACTCGCTGAGCTTTGGCTTGCGCGGCAATCCGCAGGGTTTTGCCGGCCCGGGCCTCGCGGCCATGCTGAAAAAGGTCAGGCTCGACTTCAGGGACCAACTCCCGCACGGCCTGCGGATTGTCGGCGTGCATGTGACCGGCGACGGCACCGACGCATCCGGCGGACCGCTGCCCGGCGCTGCGATCAGCAGTTCGGCTGGCCCGGACGATACGGCGACGGTGTCCGATTTCCGGATTTCCGCCAGCGACCTCGACGGCATCGGCGCTGCGAACGAGCGCGCCATCACCTTCCAGATCACCGCCAAGATCGACCATGCGGCGTTTCCGTCGCCGGCAATCGTCGATAACCAGGGGCTGATCAAGGTGAGCCGCGGCGACCGCGGTGCTGGCGTCGAAATTCCGTCGCAGGACCCGGGCAAGCCGGACGACGGCAACTATCTCACGGGTGCAAAGACGTCGATCAAGATCGACGTCACCGAGTGCAACCCACCGCCTCCACCTCCTGGCAATCGTGAATGCTTCAAGGTGGAGCGAGGCACGGTCGATTGCGTGCCCGGCGGCGGCGCCTTCATCTACCATATGCCGGTCGGTCCAGAGATGGCCGGCAAGTGGATACAGCTTTCGACGACGACACCGGGCATCACCATCATTCCCGACACCCAATTGGTGCCGGCGGGCGGCGGTGTGCTCAACTGGAAGATCGTCGGCGCCTCACCGGGCGACGTCATCCACCTCATCGTCACCGGCATCGAAACCTATGCCGGCCCGAAGGAGGGCTGGGGTCTGTGCTGCACGCAGACCATCGACATCGTCATCCCGCGTGACCAGAGGTGCCCGCCGAAGGACAAGGAACCGGATCTGAAAGTCGAAAAGCGTGCCGACGTGCAACGTTGCACGATGGCGGGCGGCTGCGACTTCACCATCAGGGTCACCAATGTCGGCGATGCGCCCTACCACGGCAAGATCGTGCTCGACGAAGTCACCCTGCCGGCCGGCTCCATCCTCGATTCAGGGCCGAACCCGCCTTGGGTCTGCGCGCCTGGAATCACCCCGATGATTTGCACTCATCCGGTGACCACGCTCAATCCGGGCGCCTCAGTCGACCTCAAACTTGGCTTCAAGCCGGCCGCAGGCTGGCAAGGCAGCGTTTTGCGCAACTGCGCCACCTACAATTACGGCGCCAGCGGCAAGCCGCTTTTCGGCAGCCAGCTAAACGACCGCGGCTGTGCGTCGATCCCGGTCTGCCGCCGTGGCGATCGTGACCGCGACTGCCGGCCACCGGTGGAGAAGAAGGTCGACCTGATCCTGAAGAAGCGCGCCCGCACCGAATTCTGTTCGGCCGATGGCGTCTGCACCTTCGTGATCGACATCATCAACAATGGCAGCGTCCCCTACAATGGGCCGCTGACGGTCGTCGATAGCTATCCGGGCGGCGCGCCGGCATCCTCGACCTTCGGCCCGACGCCGCCATGGACGTGCGGACCGAACGGTTCCGGCAAGTTCCGCTGCGACAATCCCGGCATCGCGCTTATGCCGGGCGCCTCGACGCCGATCTTCGTCAGGGCGGTGATGCCGGCCAACTTCCGGCCCGATACCGTCGAGAACTGCGCCGAGGTGAAGGCCATTCCCGGTGAGAACGACATCACCAACAACAGGGCCTGCGCCAAGGAACGCATCCGTCATCCGAATGGCGGGCAGCCGGCCATGCGCATCACCAAGGTGTGCAATGGCTCGCTGGCCGGTGCTGCGGTCGTTTCCTGCCGCATTACCGTCATCAGCCTCGGCGCCACTGCCCCGACCGGTCCGGTGCGGGTCAACGATGCCGCGACGGTGATAGCCGGTGGAGCGCAGGTCCAGATCCAGACCGTCACCCCAGACGGTGCGGAATGGGCTTGCGGACCGGTTCCGGCCAATTCGCTGTCGTGCCAGATTCCCGGCGCCGTTATGACGCCTGGAACCAGCCGCCATTTCGACGTGACGGTTGCTGCGAACGGCGAATTCGAGAACTGCGCACGCGGCTCCTACGGCCCGGCTCCGGGAGACGATATCGTCTATCCGATCGGCCAGGCCTGCGCCAAGGGCGGCGGTGCCTCGACCATCCGGGTCGAGAAGACCGGCGACGCCGAGTGCAAGCCCGGCCAGCCCTGCTCGTTCGAGATCACCATCACGAACGATGGGACGAGCGCCTTCTCCGGTCCGGTTCGCATCGGCGATGCGATCGGCGTCGAAGGCCTCGGCCGGCTGGAAGGCGTTGCGATCACCTCGATCGATCCGCCCTTCGGCTGCTCGCCGGAGCCGGCAACCTTGCCTCTGTCCTGCATCGCCCAACTGACGCTCGGCGCCGGGGAAAGCCATGTGCACAATGTGACCGTGATCATTCCCGACGATGGCCGTCTGACCAATCTGCAGGGCACTGTCAACGGCCAGAACTGCGTCGGCGTGCTGTCTCCGAACACGTCGGTGCAAGGCGGTGGCGACGTGTTGTCTCGTGGTGCCGCCAATGTGCAGGGCGATCGCGGCAAGGCCTATGCCTGCCATCCCTTCATCATCACGCATGAGGTGAAGAAGGAATGCTCGCAAGGCTTTGTCATGAACGACGCCGGCAACTGCGTCTGCCCGCCAGGCACGACCTTCCGTAACGGCCAATGCTCATCCGGCGGCGGCACGGTCATCGTGCCGAAGCCAAAACCTTGCGTTCTCCTCAAAGGCCAGATCCGTACCGAGGACGGACGCTGCGTCTGCCCGCGCGGGACCGAG
The DNA here is from genome assembly GCF_040317575.1 of Mesorhizobium sp. M1423. Lineage (NCBI taxonomy): Bacteria > Pseudomonadati > Pseudomonadota > Alphaproteobacteria > Hyphomicrobiales > Phyllobacteriaceae > Mesorhizobium > Mesorhizobium sp. M1423. Next base: position 142,664 of record NZ_JAMYKU010000015.1, read on the forward strand.
CTGGAGAACGGCGCTTGCGTGGGCAACAAGCCGCAGCCCGAGCAATGCACCATTCGTGGTCAGATCCACAACGCCAACGGCGAGTGCGTCTGCCCGCGGGGCACGGAAGTCAGGGGTAATGTCTGCCGGCCAATCCAGCCAAAGCCCGAGGAGTGTACCATTCGTGGCCAGAGCCACAACGCCGCTGGCGATTGCGTCTGCCCGAGAGGTACGGAAGTCAGGGGCAATGCCTGCCGGCCAATCCAGCCAAAGCCCGAACAGTGCACCATTCGGGGCCAGATCCATAACGCCGCTGGCGATTGCATCTGCCCGAGGGGTACGGAAGTCAGGGGCAATGCCTGCCGGCCAATTCGGCCGCAGCCCAAGCAGTGCACGATCCGTGGTCAGATCCACGACGCCAACGGCGATTGCGTCTGCCCCCGGGGCACGGAACTGCAGGGCAATGCCTGCAGGCGCAAGAAGCCGGTTGTGGTGGAGTGCCCGATACCTGGCCAGATCCACAACAAGCGCGGCGCCTGCGTCTGTCCGCGTGGGACAGAGCTGCGCGACGGCGCCTGCCGCAAACCACGGCTGGAATGCGCACCGGGCGCGCGGCCGATCAATGGCCAGTGCCAGCCGATCATCAAGCGGCGCTGCCCTATCGGAACGGTCGGACGATATCCGGACTGCGTCCCGGTCCGCAGGAAATCGACGCTTGAGCCGAACCTGCTGCTGAATCCGAATGTTCCTCAGCAGGTCGTGCCAAGGCTCAAGCCGCAGCCGGAGCAATAGGATACGGCGCGGGAAATCCAGAACTTCAAACAGTGACCGTACTCGTCACCCAATACCCGCCGGAGCGATCCGGCGGGGTTTTTCTTCAGCGGGCAGATGAGAAGGCAGCGCAAACCTGAAGCCGCTGCATCGGCGGAAGGACAAACCGGCTTCCACTTTCCGGACTCATGGTCTAGGCAGTCGATACAGACAGAGGGTCCGCAAACCGGGGCGTACGGGAAGGCCGCATCATGAGCAAAAAAACCCTGATCGCGCCATCGGTGCTGGCTTCCGATTTCTCGAAGCTCGGCGACGAGGTCGAGGCGGTGACGGCCGCCGGCGCCGACTGGATCCACCTCGACGTCATGGACGGGCATTTCGTCCCGAACATCACGTTTGGGCCACCGGTGATCAAGGCGATCCGCAACCGCACCGAGGCGTTTTTCGACTGCCATCTGATGATCGCGCCGGCCGACCCCTATCTGGCCGCCTTCGCCGAGGCCGGCTGCGACGGCATCACGGTGCACGCCGAAGCCGGGCCACATCTCGACCGCTCGCTGCAGACGATCAAAAACCTTGGCAAGAAGGCCGGCGTGTCACTCAACCCGGCGACACCGGAAACGATGATCGAATACGTGCTCGACCGGCTTGATCTGGTCCTGATCATGACGGTCAATCCGGGGTTCGGCGGCCAGGCTTTCATTCCAACGATCGTCGACAAGGTGAAGCGGGTGAAGGCGCTGATCGGCAACCGGCCGATCCGGATCGAGATCGACGGCGGCATTTCGCCTGAAACTGCGCCCTTGGTCACCGCGGCCGGCGCCAGCGTGCTGGTCGCCGGCGCGGCCATCTTCAAGGGCGGCAGCGTCGAGGCCTACCGGGCAAACATCGAGGCAATCAGGGCGGCGGCGGACAAGGCCGGCTGACCGCCGCCGTCCGGCCGGAAACAACCGCTCGGGGGGACTTATGAGCAACCATCTGTTCGATGCTTTCCGTGCCCGGATGCCCGCGCCCGGACGCCTTTTGATGGAGGCAGAGGATGGACGCTCGATCAGCTATGGCGAAATGCTGGCGCGCTCCGCTCAACTGGCACATGCGCTGTCGCAGCTGGGCGTCGAAGCCGGCGACCGCATCGCCGTTCAGGTCGAGAAGAGCCCCGAAGCCATTTTCCTCTATCTCGCCTGTCTGCGTGCCGGCGCGATCTTCCTGCCGCTCAACACCGCCTATACGCTGACCGAGCTCAACTATTTCTTCAGGGATGCCGAGCCGCGACTGGTCGTCTGCGACCCGGCGCGAGTGGGCGAGATCGGCTCCTTGGCGCCGGCCTCGGGCGCTGTGGTCGCGACACTCGGCAGCAAGGGCGAGGGGTCGTTGACCGATCGCGCCTCTGAGGCGGCCGTGGACTTCCACGATGTGGCGCGCGAACCGGACGACCTTGCTGCGATCCTGTACACGTCCGGCACCACCGGCCGTTCGAAAGGCGCCATGCTCAGCCACGAAAACCTCGCCTCGAATGCGCGGGTGCTGGTCGACCTCTGGCGCTTCACTGCCGCAGACGTGCTGATTCACGCGCTGCCGGTTTTCCACACGCATGGCCTTTTCGTCGCCACCAATGTCGTCCTGATGGCCGGCGCCTCGATGCTGTTCGAAACCAAATTCGACCCGACCCGCATCGTCTCGCTACTGCCGCGCGCCACCGCGCTGATGGGCGTGCCGACCTTCTACGTCCGCCTGCTGCAGCAGGACGGTTTGAACCGGCAAGCGGCGAAAAACATCCGGGTGTTCATTTCCGGCTCGGCACCGCTTTTGGCCGAGACGCACAGAGCGTGGCGCGAGCGCACCGGCCACGCCATCCTCGAGCGCTACGGCATGACCGAGACCAACATGAACACGTCGAACCCGTACGAGGGCGAGCGGCGTGCCGGCACGGTCGGCTTCCCTTTGCCCGGCGTCTGCCTGCGCATCTCCGATCCCGATGGCGGCGAAACACTTGCCCGGGGCGAGGTCGGCATGATCGAGGTCAAGGGCCCGAACGTCTTTTGCGGCTACTGGCGCATGCCGGAAAAGACCAGGGCGGAATTCCGCGACGACGGCTACTTCATCACCGGCGATCTCGGGCTGATCGATGCCGACGGCTATGTCCACATCATCGGCCGCGGCAAGGACCTGATCATTTCCGGCGGCTACAATATCTACCCGAAGGAAGTGGAGAGCGAGATCGACGCTCTTGCCGGTGTTGCCGAAAGCGCTGTCATCGGCGTTGTCCATCCGGATTTCGGCGAGGGTGTCACGGCGATCGTGGTGAGGGCGCCGGGCTCGACGATCAGCGCCGCCGCGATCATCGAGGCCATCGCTGGGCACCTCGCCAGGTACAAGCATCCGAAACAGGTGATCTTCGTCGACGAACTGCCGCGCAACACGATGGGCAAGGTGCAGAAGAACCTGCTGCGCGAAGCCTACAAAGACCTCTATACGTCCAAAGCCGGCTAACCCTAACAAGCAGGGCTGGCTGCAAAAACCCTGGCGCCGTCGATCCAGACGCTTTTCATGTCCAGATCGTCCGACAACGAAACGATGTTGGCGGCGGTTCCCCTGGCGAAGCGCCCGAGCCGGTGCGACTGGCCGATCGCCTGCGCCGGATAGAGCGAGGCCATGCGCAAGGCTTCGTCGAGGTCGAGACCGACCACGCGATGCACGAAGCGCACCGCGGAAATCATGTCGAGATCCGCGCCCGCCAGCGTGCCGTCGGCAAGTGTCAGCCTGCCATCCTTGCGGTGGATGGTGCGACCGTTCAGCGTGAACGAGGTCATGTCGGTGCCGATCGTCGCCATGGCGTCGGTGACGAGCAGGATCTTGCCCGGCCCCTGCTTGGCGCGCAAGGCGATGGCCATGGTGGCCGGATCGACATGGATACCGTCGGCGATGATGCCGGCATAGAATGTGCCGGTATCGATTGCCGCGCCCGCCAGCCCCGGCTCGCGATTGCCGATCTGGCTCATCGCGTTGAAAAGATGGGTGACCACCGTTGCGCCGGCCTCGGAAAAGGTGCGGGCCGTGGCATAGTCGGTATCGGAATGGCCGATGCTGACGATGACGCCGGCATTGCTGAGCGCCGATACCTGGTCGGGCTCGACGGATTCGGGCGCCACCGTCGTCAGCAGCACCGGCAGGTTTTTCCGCGTCGCGATCAGCATCGCCTGGTCGGGATCTAGCATCGGCCGGATCAAGGCCGGGTCATGTGCGCCCTTGCGGGCGATCGACAGATGCGGGCCTTCGAGATGCAGGCCCAGGAAGCCCGGCACCTTCCGTTGTGCGGCCTCTGCTCCGGCGGCAACCGCCGCGGCGGTGATCTCGGACGTGTCGGTGATCAGCGTCGGCAATAGCGCCGTCGTGCCGAAGGGCGCGTGCGCCCGGCAGATGGTCTCGATCGAGGGGACGTCGGGATGGTCGTTGAGCATGACGCCGCCACCGCCATTGACCTGCAAATCCACGAAACCCGGAACCAGCATACCGCCGCCGGTCTCGATAGGCGCAACACCGGATGGGACGGCGCCGGCGGCAACGATGGCCTCGACGAGGCCGTCGCGCACGACAAGCGCCGCATTGTCGTGCCAGTCATCGCCATCGAATATCCGGGCGCCGGTCAGCGCAAAGCGATCGCTCATAGCGTTTCCGTCACCTTGCGCAGATTGGGCGGCGTGTCTGGGTCGAGGCCGCGATGGCGGGCAAAAGCCTCGACGAAACCATAGAACGACACGATCAGTGTCAGCGGGTCGGTCAGCGGATGACCGGTGGCGACATGCGGCAGAGGCTGCGCCTTCTTTGCCTTGTCCGAAGTCACAAAGACAGCGGCGCCCTTGCCGGCCAGGCTGTCGGCGGCCTCGGCGACTGATGGTTCGGACGCATCGCGGGCAGCCAGCGCCAGCACTGGGAAGCCGGGACCGACTAGCGCCAGCGGGCCGTGCATGACTTCGGCGGCACTATAGGCTTCCGCATGCATGGCGCAGGTTTCCTTGAATTTCAGCGCCGCCTCGTTGGCGATCGCCGCCGACGGGCCCCGGCCAAGGATGAACAGCGATTTCGGCGTCTCGAGTGCCCCGGCCAGCGCCATCCAGTCGCAAGCGATCGCCTTGCGAAAATGCTCCGGCAAGCGGGCAAGTGCTGCCAGAAGTTTGTCGTCGCCGGTGCAATGCGCCATCAGAGCGAGCCCTGCGACCGCCGAATTGACGAAGGTCTTCGTCGCTGCGACGCTGCGCTCCGGTCCGGCAAGGATGTCGATGGCGTAGTCCGAAGCCCGCGCGAGCGGCGAATCGGCGGTGTTGGTGATGGCGACGGTCAGCGAACCGCCGGCCCGCGCCGCTCGCGCCATCGCAACGATGTCCGGGCTCTTGCCCGACTGCGAGATCGCCAGGCAGGCCGAGCCGCCCAGCTTGAGCTTTGCGCCATAGATCGAGGCGATCGACGGGCCGACCGATGCAACCGCCAGGCCCGCGGTCAGCTCCACGGCATATTTCATGAAGGTCGCGGCATGGTCGGACGAGCCGCGCGCCACTGTGACGATGAAATTCGGGTCGCGCTCGCGAATGCCGCGCCCGGCTTCCGTCAGCACGGCGGCCGAGCCGTCGAGCAGGCGGGCGGTGGCCTCCGGGATCTCCTCGATCTCGCGCCGCATATGGGTCATTGTTGCGGTCATGGCCTGCCCTCTTCGCCCGGCCCGCTCAGCCGGAGTTCGGCGACGAAATCATAAGCGTCGCCCCTGTAGATGGAGCGGGTGAACTCGATCACCTTGCCGCTCGCCAGATAGGAGATACGCTCGATGTGCAGGCCGGCAATGCCCGGCGGCACTTCCAGCAGATGCGCGTCGCCATCGCCGAGATTGGTGGCGGAAATGCGCTGCACCGCCCGCACCGGCCTGTTGCCGGTCTTTTCCAGCGCCGCGTAGAGCGACGAACCGATCGCCGCCGGATCGGGCAGCACGCTTGTCGATAGTGAGGCGCGCTCGATCGCCAGCGGCGTGTCGTTGGCAATGCGCAGGCGCGCGACGCGCGCCACCAATTCGTTCGACGCTAGGCCGAGCACCATCATCTCGTCGGGCGATGGTGGATAGAGGCCGCGGTCGAGCCAGGCCGAACGCACCGCCATGCCGCGCCGTGCCATGTCCTCGGTAAACGAGGTCAGCATCGACAGGGACTGCTCGACGCGCTCCATGCGCGGCGCAACGAAGGTGCCGGAACCATGACGCTGGACGAGGATGCCGCCCTTGACCAGATCCTGCACCGCCTTGCGCACGGTGACGCGCGAAATATCGGCCTTGCTGGCGATGTCGCGTTCGGACGGCAGCGCATCGCCAGGTCCGATCAGCCCGCGTTTCACCGCGTCCTCGATGCTCTTCCTCAGCTGCAGATAGAGCGGTGCGCCACTTTGCGACGATTGTCTCAGCGCCGCGAAAATCTGATCGGCGGCGTCGCTCATCGCGCTGCCTCCGCCGCGTTCGCAAAAATCCGAACCGCCATCTGAACCGCGCCGCCCAGCGCGTCGTCGAGCGGCGGTTTCAGCAGCGCCCGGTAGCGCGCCGACAGGCGCGGCGCGTAAAGCGGCGCCAGGCCGCCGAGCAGGCAGAGCGGATCGTCGCCACCAAGGTCGAGCACGCCAAGTGCTGCCTCGACATCGGCGACCGCCTTGTCGAGGATCCAGATAGCGACGACGTCGCCTTTTTCGGCATGTTCGAACACCTTGGGTGCGAAGCCGCCGAAATCGCCGGGCTTGGCGTTGGTGGTGAATTCGACCACATCCTCGGGATTGTTGCGGAAGATGGCGAGCATGGCCTGCGTCAGTGGCGATCCTTCGCGGATGCCGTCATAGGCGAGCAGCGTCTGCTCGAGCAGGTCGCGGCCGATGCGGGCGCCGCTGCCCTGGTCGCCGACCTGGAACCCCCAGCCGCCGATGGCGCGCGATCGGCTGTTCTTGCGCGCCATATAGGCGGTGCCGGTGCCGAGGATGGCCATGGCGCCGTCACCGGAGCCGACCGCACCTTCCAGCGCGATCTCGGCGTCGGTCTCGACACGGCTGGTGCGGAACGGCAGGATCGCTTCGAGCTGCTGCCTGTAGGTGCCGACATTGGCGCCGGCTAGGCCGAGAATGGCCGGAGTTTGCGGGATCAGTCCGGGATCTCTTCCCGCGGCGACAAAGGCCTGCTGCGCCGCGTCGACGATGTTCGTCCTGGCGCCGGTGAGGTCGGTTCGGATGTTGGCGGCGCCGCTTTTGGCGCGGCCGAGGACGATGCCATCGGCTGTTGCAAGGGCCGCCCTGCAACTGGTGCCGCCGCCATCGATGCCGAGCACGAATTTCACGCGATTTCTCCTCCGGACGGATAATACCAATAAAATACCAATAGCCAAGGATTAATTTCCGTTTCAAAAAAGTTAAGCGGTAGTTTGTTGGAAAATCAGCCGATTTCGTCCGCAAGCCTGCACCGCCGCAAGGATTTGATTAATGCGTGTGGACAAGTGGTATTTTTTTGGTATGGTTTTCTTGATTGGAGGAAAGCGGATGGCCGAAACGCGCACCGAGGCGCTTCACCACAATGCCGAGGGACTGGATATCCAGGCCCCGGAAGCCGTCCTTTCCTCTTTGGCCAACGCACAGATCGAGGCCGCCAAGGCGGTACGCGGTGCCATTCCGGCCATCGCCGCGGCAGCCGAAATCATCGCAAGCAGACTGAAAAGCGGCGGCAAGCTCGCCTATGCGGCCGCCGGCAGCTCGGGCTTGATGGCATTGGCCGATGCGCTGGAGCTGCCAGGCACTTTCGGCATCCAGCGCGACCGTATCGCCATTCTGATCGCAGGCGGCGACGAAGCTTTCAAGACACTGGCCGGCGGGCCGGAGGATGACGCCGACGAAGCTTCGGCAGCGGTCGCCGCCGCCGGCATCGGCAAGGGCGACTGCCTGATCGCCGTCTCGGCCAGCGGCTCGACGCCTTATGCTGTCAAGGCGATCGAGGATGCCAGGCGCCGCGGCGCGGCGACCATTGCTGTCGCCAACAACAGGGATGCGCCGCTGCTGCGGCTGGCCGACATCGCCATCCTGCTCGAAACGCCGCCGGAGCTGATTGCCGGCTCGACGCGCATGGGCGCCGGCACCGCCCAGAAGATCGCGCTCAACATGCTGTCGACGCTGGCCGCCATCCATCTCGGCCATGTCCACGACGGCTACATGGTCAACCTCATGGCCGACAACATCAAGCTGCGCGACCGCGCCGCACGCATCGTCGCCGCCGTCAGCGGGCGCGACAAGGACGAGGCGGCGCGCCTGCTCGAAAAGAGCGGCGGCGTCGTCAAGACCGCCATTCTGCTCGCCGCCGGCGCCGCCAGCGCCGATGCGGCCGAGAAGATACTGGAAGGGACCGGCCACAAGCTGCGGCCAGCCCTTTCCGCGATCGAGGGGAGCAAGGGGCGCAATGCCTCCGTTCTCATCAAAACCGAACCTGAAAAAGGTCAACAGGGAGACTGAGCATGACAACGAAGCTACTGACGGCACTTCTTCTCGGCACCAGCATTCTCGGCACCGCCGGGGTGGCTTATGCCGACGACGTAACGCTCAACATCGAAAGCTGGCGCGGCGACGACCTTGCCATCTGGAAGGACAAGCTGATCCCGGCTTTCGAGGCCAAGAACCCCGGCATCAAGGTGGTATTCGCGCCGTCGGCGCCGACCGAATATGACGCCGCCCTCGGCGCCAAGCTGGCCGCCGGCTCGGCCGGCGACCTGATCACCTGCCGCCCGTTCGACAAATCGCTCGAACTCTTCAAGAAGGGCAATCTCGCCGATATCTCGACGCTGTCCGGCATGGAGAACTTCTCCGATGTTGCCAAGGCCGCCTGGCAGACCGACGACGGCAAGTCGAGCTTCTGCGTGCCGATGGCCTCGGTCATCCACGGCTTCATCTACAACAAGGATGCCTTCGACAAGCTCGGCATCAAGGTGCCGACGACCAATGAGGAGTTCTACGCCGCGCTCGACAAGATCAAGGCCGACGGCACCTACATCCCGATGGCGATGGGCACCAAGGATCTCTGGGAAGCCGCGACCATGGGCTACCAGAACATCGGCCCGAATTACTGGAAGGGCGAGGAAGGCCGCCTGGCGCTGATCAAGGGCGAGCAGAAGCTGACCGATCCGCAGTGGGTCGAGCCCTACAAGGAACTGGCCAAGTGGAAGGACTATCTCGGCGACGGCTTCGAGGCGCAGACCTATCCGGACAGCCAGAACCTGTTCACGCTCGGCCGCGCCGCCATCTACCCGGCCGGCTCGTGGGAAATTGGCCTGTTCAACACGCAGGCGCAGTTCAAGATGGGCGCCTTCCCGCCGCCGGTGCAGAAGGCCGGCGACACCTGCTACATCTCCGACCACACCGATATCGGCATGGGCCTCAATGCGGCCTCGAAGAACGCGGATGCGGCCAAGACCTTCCTGTCCTGGGTGGCCTCGCCGGATTTCGCTACCATCTACGCCAACGCGCTGCCCGGTTTCTTCAGCCTGAACAACACGCCGGTGAAGATGGAAGACCCGCTGGCCCAGGAATTCGTCTCCTGGCGCGGCAAGTGCAAGTCGACGATCCGCTCGACCTACCAGATCCTGTCGCGCGGCACGCCGAACCTCGAAAACGAGACGTGGGTTGAATCGGCCAACGTCATCAACGGCACCGACACGCCGGAAGCTGCCGCCAAGAAGCTGCAGGACGGCCTCGACAGCTGGTACAAGCCGGCGAAGTAAGGCGCGGCGAAGCGATATCTCCCCCTCGAAGGGGAGATGTCGCCAAAGGCGACAGAGGGGTCGGTCGAGGCAGGCCGCGGCTTGATCGTTGCTGGAAAGCACGGTCGAACGACGATGGCGCGCTGCCTCGGCCGACCCCACCCGCCTCGCTTCGCGAGGCACCCTCCCCTCGAGGGGGAGGGAGGCGCCGTGCCTTTTGACGGCAATAGCAAGACCTGATCGGCGGGGACCGAACGCATGGCCGCAGCACCGAAAAGACCGTTCCGCTGGCATATCGGCGTTTTCCTGGCGCCGGCGTTGCTGGTCTATACGGCGATCATGATCTTGCCGCTGGCCGGCACGCTGCAGCTGTCGCTGTTCCGCAACATCAACCAGTCGCAGGTGTTCGTCGGACTGGAAAATTTCCGCATACTGTTCGGTGATCCCAACTGGTCGGTCAATTTCTGGAACGCGCTGCGGAACAATGTCTGGTTCTTCATCATCCACATGCTGGTGCAGAACCCGATCGGCGTCCTTTTGGCAGCACTTCTGTCCAGCCCCCGATTGCGGTTTTCCGCCTTCTACCGCACGGCAATCTTCGTGCCGACGATCCTGTCCTTCGTCATCGTCGGCTTCGCCTGGAAGCTGATACTGTCGCCGCTATGGGGCGTGGCGCCGCATATGATGGACCTTGTCGGCCTGAAAAGCCTGTTCACGCCATGGCTCGGCAAGGCGCAATATGCGTTGACCGCGCTCAGCCTGATTTCGGTGTGGCAGTTCGTCGGCATCCCGATGATGCTGATCTACGCGGCACTGCTGTCCATCCCCGAAGAGGTGATCGAGGCCGCCGAATGCGATGGCATCACCGGCATGGCGCAATTCTGGAAGATCAAGCTGCCGCTCATCCTGCCGTCGATCGGCATCATCTCGATCCTGACCTTTGTCGGCAATTTCAACGCTTTCGACCTGATCTACACGGCGCAAGGCGCCTTGGCCGGGCCGAACTATTCGACCGATATCCTCGGCACCTTCCTCTACCGCGCCTTCTTCGGTTTCCAGCTGCAGGTCGGCGACCCCAATATGGGCGCGGCGATCGCCACGATGATGTTCCTGATCATCCTCGGCGGCGTCTGCGTCTACCTATTCCTCGTGCAGACGCGCTTGCGTCGCTACCAGTTTTAGGGGAGCGTGACCATGAGCACCGCAACCCGTTCGCTGCCCCGCACCATCGGCGCGCATGCGATCCTTCTGACCTACACCGCAATCGCGCTGTTTCCGGTGATCCTCGTGATCATGAATTCGTTTAAATCCCGCGCGGGCATCTTCGGCGCGCCACTGACGCCGCCGACGCCAGGGACCTTCGACCTGATCGGCTACACCACGGTGATCGGCCAGGGCGACTTCATCCACTATTTCCAGAATAGCCTTGTCGTCACCGTCGCCTCGCTGTTCTTCGTGCTTCTGTTCGGCGCCATGGCGGCTTTCGCGCTGTCGGAATACCGCTTTCGCGGCGATTCGCTGATGGGGCTTTACCTGGCGCTCGGCATCATGATCCCGATCCGCCTCGGCACCGTCGCCATCCTTCAGTTGATGGTGGCGAGCGGTCTGGTCAACACGCTGACGGCGCTGATCCTGGTCTATACGGCGCAGGGCCTGCCGCTGGCCGTCTTCATCCTATCGGAATTCATGAAGCAGGTTTCCGACGATCTGAAGAATGCCGGCAGGATCGATGGCCTGTCCGAATACACCATCTTCTTCCGGCTGGTGCTGCCGCTTGTGCGGCCATCGATGGCGACGGTTGCCGTCTTCACCATGATCCCGATCTGGAACGACCTGTGGTTCCCGCTGATCCTGGCGCCGTCGGAGGAGACCAAGACAGTAACGCTGGGCGCGCAGCTGTTCCTCGGCCAGTTCGTCACCAACTGGAATGCCATTCTGGCCGCCCTGTCGCTGGCGATCATGCCGGTGCTGATCCTCTACGTCATCTTCTCGCGGCAGCTGATCCGCGGCATCACTTCGGGAGCGGTCAAGTGAGTTCGCAAACACCCCTTCGCGTCGTCGTCGCCGGGCTCGGCAATATGGGGCGCAGCCATGCGCTGGCCTATCACACCAACCCCGGCTTCCAGATTACCGCACTGGTCAACCGCTCGGATGTGCCGCTGCCGGAAGGGCTTTCGAGCTATGGCATCCGGCGTTCATTCGACGAGGCGCTGCGTGACGAACGGCCTGACGTCGCCTGCATCGCCACCTATTCCGACAGCCACGCCGATTATGCGGTCAAGGCATTCGAGGCTGGCTGCCACGTCTTTGTCGAAAAGCCGCTGGCAACGACGGTCGCGGACGCAGAACGCGTCGTAGCCGCGGCCAAGGCCAACGGCAAGAAACTGGTGATCGGCTACATCCTGCGCCACCACCCGTCCTGGATCAGGCTGATCGCCGAGGCGCGGAAGCTCGGCGGCCCATACGTGTTCCGCATGAACCTCAACCAGCAATCCTCCGGCCACTCCTGGGAGACGCACAAGCAGCTGATGCAGACGACGTCGCCGATCGTCGATTGCGGCGTGCATTATCTCGACGTGATGCTGCAGATCACCGACGCCAGGCCGGTCGAGGTGCGCGGCATGGGGCTGCGGCTGAGCGACGAGATTGCGCCGTCGATGTACAATTACGGGCATCTGCAGGTGCTGTTCGACGACGGCTCGATCGGCTGGTACGAGGCCGGCTGGGGGCCGATGATTTCGGAGACGGCCTTCTTCGTCAAGGACGTGATCTCGCCCAATGGTTGCGTGTCGATCGTCATGAAAGAGGGCGTCAGGTCCGACGACATCGACACCCACACCAAGACCTCGACCATCCGCCTGCACAGTGCCGCGACCCGCGCGGACGGCAAGTTCGCCAAACCGGACGAGATGCTGTCGATGGAAGGCGAGCCCGGCCATCAGGACCTCTGTGACCTCGAACAGGCGTTTGTGCTGAAGGCGATCCGCGAGGACCTCGATCTTGGCCGCCACATGGACGACGCGGTGAAGTCGCTCGCCGTCTGCCTTGCCGCCGACGAGAGCGTGCGCAGCGGCCTCGCCGTGAAACTCTAGAACAGGGACGAAGCCGTGGGCTCGCTGAACATCGAGAACGTGAAAAAGGCCTTCGGGCCGGTCGAGGTGCTGAAGGGCATCAACCTCGAGGTGACGGATGGCGAGTTCGTCGTCTTCGTCGGTCCATCCGGCTGCGGAAAGTCGACCCTGCTCAGGGTCATTGCCGGGCTGGAGGACTCGACCTCGGGCCGCGTGGTCATCGACGGGGCGGACGTTTCCGCCACGCCGCCGGCCAAGCGCGGTATCGCCATGGTGTTCCAGACCTACGCGCTCTACCCGCATCTGACGGTGAAGAACAATATGGGCCTCGGCCTCAAGCAGGCGGGCACGCCGGCGGCCGAGATCGACCGCCGCATCGGCATCGCCTCCTCGATGCTGTCGCTGGAGCCCTACCTCGAAAGGCGCCCGGCCGAATTGTCCGGCGGCCAGCGTCAGCGCGTCGCCATTGGCCGCGCCGTGGTGCGCGAACCCAAGCTTTTTCTGTTCGACGAGCCGCTGTCCAACCTCGACGCCGCACTGCGCGTCAACACCAGGTTGGAGATCGCGCAATTGCATCGCCGGCTGAAGGCGACGATGATCTATGTCACCCACGACCAGGTCGAGGCGATGACGCTGGCCGACAAGATTGTGGTCCTCAACGCGGGAAAGATCGAGCAGATCGGCGGCCCGATGGAGCTCTACAATTCGCCGGCTAACGAATTCGTCGCCGGCTTCATCGGCTCACCGAAGATGAATTTCGTCGACGGTGCCAGGCTTGGCGAAACGGCAAAGACCATCGGCGTCCGGCCCGAACATTTGACCGTCGATCCCAAATCCGGCGCCTGGAAAGGCACGGTCGTGCATGCCGAGCACCTCGGCGCCGACACCAACCTCTATCTCGACTGCGAGAAGGCCGGCTTGATCACCGTGCGCATTTTTGGCGTCTACAATGCCGAACCCGGCACCACGCTCTATGCGACGCCGGATCCGGTAAAGACCTATCGGTTTGGAGCGGATGGCAAGGTGATGAAGTAGCGCCCCTCTTCCTTCTCCCCTTGCGGGAGAAGGTGGCCGAGCGAAGCTCGGTCAGATGAGAGGTGCTAGACGGAATGAGGCGTTGGAGTTCCTTCCAACACCCCTCAACCGTCTCGGCGCTGCGCGCCGATCCACCTTCTCCCACAAGGGGAGAAGGGAAGGTTTCTACGCATCCGCCCTGAACGTCTGCTTCTGGATACCCAGCCCTTCGATACCGAGCTCGACCACATCGCCGGGCTTCAGGAACACCGGCGGCTTCATGCCGAGGCCGACGCCCGGCGGCGTCCCGGTCGAGATGATGTCGCCCGGATGCAGCGACATGAACTGGCTGAGATAAGACACGAGATAAGCGACGCCGAAAACCATGGTCTTGGTCGAGCCGTTCTGCATGGTCTTGCCGTTGACCGTCAGCCACATCGGAATGTTCTGCGGGTCCTTGACCTCGTCCTTGGTCACCAGCCACGGGCCGATCGGCCCGAATGTGTCGCAGGACTTGCCCTTGGTCCACTGGCCCTGCCGCTCGGCCTGGAAGGCGCGTTCAGAGACGTCATGTGCGACGCAGTAGCCGGCGACATAGTCCAGCGCCTCGGCTTCGGTGACATATTTTGCGGTCTTGCCGATGACCACGCCGAGCTCGACTTCCCAATCGGTCTTCACCGAGCCGCGCGGGATCAGCACGTCGTCGTTCGGCCCGACAATGGCCGAGCTTGCCTTCATGAAGATGATCGGCTCCGGCGGCACGGTTGCGCCGGTTTCTGCGGCATGGTCGGAATAGTTGAGGCCTATGCAGATGAATTTGCCGGTACCGGCGACGCAGGCGCCGATGCGCGGTTTGCCGGAAACAGCCGGCAGCGATTTCGGATCGAGCTTCGACAATGACTCGAGCGATGCCGGGTCGATCGCCCTGCCGGCAATGTCGGTGACATGGGCGGAGAGGTCGCGGATCGTTCCATCCGCATCAAGGAGGCCAGGGCGTTCGCTCCCCGCCTCGCCATAGCGCAGCAGTTTCATGCAGTTTTCTCCCAGTTGCGACCAGAGGCCGTTTGCAAACTCGCTCCGCTGCGGCGAATGGCGTGGGTTTCGAGAACCGGAGCGGAGCGTACTTAAAGTACGTGAGCCTAGGCAAGCGCGGACGCCGCGCCAGGCGCCCGGCAGAATTGGATTTTCAGACTCCTAGATCGACCAGCCACCGTCGATATTATAGGCCTGCCCCGACGTATAGGTGGCACCGGCGAGATAGACGGCGAGGTCGGCGATTTCCTCGGGCGTGCCGAGCCGGCCCATCGGCTGACGGGCGATGAAGGCGGCGCGGGCTGCTTCGTAGTCGCCCTGCGCGTGCATGCGGTCGTGCAGCGACGGGCTTTCGACCGTGCCCGGGCAGATCGCATTGCAGCGTATGCCCTTGCCGACATAGTCGGCGGCAACCGATTTGGTCAGGCCGATAACGGCCGCCTTGGTCAGGCCATAGACGAAACGGTTGGGCACGCCCTTGGTCGAGCTGGCCAGCGACGCCATGTTGATGATCGAGCCGTCGCCGCGCTCAAGCATGCCGGGCAGCACGGCGCGGATGGTGCGGATCATCGAGCGGACATTGAGATCATAGGCAAAGTCGAGATCGCCGTCCTTCATCTCGAGGATCGAGCCGGAATGGACGAAGCCGGCGCAGTTGAACAGCACGTCGACGGCGCCGATCTCGGCAAAAGCGACGTTCACCGCCTCGTCGTTTAGGACATCCAGCTTGCGGGTCTTGATACCGGGGGTCTTGCCGAGGTCGGCGAGCACCACTTCGTTGATGTCGGTGGCATGGACGACGGCGCCGGCCTTGGCGAAGGCCAGCGCACTTGCCCGGCCGATGCCTTGCGCCGCCGCCGTGACGACAACGATTTTGCCTGTCAGATCCGCCATGCTTTTCTCCTCGCCCGTCTGTGATCGTTCGGCTTTTTACCGGCACAAGGCCGGGGCGCAATGTGCCAGACGGGCGCTACCATCCCGCCTGTTTCGATATTCGCCCTGCCGGCCAAATGTTTTTTCTCGGTAAAGAACATCTTTTGGCCCGTCAAGCCCGGACGTCCCTCCGGGACACTCAGTCGCCGTAGGGCACCCAGACGTTCTTGACCTCGATCGCACGGCGCAGCAAGGCATCGCCGGCTGCTTCGCCCGATGTCCAGTCAAGGCTGTGGCCGTTGCCGGTCCAGACACGCTTGAGATTGCCGATGGACTCGGCCTCCGCCTTGGCACAGGTCTCGGCATCGGCGAACGTCCAGAGCCCGTCGACATCGTCGTGCTTGGCCAGCACGCCGGCCAGCTCGGCGCTACGGCCCGTAACGATATTGATGGCGCCCGCCGGGACATCGGAATATTCGATGACCTGGTAAAGGTCGGTGGCAAGCAGCGGGTATCGTTCGGACGGCACGGCGACCACGGTGTTGCCCATGGCGAGCGCCGGCGCAACCAGCGAGATCAGGCCGAGCAAAGGTGCGTTGTCCGACGCGACGATGCCGACGACGCCGACCGGTTCGTGCAGCGCCAATGTGACGGCGCGGGCCGGCGGCTGGTGGACGCGGCCCTCGAACTTGTCCGCAAGCCCGGCATAGAGGAACAGCCGCTCGATCGACAGCTCGACCTCTTCACCCGCCGCCTTGGCCGTCGCGCCGGTGAGCTGGGTCAGACGGGCGGCAAACTCGTCGGCGCGGCCGGACAGGTTTTCGGCCAGATAGTAAAGCACCTGGCTGCGATTGTAGGCGGTCGCTTCCGGCCAGGCCTTGCAGGCGCGCGCGGCCGCGACGGCGTCGCGGATATCCTTGCGGTTGCCGAGACCGACCTCGCCGGCGAGCTTGCCCTTGGCGCTGGCGACGGCAAGGGAATAATTGCCGTCCGGCCGGACCTGCTTACCGCCGATGAACAGCTTTGCCGTGCGGTCGATGGCATCGCCTTCCGGGCGCTCGATGGGCTGGGCAGTGGCCACAGCCGGTTTGATGATCGGGCCGAGCGGCAGTTTTGCCGAGAGATACTCGAACATGCCCTCGCGCCCGCCTTCGCGGCCGAAGCCGCTCTCGCGATAGCCGCCGAAGCCGCAGGCGGCGTCGAACATGTTGGTGCCGTTGACCCAGACGACGCCGGCGTTTAATTGCGGCGCGACGTGCAGCGCAAGATTGATGTTCTCGCTCCACACCGAGGCGGCCAGGCCATAGCGTGTGTTGTTGGCGAGCTCGACCGCTTCCTCGGTATTGCGGAAGGTCATGGTCGCCAGCACCGGCCCGAACACCTCTTCCTGGGCCAGAATGTTAGCCGGCGAAACACCTGTCGCCAGCGTTGGCAGATGGTAATAGCCCGAGGCGGGCAGTGCCGAGTCCGGCTGCCAGCATATCGCGCCCTGCTTGGCGCCTTCGGCAATCAGGCCCTTGACGCGGTCGAGTTGGGTCAAATCGACCAGCGGGCCGATATCGGTGTTCTTGTCGAGCGGGCTGCCGACGCGCAGCCGGCTCATCCGCGTCTTGACCTTGGCGATGAAGGCGTCGGCGATGCCTTCCTGCACCAGAAGGCGCGAGCCGGCACAGCAGACCTGGCCCTGGTTGAACCAGATGCCGTCGACCAGACCCTCGACGGCGCTGTCGAGATCGGCATCCTCGAAAACGACGAAGGCCGACTTGCCGCCAAGCTCCAGCGAAAGTTTCTTGCCCGAACCGGCGGTGGCCTTGCGGATGATCTTGCCGACCTCGGACGAACCGGTGAAGGCGATCTTCTGGATGCCGGGATGATTGACGATTGCCCCACCCGCCTCCGGCCCGCCCTGGACGATGTTGACGACGCCCTTCGGCACGCCGGCGCGCTCGCAGATTTCGGCGAACAGGATCGCGGTGAGCGGCGTGAATTCCGCGGGTTTGAGCACCACGGTGCAGCCCGCAGCGAGCGCCGGCGCGATCTTCCAGGCCAGCATCAAAAGTGGGAAATTCCAGGGGATGATCTGGCCGACGACGCCGACGCCCTTATGGGCTGGAAAGTCCCTGTCCAGCGCCTGCGCCCAGCCGGCATGATGGATGAAATGACGGATCGCCAGCGGCACGTCGACGTCGCGGCTTTCGCGGATCGGCTTGCCGTTGTCGATCGATTCCAGCACCGCGAACAGCCGTTGGTGGCGCTGCATGGCGCGGCCGATGGCATAGAGCACTTTGGCGCGTTGATAACCGGTGCTGGCGCTCCATTTCGGCAGCGCTTTTGTGGCGGCCGAAACCGCCGCATCGATATCGGCAGCACCGGCATCCGAGACCTTGGCCAGCAATTTGCCGGAGGCGGGATCGCTGGTGTCGAAGGTCTTTCCATTTGCAGCTGCTTTCCAGTCGCCGCCAATGAACAGGGCTTTCGAGAAATCACGGGTCGTCAGCCAGGCATCGGCCTCGTTGCGGGCCTCCGGCGCCGGGCCGTAATCCATGGCGTGATAGCGTTCGAGAATGTTCATGAAGCGCTCCGAATCACGCCATTGCGTGGCGATGATTGGCCGAGTAGTGGCCGGTCAGGTGATGCTCGAGCTGGCGCTCGATGTCGGTCAAAAGGCTCGATGCTCCGAAGCGGAACAGCTCCGGCTCCAACCAGGGCCGGCCCAGTTCTTCTTTCATCAGCACCAGCCAATCGAGCGAGGCTTTTGTCGTGGAAATGCCACCGGCCGGCTTGAAGCCGATGAGATAGCCGGTTTCCTCGAAATAGGCGCGGATGGCGCGCACCATTGCAAGGCCAACCGGCAGCGTCGCGTTGACGCTTTCCTTGCCGGTCGAGGTCTTGATGAAATCGGCACCCGCCATCATCGCCACCATCGAGGCGAGCATGACATTGCGCAGCGTGGCGAGGTCGCCTGTGCCGAGGATCACCTTCAGATGCGCCTCACCGCAGGCGGCCCGCATCGAGACGATCTCGTTATAGAGCTCCTGCCATTTCGCCCCGAATACCAGACCGCGCGGAATGACGACGTCGATCTCGTCGGCGCCGTCGCGGACCGATGCTTCGATCTCCTGCAGACGTGTCGAAAGCGGGGCAAGGCCATGCGGGAAAGCCGTGGAAACGGCGGCGACACGGATGCCGCTGCCGCGCAGTGCTTCGACGGCAGTGGCGACGAAGGGATGATAGACGCAGACCGCCGCCGGGCGGATGTTTTCGCCGGCAATGCCGAGCCCCTCGGCAATGTCGCGGCGGAATGGGTTGACCGCCTTGGCACAGAGCCGGCGCACGCGCTCTTCTGTGTCGTTCGAGTTCAGCGTCGTCAGGTCCATGCAGGCGACGGCACGCAGCAGCCAGGCAGCCTGGTTATCGGCCTTGATCGAGCGTCTTTTGGTCAGGCTGGCGACGCGGCGTTCCAGCGCCGAGCGGTTGACGCTGCGCATCGATTCCATGAAGCCAAGATCGAGCCTCATGCCGGGATTGCGAGCAATAGCATGGGCCTGCGGCATCGGCGCATTGGCGGCGGCGCGCGCCGGCAGCGGCGTGATCTTGGACGTGCCGAGATCGGTTTCGCGGATTGTGCTGCTCATCTCCTGCCCCTTGTTCAGCGACTTATGCCGAAGATAGACCGTGAAGCAGCGCTTCACGAGTCCTTCAGGCGGTCATAGCGGAAAAAGACAGTCAAGGCAGCCGATTTTTGACCGTCCGGTCAAAATCAGGGTGTCAAAGCAGTGGACGCTGAACTGCCGCGTCTCAGCCGACGAAGGCGCGCTCGACGACGAAGCTTGCCGGATGATGCAGCGAGCCTTCCTGGAAGTCGAGGCTTTCGGCCAGTTCCTTCACGTCTTTCAGCATATGCATCGAGCCGCAGATCATGATGCGATCGGTCTCGGGATTGAGCTTGTCGATGCCGAGATCGGTGTAGAATTTGCCCGAGCCGATCAGCGCGGTGATGCGGCCCATGCGTTCGGACGTCTCACGCGTCGTCGAATTATAGAGCGTGACGCGGCCGCCGGTCAGTTCGCCGATCAGCGGGTCGTTCTCCAGCGCGGCCACCAGCTCCTGGCCGTAGATGAGCTCGGCATTGTCGCGGCAGGTGTGGGTCAGCACGACTTCACCGAACTTCTCATAGGTGTCGGGATCGCGCAGCAGGCTGGCGAAGGGCGCAATGCCGGTGCCGGTCGAGATCATGAACAGGCGCTTGGCCGGCGTCAGCGCGTCGACCACCAGCGTGCCGGTCGACTTCTGCCGCATGATGACGGTATCGCCGATCTGGATCTTCTGCAGCTCCGAGGTAAGCGGGCCGTCCGGCACCTTGATCGAGAAGAATTCCAGCTCGTCGTCCCAGGACGGGCTGGCGATCGAATAGGCGCGGAACACCGGCTTCTCGGCATTGGGCAGGCCGATCATGACGAACTCGCCGGAGCGGAAGCGCAGCGACCGCGGCCGGGTGATGCGGAACGAAAACAGCCGGTCGGTATAGTGCTTCACCGAGACCACGGTTTCGGCATAGACATTGGCCGGTATCGGAAACTGCAACGGCCGAGCGCCGACGGTGTTGAACGCGGATGTGGTGTTCATCAAACCTAACCTTCTGGGCCAGCTCAGCGCCCGCGCCAAATCTTCACCTGCGCGCCCGAACCGGTCAGGTTCCTGCGTGCCCTTGCACACTCCGAAGCGGTAAGCTCTTGTGTCCGGAATTTATTAGTATACAAACGATATTTGCGTCAAGACGTCGCCGTAAAACAGCTTTCCAAACTGAGGCATGTAAGCAGTTCGGGCATTTCGGGTTTCGACAATGGAACAGAATTTTTCGGCGCAAGCTCTGGATTCGAGGGGCAGCGTCGTGGCCGGTATCGATGTCGGTGGCACCTTTACCGACCTGCTTCTGATCGACGGCCGCGACGGTGGCCGGGTGCATATCGCCAAGACCCCGACCACGGTCGACAACCAGGCTTTCGGCGTCGTTGCAGCTCTTGGTGCCACCGGCTTTCCCGTGGACGGCATCGACCTCATCGTGCACGGCACGACGACCACAACCAACGCGGTGCTGGAGCGCCGGCTGGCCAAAACCGGCATGATCACCACGCGCGGCTTTCGTGACGTCATCGAGCTTGGCCGGCGGACACGGCCGCAAGCCTATGGCATGACAGGCACCTTTGTGCCGATCATTCCGCGCAATCTGCGGCTCGAAGTGTCGGAGCGGGTCGAGGCCTCGGGCGCGGTGCGCATACCGCTCGACGAGGCCGAGATGCGGGCAGCGATTTCACAACTGATCGAAGCCGGCTGCGAATCGCTCGTCATCCATTTCCTGCATTCCTACGCCAACCCGGCGCATGAGCGGCGCGCGGCGGAGATCGGCGCCGAGCTTTGGCCGAACGGCTACATCACGACAGGCCATGCGCTGCTTTCGGAAGCGCGCGAATTCGAGCGCGGGGTGACCGCTTCGGTCAACGCCTCGGTGCAACCGATCCTCGAACGCTACGTCGAACGGCTGCGCAAGGAGCTGGCGTCAAAAGGCTACGCCCGCGACTTCCTGATCATGAACGGCAATGGCGGCATGATCTCGGCCCGCTTTGTCACACGTGAATCGGCCAAGACCGTTATGTCCGGCCCCGCCTCCGGCGTCATTGCCGCGGCCTATACCGGCAAGCGCGCCGGCTTCGAAAACCTGGTCACCTACGACATGGGCGGCACCTCGACCGACGTGGCGCTGATCCGCAATGCCGAACCGGCGGTGTCGAACGAGATCGAGATCGAATATGCGATGCCGATCCATGTGCCGATGGTGGCGGTGCATACAGTTGGCGCCGGCGGCGGCTCGATCGCCCGCGTCGATGCAGCCGGCCTGATCCAGATCGGCCCGGAAAGCGCCGGCGCCAATCCCGGGCCGATCTGCTACGGCCGCGGCGGCTTGGAGCCGACCATCACCGACGCCAATCTGGTGCTCGGCCGGCTGGCGCCGAAAAAGCTGCTGGCGGTCGAAAACCCGGTCACCGTCGAACATGTCACGGGCATATTCGAGGACAGGATCGGGCGACCTACCGGCCTGTCCGGCGTCGAGGCGGCGGGTGCGGTGCTGCGGCTGGGCAACATGAAGATGGCGGGCGCCATCCGCATGGTCTCGGTGTCGCGCGGTCACGACCCGCGCGATTTCGCGCTGTTCGCCTTCGGCGGCGCCGGGCCGCTGCATGCGACCGCCCTGGCGCGCGAGCTCGGCCTGCCGCGGGTGCTGGTGCCGGCGCGGCCGGGCATTACCAATGCGCTCGGCTGCGTCGTCGCCGATCTGCGCCATGACTTCGTCAACACGGTCAACCAGCCGGTGGCGGGGCTCGATGAAGCCCAGCTCCAAGCCATATTGGAACGGCACCGAAACGAAGGCGAAGAGTTGATCGGCAAGGAAGCGGTGAAGCCGGAGACGATCCGCGTCACGCATTCCGCCGACATGCAGTTCGTCGGCCAGACGCATATCATCAACGTGCCGCTGCCGTCGTCTGCGGTGACGCGCGAGGTCCTGCAGCAACTGTTCGAGAAGGCCTATTTCGCCCGCTTCAAGGTCGAGCTGCCGGAAATCCGCGCCAATCTGGTCAACCTCAACACCTCGGTCACCGGCGTACGGCCGGCAATCGATCTGTCGCGGCTGATCGACCCGGCTGGGCGCGCCAAAACGCTCGAAGAGGCACGGCGCGAAATCCGGCCGGTCTGGTATGGCGGGCGCTGGTACGACACGCCGGTCTACAGCAGGGAGAAACTGCCGCTCGACGCCGATATCGCGGGGCCGGCGATCCTCGAGCAGATGGACGCCACCACCGTGCTCGAGCCCGGCGACCGGGCGCGCTCGGATGCCGACGGCAACATCATCATCGACATTGGTGAGGCCTGAGATGCAAAAGCTCGACGCCATCACCCTTTCGGTCCTCCAGGCGGCGCTGCAGCAGGTCTGTGACGAGATGGACCTGACGTTTTCGCGCGCCGCTTTCTCGCCCGTCATCGCCGAGGCCAATGACCGCTCCGACGGCATCTATTCGGCAGTCGATGGTTCGCTGATCGCGCAAGGCAGCCAGGGCCTGCCGGTGTTCGTCGGCGTCATGCAGTATTCGACCAAAACGGTGATCGAGATGATCGCCGACGGACGCTGCCTGCCGCCCGAGCCGGGCGATATCTACATCGTCAACGATCCCTATCTCGGCGGCACCCATCTGATGGATGTGCGCTTCGCCATGCCGGTCTATCGCGACGGCAAGATATTCTGCTGGCTGTCGAACACCGGCCATTGGCCCGACATTGGCGGTTCGGTGCCGGGCGGCTTCTCCGCCTCGGCGACTGCGGTGGAGCAGGAAGGCTTGCGGCTGCCGCCGGTGAAATTGTTCAAGAAGGGCGTGCTCGACCCTGAGATCTACGCCATCATCTGCTCGAACATCAGGGTTGCCGACCAGCGCATCGGCGACATCCGCGCGCAAGCGGCAGCACTGCTGATCGGCCAGGACCGGCTCAACGGCATTTTGGATCGTTACGGAGACGAAACGGTCGTCGAAGCAATCGCCGAATTGCGCCGCCGGGCCGCTGAACAGATGCGTGCCAACATCGCGGCAATTCCCGATGGCATCTACCGGTCGCAGGCCTTCGTCGATTCCGATGGGGTGGTGAACGAGCCGCTGACCATTGCGCTTGCCGTCGAGAAAAAAGGCGACACGCTCCGCTTCGACTTCTCAGGCTCGTCAAAACCCTGCGCCGGGCCGATGAACAGCGTGCTGGCGACGACCTTGTCCTCGGTCTACCTCGCCATGCGCCACATTTTCCCCGACGTGCCGATCAGCGCCGGCGCCTTCGAGCCGCTCATCGTCAAGCGGCCAGAAGGCACCTTCCTCGATGCCAAATATCCGCGGCCGGTATCGGGCTGCGCGGCCGAGGTTTCGCAGCGCATCGCCGAGGCGGTGTTCGCGGCGATGGTGCAGGCGCTGCCGGACAGGGTGACTGCGGCTCCCGCCGGCTCCAGCGGCAATTTCGCGCTCGGCGGCAACGATCCGCTCCGTGGCCGCGACTACGTCATGTACCAGATATCCGGCGGCGGCTATGGCGGCAATGCCGATCATGATGGCCTGACCAATGGCTGCTCGACCATCGGCATTTCCAAATCGCCGCCGGTCGAGATCATGGAACAGGCTTTCCCTGTGCTCTATCGCCACTATGCGTTGCGCGAAGGCTCGGGCGGCGCCGGCAAGCATCGCGGCGGTTTTGGCCTCGCCTATGAGGTCGAGATCCTGCGTGGCGACGCCCGCGCCTCCTTCGTCATGGACCATGGCCGTTTCGGCCCGCAAGGCGCGCTCGGCGGCAAGGACGGCGCGGTCAACACGGTGACCGTGTTCCGCGACGGTGAGGCGCATGTGCCGCCGCACCTCTCCAAGGAACAGGACATCGCGCTGAAGGCCGGCGACCGCGTGCGCGTTGGCACGCCGGGCGGCGGCGGCTACGGCAATCCCTGGCAGCGTGATCCGGAATTGGTCGCTCGGGATATCGCCCTAGGCTATTACACACCCGCAGAAGCCGGCGAAAAGTTCGGCGTCGCGCTGTCGGCGAACGGGTTGGCGATTGACCGGGCAGCGACCGAAAAGAAGCGCGCCGGCTGACGATGCTGGCCAGCATCTCCGCTGTGCCACGCTCAGTTCCGATGATCCAGCCTCGCGACCAGCCGGTCGCCGGCCCACTGGATGCCGCAGACCAGTATGATCAGCACGATGACCACGGCGATCATGACTGACGTTTCGAAGCGCTGGTAACCGTATCGGATGGCGAGGTCGCCCAGCCCGCCGGCGCCGATGGCGCCGGCCATGGCCGAGGCGCCGATAAGCGTCACCAGCGTCACCGTGAAGCCGGCGACGATGCCGGGCAGCGCTTCCGGCACCAGCACCTCGCGGATGATCGTCCAGCGGTTGCCGCCCATGGCGCGCGCCGCTTCGATCAGCCCGTGGTCGACCTCGCGCAGCGACACTTCGGCGATCCGGGCATAGTAGGGCGTGGCCGCGATCGACAGCGGCACGATGGCGGCCCATGTGCCGATCGAGGTGCCGACGATCAGCCGCGTCACCGGGATCAGCGCAACCAGCAGGATGATGAAAGGCACCGAGCGGAAACCGTTGATGACCGCGCCGAGCGCACGGTTCACCCACAGGTTTTCGGCGATGCCGCCGCGGTCGGTGGCGACCAGCGCCAGGCCGAGCGGCAGCCCGAAAACCAGCGAGATGAGGCCGGAGGCAGCCGTCATCAGGATCGTTTCCCAGATCGAACGGACGAGAAGCTCAAACAGAACCGGCGACATGGCCAAGCACCTCCACCCGCGCATTGCGGGCTTTCAAGAACGCGATCACCTGTGCCAGGTGGTCTTGATTGCTGCCCGCGACCGCCACGAACAATGTCCCGACAGGCTGCTGCTGGACGTGATCGATGCCGCCATGCACGAGGCGGAACGAGCCGGGAACTGCCGAGGCAAGATCGGACAACAGCGGGCTTCGCGCGGCCTCACCCGCCACGTCGATCCTGAGGATCGCCTCCACGCCGGCGTTCTGCGTTAGCCGGCTTGCGATCTCCGCCGGCAATTGCGGCCTGATGCCGCCGAGCAGGCTTTGTGTGATCGCCGACTTCGGATCGGCAAACACCGACCACACCGGCCCTTGCTCGACGATTCGTCCGGCGTCGATCACCGCGACCCGGTCGGCGATCGAACGGATCACCTCCATCTCATGGGTGATGAGCAGGATGGTCAGGCCGAGCTGCCGGTTGATGTCTCTGAGCAAGGCAAGGATGGAGCGCGTCGTCTCCGGGTCCAACGCCGAGGTCGCTTCGTCCGACAGCAGCAGCGCTGGGCGCGCCGCAAGCGCCCGGGCAATGCCGACGCGCTGTTTCTGTCCGCCCGACAGCGACGCCGGATAGGCTTTCGCCTTCTCCGACAGGCCGACGAGCTCGAGCAGCTCGGCAGCGCGCGCCAGGCGTTCGGCCCTGGGCCGGCCTTCGATCTTGAGCGGCAGCGCTACATTGTCTTCGACCGTCTTGGCGGACAGCAGGTTGAAATGCTGGAAAATCATGCCGATACGCCGGCGCAGCGGCTGCAATTCGCGCTCGCAGAGCCGGCTGATGTCGCGGCCTTCGATGAAGACCTGTCCTGTATCCGGCCGCTCCAGGCCGTTTAGGCAGCGTATCAGCGTCGACTTGCCGGCGCCGCTCCGGCCGATGATGCCGAGGATCTCGCCCTGGCGCACGCTGAGCGATACGCCGTCCAGCGCCGCTGTTGCGCCGAAGCGGCGCTTCAGCTCGATGAGGCGTACGACATCGTGCGGTCCCGCGGAACGGCTGCCGACGGGATGCATGACTTCGGTGACCGGGGCGAAATGCTGGTTCATGAAAGTTCCTGTATTGGTGTCCCGCAAAACGCGATCGCGGTCCGCGTTGGAGCGCGGACCGCTTTATCATGCCGGGCTTCAGCGCCAAGTCGAGCTCGGTATCAATAGGCGCTGATGCCGGTTCCCTTGTAGACCCGGTCGAATTCGGCCTTCACCTTTTCGTTCTGGTAGGAGGCGACCAATGTCTTTACCCAGGGCTGGTTTTCATTGCCGGCCTTGACCGCGATGAAGTTGCGGTAGGGATTGTCGGCCACCGCCTCCTGGGCGATGCGGTTCTCCGGTGTGAGGCCGCTTTTAAGCGCCCAATCCGTGTTGACCACGGCCCCGTCGAGATCTTCCACCGAGCGCCCGACAATGCCAGCGTCGAGCTCCTTGACGACCAATTTCTTCGGGTTTTCGGCAATGTCGGTCGTCGTAGCCAGAATGCCGGTTCCTTCCCTGAGCTTGATCAGACCTTCGCTCTGCAGGACACGCAGCGCGCGCCCTTCATTGGACGGATCGTTCGGCACGCCGACGACGGCGCCTTCGGGCAAGTCGCCAATCTTCGCGTACTTCTTGGAATAGAGGCCGATCGGCCAGACCCCGGTATAGCCGACCGGGACGATGTGATAGCCCTGCGTCTTGATCTGGTTGTCGAGATAGGGCTTGTGCTGGAAGGCGTTGGCGTCGATTTCGCCACGCTCGAGTGCTTCATTCGGCTGGGTGTAGTCGTTGAACACCACGGTCTCGATCGTCAGCCCCCTCTCCGCCGCCTGGGCGGTCACGACCCGCCACACATCCTCGTCCTCGCCGCTCATGATGCCGACCTTGACCGCCGTCTTGTCTTCGGCGAACGACGGCGCAGCCATGCCGACAATCGCAACCGCCGATGCAAACAGTGCAGCGAGGCCGGCGCGCCGGTTTATAGTTGCTGCGAGGAATGGAAGCAAAGTGTTGATAGTCCCAGGCATGGTCAATCCCATCGGTTTTGAAATCATTGCGGCCAAGCGGAATGCGAAGCCTTGCGGGCATCATCGGAAATGCTGATCGCCAGATCAAAGAACGGTATTTCCCGCCAAATGAGGAGCCTGGAATATTCTCTCAAAGTTTCTGGCCTGGCGAGCACAGGACGCTGCCGCCTAGCGCGCTGACTCCGCTATGAGGCCCGCCGTGCGTCGGAACGGCGGGCCTTTCTGCGTCCGAATGCCCAGGCACGGGCAGCAGTTTGGGATGTCGACAATGCAGGACGCGCCGCATGTCCCTTCAAAAAACGACGCGCATTGCTCACTGGATGACCTTCACGATCCTACGCGTGCCAGGATCGACCAGGACGGTCCGATTGTCGACGACGACATAGCGGTATTTGACGTCGGGAACCTCATGAAGCTCGACGGTATCGGGCAGGGTCGAGCCGACATTGAGCTCCACGCCGGGAAGCTGGACGGACGCCAGAGGCTGCTTTTTCACATACTCGCGTACGATCGTCTCCTGCTGCGGTTCGATGACCACGTCCTGAGCGGCAGCGGCGCCAATACCCGCAAGCAGCAAGAACCCAGCCGCGGCTGCCGAAAGATGCATGCTCATGATCGTCTCCTTTCGTGGTGAGCCACCTCTGCGCTGCGCCGCGTCATGCTGTTCGCAGCGGGGTCGCTATAGGCCGGTAACGTCATCAGGTGGAGCTTGTTCCGCCGCTCGGATCGCTTGCCGTTTCGCTCCATTGGTTTGGAACAAAATTTTTTAGCCGCAGTTTTACGCGGTGAAGGGACGCATTTTCCAAGGAGATCTCTCATGAAAGGCGTTCTGATCACCAGCTTGCTAGCAATCAGCGTCAGCTGCGGAGCTGCACTTGCCCAGACGCAGCAGTCGACCGACGACCAGTCCGGCGCTAATTGCGCAGCCGGCGCTGCCAATTGCCAGAATGGCGCCAAGATGGACGAGCAGGCTCAGGGCAAGGCCGGCGCTGCGACTGATCAACAGGCGCAGGGCAAACCGAAGCTGAAGACCGACGAGCAGGCCCAGGGCAAGGCCGGCGCCACGACCGACCAGCAGGCCACGGGCAACACCAAGATGAAGACCGACGAGCAAGCCCAGGGCAAGGCCGGAACCACCACTACCGAGCAGGCCCAAGGCAACACGAAAATGAAGACCCAGGAGCAGGTTCAGGGCAAGACTGGGACCACGACCACCGAGCAGACTCAGGGCAATGCTTCTACGCAGACGCAGGACCAGAGTTCGACCGCTTCCATCAGCAATGTGACCGTTGAACAGAAGACGGAGATCACGCAGGTTATCAAGGAGACGAACGTCGAACCCGTTTCCAACGTCGATTTCGACATCTCTGTCGGCATCGAGGTCCCGCGGAAGAAAGTCCGGCTGCATCGTCTGCCGGCGCGCATCGTCAAGATCGTTCCGGCTTACGAAGGCTATGAGTATTTCGTGCTCGCCGATGGCCGGATCGTCATCGTCGACCCGAATACCTACAAGATCGTGATTATCCTGACTTAGTTGTGGCCAGACGGTTTGATTGAACCAAAGGGTCCGTCGCGCAGGTCGCGTGGCGGGCCTTTCCGCATCTCCTCGCTCAGCATCTGCTGCAATCGCAGATCACGGTCCGTCCTCGGGGCGAGGAGTGAGCACGGTGTGATCGATGGTGTCGGGCAGGCATGGACTGTGCGCGCAGCTTGTTCGGACTGACGCGGTGGTCATGGCATCACTATTCGTGACCAGCACCATTCTCGCGTAGTGCCGCGGCCACAGCGGCTCTCCAAACAGGACGAAGACGCCGCCAATCATCAAGGCCAGCAACATGAGTGCCGTAACATTTGCAAATATCTCGCCGTAACGCATCAAGGCAGCCTGTCCAGTTCGGAAAGCGATTTCAGCCTGTGACAGCCGCGACCACGACGGCGCCCAAAGCCGGCGCTACTATCCTTGAGGCCTCGCGAATGCCGCCTTCCATTGAATCCTCCCCGAACAAGCCGAATAAATAACGGCACTCTCGGTGCTTTGTTCCCGGCCGTGTGGCCGGGCGACAGCCGCTTCACACAGGCCGGTATGGGGCCGTCTTCCATTTGCGAAAACTGCAGGCGGTCTTCGCTCTCATTGATGCGCCGCAGCGAGGTCCTTGACATGACGTTCGTGCATTTGCAGCACCGGCAGCGTCTTCTTGGCAAACTCCTTCATCGCCGGATCGTCGCCGGAATTTGCGTAGGCGGAAAACAGCGCCACCGCTTCCTTATGTGCCTGGGTTTGCATGTCGATATATTTCGATTGGAAGCTGTCACCGCTGGCCTCCTTGAGTTGGTCGAGCAACGCCTGGTGCTTGGTGTCCAGCGGCGGGCCGGCCGGCGCGGTGGCCGAAGTTGTCTGACCTTTGCTGAGCGCCGCCTTGAAGTCCTCGCCGGCCTTGGCGTGGTCCGTGACCATTTGCGCCGCGAAGGCCTTCACATCGTCGGCCGTCGCCTGCTTCTGTGCAAGTCGGCTCGACTCGATTTCAAATGTATTGGCGATGGGCACCGTCTTCACGAACGTCGCCGTGTCAACCTTGCTCATGGTGTCGGTCGTCAGAGGTGTCAGCGTCGCCGATTGGGCAAAAGCAGCCAAAGGCGCGCCGGCCGTCAGCGCTGCCGCAGTGATCGATAGAAGTGTTTTCATGGAAGTTCTCCGAGGCTGATGTCATCCCTCCGATGGCTCAACGCGGAAGCTGCGGCGAGGTTGCCTGGTGGGGCGGGGGGGGGCCCCCCCCCCCCCCCCCCCCGGGCACCGTATGATGGCTGTTGAAATGAAGAGCGACCGGGCAGCCCTAGCATAGGAAGGTGTAAGGAGTTGGGGGACTGTTTTAAAATAAAATAAAGGGGTGGGGGGGGGGGGGG
>NZ_JAMYKU010000016.1:0-163054 GCF_040317575.1 Mesorhizobium sp. M1423
GCCGCCGAACAGGATCACGTCGTAAGGCGCCTTGGCAGCATGGCCTTGCGGCAGCGGCCCCTGGACCACCGTGACATTGCCGCAACCCAGCGCGGCAAGCGTCGAAGTGGCGGTTTCGGCCAGCGCCGGATCGCTTTCCAGCGCGACCACGGACCTTGCCAGCCGCGACAGGATCGCCGCCGCATAGCCGGTGCCGCAGCCGACATCGAGTGCCGAAGCGCTTGGGCCGATATCGGCCAGCTGCATCAGCTTGGCCAATGGCGACGGTTCCATCAGATAGCGCGGGCCATCGGCCGTATCGGCAATACGGATGTCCTCATCGATATAGGCGAGATCGCGCTGGCCGGCGCCGACAAAGGCCTCGCGCGGCACGATAAGCATCGCCTCGAGCAACGGCGCGCTGGTCACGTCGGTGGTGCGGATCTGGCCGTCGACCATCTTCACCCGGCGTTCGGCAAAATCAGCGCTCATGTTCCAACCATCCGCTTGCCGCGCGAAGGCCGCGGCTGTTTCGACCGGAACTGAAGCCCCCTGGCGCTGACGCGCGGGGGCTCGGGCATTGGAGGCCTCGCCCGGAATCGAACCGGGGTGCAAGGATTTGCAGTCCTCTGCGTAACCACTCCGCCACGAGGCCTCATTGCTCCCGGCGTTCCACCCGGCTCCAATAGGTTGCGGCGAAAATGCCGTCAAGCGGCCACCATGCATTCCCAACGGTTCTTCCGACATCGAGGCGCTGCTTATCAACACAATACCATACTAGCAACAACATATTAGCTTATCGTTAAGCACGATTCTCGGCGAGAGGAACCCGATACCGGCGGCCACGTTGGGCAGATAGGAGGGTCCGCCATGCGTCGAGCAGCTACGGAAGATGGCACTCCGCGCGGATTGTCGCAGTCTGCAGAGCTTGTGCGCTATGCCATCGACCGCCTCAGCATAGAAGGCGCAAACAGCCTGCCGCCGCGCGACCGTGCGCGGCTCGCATCGGCTACCGCCGTCCTCAAGGAGCTTTGCGAACGCCTGGAAAGCTGCTTCGACCAACCTCGGTAATGCAGAAGCTAATGGATAGGCGGAGCACGCCGTCCTCCGGCATTTTCCGGCTAGCGGCCCGTCAGCAGGGCAATCTCAGTCCGGCCGCCGCCGCCGCTCCCACCAGACGACGAAACGGCGCCGGTGACGGCGCACCAATGCGAATTCGTAGGAGAGCACCAGCAATCCGATCGGCACCATCCAGAACCCAAGGATCGGCAGGAAGCCGAGAATGCCGCCGATGATCAGCACGACGCCGATCGCAATCCTGAGGCCGCGCGAGCGCGGCATGGTGAACTGGCGGCCGAAGACCGAGATTTTCCGGGCCGGTGGGTGTTCGTCGCTCATTGCCGTCATGTGAAATGTCGATCCGTTTGCATCAGTAGCACCATCAGCCGGAGAAAGCCGCAACGGCCTTTTCCGTTCCCTGACAGGCGAGAGACAGCTCATATGAGGGCGCTCGCCGGCCATTGCCAGAAAGCCCTGCGCCAAAAAGCACCGAAAAAATGCGAAATGCTTCTTTGCAAAGCCGAAACGGGTTTGCTATAGGCTGCCCCACTCACATGAGAGCCTCTGTTCCCCGGTAGCTCAGTGGTAGAGCAACCGGCTGTTAACCGGTTGGTCGCTGGTTCGAATCCGGCCCGGGGAGCCATCGCCTTTTCTACGCCAAGTCGCGATTTTGCACGCCGGCGTGCGATTTTTCCCTACGCTTCGATCTCAATAGCCCTGCTTCCAGAGTGTCAGAGCATCGAGGACCGACGAAATCAGGCGTAGAATAGCAGCCGTCGCCGCCCACGCCTATTCCTCGCAGGCCGCAATCGCAGGATCGGCGGCTACCGCGCGGAAATACTGATGATCGGCGGCTTCGCGCCCGAGTCCGCCATTCAGTTCGCCGCGGCGGCGTCCGAACGTTGCCGCCTGTTATCACTGCCGTCGCTGCCTCAACGACCGCAGCTTCCAGACGGGCGCGAGGTGTTCGTGGACGGCGGATTTGCACAGCTTTGAGCTTGCGCGCGCGGGGCGTCGCTGGGACAAAGCAGAGAGGCCTCGTGCCAGATTTGCCAGACAAGATCTCAACGCCTACTCAGTTGAGCGTGATCCGCGAGGACGTCGCGCCAGCGGCGTTGCCCAGAGGACCTACCCCCGTGCCTCCTGCCAGTGGGGATAGGTGACATAGGCGGTGACCGCGCCTTTCTCGTGCGAGCAGATCGTGACCTTCTGGCCTTTGGGCATATGGACGATCTCGCCCGGCCCCTGCGGTGACGCTGCCTGACTTTCCGGACACCGACAGCCGCCCCTTGAGGACGACCATCACATCATCGACGGCCATTGTCTCCTCGAGTGTCTGGTTCGGCCCATAGCGCCCGTACCCGATCGTGATCGGGGAGGCATGACGCTGGTCGACCAGATTGCCCACGAACACGTCTCCGTCCTGTCCTGGAGAACGCTCCAGCGTTGCGTCGGTGATGTTGAACTTGCTAACCTTCACGGGAATTGTTCCTTCTGGATGTTGAGTGGTTAGGTTGAACTCCTGCGTCTCAAGGCCGAGTCCTCAGAGCGGCCTCCTTCATGTGTCCTCGTCCTCCGCGTAAATCGGATGCGCTTATTCATCAGCCCGGCCCTGTCAAAGCCGGGCCTTAGCGCGAAAGGTACTGTCGATCTCGGCTCGTGTGGCGCTCGATGCATTGCCGAGCACGCGATTCGCCTGCTCGCGAACATCAAGTCCGCTCAGGCGATTGCGCCCCCGTCGGCGGTCAGGATGGCGCCCGTAATCACGCTCGCGGCGGGACTTGCCAGAAAGACCACAGCGTTCGCGACTTCGCGCGGCTCGCCGTAGCGTCCCAAAGACGTCAGGCTTCGCTGGAAATCGGCAGCCTCGCCATCCGCCGGATTTGAATCCGTATCGGTCGCTCCGGGCTGCACAAGATTCACGGTGATGCCGTTCGGGCCGAGTTCGCGCGAAAGACCGCGGGTGAAGGAGGTAAGTGCCGCCTTGGACATCGCATAAGCCGTTATGCCGGGGAACGGGACCCGCTCTCCCAAGGCCGAACCGATCGTGATGATGCGTCCCCCTTCGGTGAGATGCGGGATAACTGCTTTCGCAAACAGCACTGGCGCTCGCACGTTGACGTCCATCACGGCCTGATAGTCATTCACCTCGATGTCGGCGATCGTTCCCGTGTGGCCAATAGCCGCGCTGTTGACGAGGATATCGAGTCCACCGAGAGCCGAGACGGCTTTGCTCACAGAGCGCATGATGGCCTCCGGGGCAGCGCTGTCGGCTTGGATGGCGACTGCGCGACGCCCTGTGCTCTCGATAGATTTCGTCACCGCTTCAGCTTCTTTGACCGAGCGCTTGTACGTGAACGCGACGTCAGCGCCGTTCTCTGCCAGCGCCAACGCGATCGCGGCTCCGATGCCCCGCGAAGCGCCAGTAACCAATGCGCGCTTCCCATTCAGATCGATCATATGTTTGTCCTTTTCTACCATTGTTGGTTCCAGCGCCCAGGTGATTCGCGTGAGACGCGGCAGGCGGTCAAAAACCTGATCCACGAACTTAGTGTTCGGGATCTGTCTCTTTCAGTGTCGAGAAATGCCAAGCTGTGTTGCGAAGGGGGGAACGCTGGCCGATGGCTTCTCAAGCCGAACAGGGCGACCACCTTCCGGAGCGATGGCCGGTCCGATGCCCTCGACCCGTTCAGGCCAGGCCTTTGCGAACGGCAATGCCGGTTTCGGCTTACGCTTTCCTCGGTCGCGCCGTGCCACGCACGGCTGCTTCAGAGGATGGTGCCCTCGGTTCGATTACGTCGGTGATCAAGGACGACTTTCTTCATCATCGCGTTGATGCGCTTGGGGACCTTCCTGCTGGTCGCGGCCACCAACCTCACCAACGCCGAGCACAGTCGTCGCCGCCGTGGCGTTGGGTATTCCGGCAGACAGCCACGCCCCTATGACTGACGAAGCACGTCCTGCCATTCCGGATGGCGGCCGATCTGCGCCTTTGCGAACGGGCAGAGCGGAATGATGGCAACCCCGTCGCGTCGGGCATCCTCGATCGCCTGGCGCACCAATCGCTCGCCGACCTTGCGGCCACGCAAGGCCGCTGGAACTTCGGTATGGTCGATGATGATCAACCCTTCGCCGGCCCGGCTATAGGTCATCTCGGCTTCGACCCCGTCGATCACCAGCCGGTACCGACCCTTCGTTGCCCCATCCTCCCGCTCGACCTTTTCGTCGCCGGCCGAAGGCGCATCCTTCGCCAGCGCCGCGTCCGGGCGGCGGACCTTACGTGGCTGTCCCGGCGCACATTCCAGAATATCGCGGTCCCATTCGCCCAGATCGGCGGCAGCCTCGTAGGTCGAGACGAGGAAAGCCATCAGAGCTTCGTCGGGATCGGCCGCTGACTGCACGGCATCGTAGGGTAGAATGAATTCAGACAGGCCGTCATGCCAGAACGCGGCATTAGGCCGGACCATTGCTGCCCGGTAACCGTTCGGCGCCGGATAGGCGTAGGCGTAGAAGGCAGGATAGTCGATGCCGCCGCCGCCCGGCCAGAAGCCCGCTGACGAGACCTCGCGGTCATAAGCCTCCTGCGCCACGTCGTCCGGCAAGGCGGGGATACCGCCGGGGTGGAGCGGCGCGCGCCGTCCCGAAAAGCGGGTAATCGCCAGGTCGAAGCTGCCCCAGAACAGATGAACGGGACTGGATTTGCCGAGAAAGGAGGTACGGAAACGATTGAAGACCTTGTCGACCGCCATCAACGCCTGATGGAAGTGTTGAACGGCGTCGCGGTCATAGGGCCGGTCGCGATGATCTTCGGCGAAGGGTACCGGGTTGGGGACCTCGTTCGGTTGTCCGTTGAACGTCGGCGTGCCGCCGAGCTCCGAAATCAACTGCACGAAGCTGGCGTGGAACGCCGCGACCGTCATCGGTTCGAGCGCGAACGACGCCCGGCGGCCTTCGCCGCAGGTGCCCACGACCCTGTGCTCCCAGAAATCGAACAGGATCTCGATGCCCGGGCCATCGGGTATCGGCGAGGATGCCAGACCGTTCGGCGTGACGTAGAAGGTCGCGTTCCACGAATGGTTCAGCCACGGTGTATGAGCTAGCCGGTATTTGCCGGCGACCTGCAGGTAGAGATGCAGAGCTGAACAAGTCTCACGCCAGCTAAGGTAGTCAAGGTGGGGCCACCTGTTGTTCATTTCACTTTTTCTCCATCCAGCATCTGCTCCGTACGGGTGACGGTCATTTAGTCTTGGGTCAGCACCGGTCAATCCGGAACGGGGATGTGCTCATCCCGGTCGTCGATTGGCAGATCGAAGCGGCCCTTGCCCCAGTTTCCGGCGCGCCATTCGGCCTTGGCATCTTCGATGCGCTCCTTGGATGAGGCGACGAAATTCCACCAGATGTAACGGGGGCCTGGAAAGGTCGCGCCGCCGAGGATCATCAGCCGCGCGCCTCTACTGCCGGCGGCGACGGTGATCTTGTCGCCGGGCCGGAAGACCATCATCTGGGAGGCCTCGAATTCCTGGCCGGCGACCGAGATCGAGCCCTCGACGATGTAGATTCCCCGGTCCTCGTGATCGTCCGGCATCGGCAGTCGGCGCCCCGCTTCCAATGTCACGTCGGCGTAAAAGGTCTCGGAGAACATTGTCGCGGGCGCGGCCTTGCCGTAGGCGTTTCCAAGAATGAGCCGAACCGAGACGCCACTGTCCTCGATCGTCGGCAACGCCTCCTTGCCGTGATGTTCGAAGGTGGGCGCTATGTCCTCGTGGCTGTCGGGCAGCGCCAGCCAGGTCTGGATACCGAACAGGCTGTTCGGGCCACTGCGGGCTGTCGCGGAGGTGCGCTCGGAATGGGACACGCCACGTCCGGCGACCATCCAGTTCAATTCGCCCGGGCGGATGATCTGGTCGGCACCGGTGCTGTCCCGATGATGGAAGTCACCGCGAAACAGGTAGGTGACGGTGCCCAAACCTGTATGCGGATGCGGCCGGACGTCAACGCCCTGTCCGGTCAGGAACTCGGCAGGCCCGGCCTGGTCGAAGAAGATGAATGGGCCCACCATCTGCCGCTTCGGCGCCGGCAAGGCGCGACGGACTTCGAAGTCACCCAGGTCGCGGGATCGCGGAATGATGAGCGTCTCGATCGCGTCGATGCCCACCTCAACGGGGGAGCCGGGTTCGATTGCCGGGTTCCAACTCATGCACGCCATCCTCTCCTGGCTTCCGGAATGTCGAGACTGGCGCGCGACCGTCCATCGAGCTAGCCCCGTGATACGTCAAGCTGTGTCGCAGCAAGTGGAACGTGCAGGCCATGTCGCCGAAGTAGTGCCACCGTCGAGCGAAGGTCCTAGACCAGGCTTCGTACCGTTCGTGTCCTAGTGGTCGAGCCCCCATATATCCGGGTTCAGTTTGAAATGCTCAGTCAGCATCTCGGTGAGGACACGCACTTTCCGCGCGGGATGTTGACCCGGCGGACGGACCACATACGCGCCTGCTGCCGGTACCGGATAGCGTGTCATGATCGGAACGAGCGCGCCGGAGGCCACATAGTCATGCGTGATGCAATCGGGGAGCCAGGCGATGCCGAGGCCTGCCGCCGCCGCGGCCGCAAGTGCCATAGCGTTGTCGGCCTTGAACCTGCCCTGTGGCTGAACCGTGACAACCTTGCCACCATCCATGAATTGCCAGGTTTCCGTTCCCTGCATGAGGGCCTGATGGGTGACGAGGTTGTCTGGCGTCTCAGGTGAACCGTGCGCTTCGATATAGTCCGGGCTTGCGACAAGCTTGCCATGGAACGGCCCGATGCGCTTCGCGATCAGGTTGGAGTCCTGAAGGTAGCCAGCCCGGATCGCGCAATCGAAACCTTCGGCGATGAGATCGACGAAACGATCACTGTAGTAGGTATGGATGTGGAGCTTTGGGTGCTGGCGCGCCATTTCAGCAAGCACGGGGGCGAAGTGGGTGGGGCCGAATGTAAGCGGCATGGCAACCCTCAGGCGGCCGCGAAGATCACCGGTCGGAAGGATCGTTTCCCTTGCGGTGTCGATCTCGGCGCTGGCCCGGGCCGCATGGTCCCTGAACGTGATTCCCGCTTCCGTAAGCGCGGCGCCGCGGGTTGTTCGTGCAAGAAGCTGAACCCCGAGTTCCGCTTCAACCCGAAAGAGCCGCCGACTGACGATTGACTTGGAGACGCCGAGCCGGCGCGCGGCGGCCGATACGCCCCCCGCATCGGCCACTGCGACGAATGTCTGTAGATCTTCGATGTCCATTTCCCGCGTTCCTCATTTCGCGACACAGCTTGCCTGACTATGGCACTACCGCATCACCAAAAGGAACAGCAAATTCCGTCCAGGCAACGTCACCCGCTGGCGCATGTCTCCCGTGAACCCATTGCCGTTCATAGCGGCAGAGAAAGGAAGTCTTGATGACCCCTCGTAACGGCCTAGATTCGCTTCTTCGTCCTGAAGACTCGGTCCTCGTTCTGATCGACCACCAGCCCTACCAGCTCGCGAACCTGAACAGCCACGATCCGCACATGGTAGTCAACAATTCGACGGCTCTGGCGAAGGCCGCCAAGGCCTTTGGCGTCCCCGCGATTGTGACGAGCGTGATCGCTGACCGGGGCGGTCTCATCTTCCCCCAGATCACGGATGTGTTTCCCGGCCAGGAGGTGATCGACCGGACGTTCATCAACACCTGGGAGGACCAGAAGGTGGTGGATGCGGTCAAGGCGACGGGCCGTAAGCAGCTGATCATCGCCGGCCTGTGGACCGAGATTTGCGTTGCGATGCCAGCGATCCAGGCGCTCGGCGAAGGCTGGGACGTGACGGTCGTCACCGATGCGTCCGGCGGCACTTCGGTCGAGGCCCATGAGGTCGCCATCCAGCGCATGATCGCGGCCGGCGCGAACATGATGACCTGGCTGGCGGTGGCGTCGGAATGGCAGCGCGACTGGGCCCGCACAGAGCATGCCGCCGAGCTTTCGGAGGTGCTTGTGCAGCATGCCGCCGGCAGCGGCATCGCGTTCCTCTGGGAGCAGCAGCTCCTCAACACGCCTGTGCCGAGCGAAGGCTGATCCGGGCCGGGATGGAGAGCACTTCGGTGGGGGTCGGGATCGATCCGTTTGCCGGCCCTCGCCATCCTCGCCCTTCTGGCTTCAACCTTCGTGGTCGTGAAGCTCGTGGTTCTCGGCGGCCATGCGCTCGGAGCCTGGCACGGCGTCCGACCGCTCCGTAAGCCACCAGAGCTTGCGAGGCGCGGGCGGATGCTGACCGGCATCATCTTCGTGGCCTTTGGGGCGCCGATGATCTGGTCTGCCCTGACTGCCACGTAGAGCCGCGGGATTTGGGAAGCGCGTCTTCTTCCCACCATAGCCCGCGATTGCGGCCAACTCAGCCGGGCTCTCTGTCACCTCAAAGGAGAAACTAGGGAATATGTCTATGGATCGTTTCCCGGCTGGATTGGAAATGGATGTCATCTATCCGAACTTCCAGGTCAGTCTGACGCTCATGTCAACTTCGCAATTGAAGTTCGAGATCAAGGAAGGACCGTTCGCCCGGACCGAGACCGTCGATATTCAGGTCGTGCCGCTCGGCAACAGTATCTTCGCGGTCAGCTGGCAGGAGAAGGACGGCGCGACTGTCACGAATGTTCAGGATTATGATCGCGGCGTGGTCCATTCGTGGGCCACTCTGCCCGATGGTCAGTTTCTGCGAATGACCGGAACATTTGCAATCACGCGGCCAGCTGATCGCATTGCCGATGATCGCCCCCACCGCAACAGGGCGCTGGTCTTGGACGCGATGACGTCGCTGTTCCAGCGCCACGACGCCTCGGCGGTTGGACGACTCTACGCCGACGATTACATCCAGCACAATCCGAACATTCCTCAAGGCCGGGACGCGTTGCAGGGTCTCGTCGAGACCCTGTCGCCTTCCGTCTACTACGAGCCGGGCCTGATCATCGCTGAGGGCGATCTCGTCGCCATCCATGGCCGCATCCGCGGCTGGGCGGACGAGCCTCAAATTGTGGTCGATATCTTCCGGGTCGAGGGTGGCAAACTCGTCGAACACTGGGACGTGTTGCAGAACGAGGTGTCGGTAACCGGAGGCGTTGCCGGCCTCTCGATGTTCGATCCCGAGGAAGGTGCCCGCCGCGCCAGATAAGATCGTAGCTATGGGCCGACAACGACTAGATGTTCTTTTCAATAACCCACTGAGCTCTTCTATGCCTCCTACATCCGCTCTTGGCCTGCCGCTCAGCCGCCGCGATGCCCTAATTTCGGCCTCGGCGCTTGCCGCAGGCTTCGCCTTTCCGCTGGGCACCGCGCATGCCGCGGGGCCTGCCACCCTCGACGTTCCAGAACGAGAACACACCATGGGCTTTGTCACGACCGACGACGACGTACAGATTTTCTACAAGGACTGGGGTCCCAAGGACGCTCGGCCAATCGTTTTTCACCATGGCTGGCCACTCAGTTCCGATGACTGGGACGCGCAGATGCTGTTCTTCCTGTCGAAGGGCTATCGCGTCGTCGCGCATGACCGGCGCGGCCACGGACGCTCGGAGCAGGTCGCCGAGGGTCACGACATTGGCCATTACGCGGCCGACGCGTTTGCCGTCGCCGAGGCGCTGGATCTGCGGAACGCGGTTCACATTGGCCATTCCACCGGTGGCGGCGAAGTCGCGCGGTACGTGGCGCGACATGGCGAACCTGCGGGCCGGGTGGCCAAGGCCGTCCTCGTCGCCGCCATTCCGCCGCTGATGCTGAAGACCGACGACAACCCCGAGGGAACACCCATGGAGGTCTTCGACGGCTTTCGGACGGCACTGGCCAGCAACCGCGCGCAGTTCTTCCGCGACGTCCCGTCGGGCCCGTTCTACGGCTTCAACCGCGAGGATGCGACGGTCCATGAGGGCGTGATTCAGAACTGGTGGCGGCAGGGCATGATGGGTAGCGCCAAGGCGCACTACGATGGCATCAAGGCCTTCTCGGAAACCGACCAGACCGATGACCTTAAGGCGATCACCGTGCCGACGCTGGTGCTGCACGGTGAGGACGACCAGGTCGTTCCGATCGCCGCCTCGGCTTTGAAGGCGGTCAAGCTGCTGCCGAATGGCTCGTTGAAGACCTATCCCGGTTTCTCGCACGGGATGCTGACCGTGAACGCCGATGTGTTGAACGCCGACCTTCTGGAGTTCGTCACCAACTGAAGTGGCTGCGGGCGCGGCTCCCGGCCCCGGCCCACAGTTCAAGTCGACGCTTGAAAAGGTGTGCGTTCGTCGGCGCCGCGTTCATCGCGGTCTCACTGGCTAGTCCTATTGCTGGGGCCGAACCAGACGGTCAGCAGCCGTCCCCAAACGCGACGGGTCAAGCGGCCTTCGGAAGGACGGCGCGATAGCGGCCGTAACCCACCTTCACGAGCAGTCCCTCGTCGCACATCCTGGATAGATAGCATCGGGGGATGCCGATGGCCGTGAGTTCAGCCGTGCGCACCTCGCCCCGCTCTCGCGTCAGAGCGACGGCCCGCTCCCTGAGCGTCGGTGTCGGGCCACCAGCGAGGCGTAGTCGTTCCGCGCGGTCCCGGTCGCGTTTGCGGAGTTTCGGTCCCACCGGCGCGTTCTTGCGAAGCGGAATCGCGAATTCATATTTCTCCGTTTCGTCGATCCCGGGGAGCCATCGCCTTTTCTACGCCAAGTCGCGATTTTGCACGCCGGCGTGCGATTTTTCCCTACGCTTCGATCTCGTGTCAGAGCATCGAGGACAGATGAAATCAAGCGCAGAATAGCGGCCTCGCCCGCCCCGCCTATTCTTCGCAAGCCGATCGCAGGACTGGCGACGCAGATGCTTTTTCGTGCTATGATGGGCTTGCAACGCGCGTAATCTCGACCTCGGCAATATGGCAGAGGTCGAAAGCTATTGCCTTGGCACAGGAAGCTTTCGCCCCCAGCACTTGATCGCCTCCGAAACGCTAGGTGTGCTGCTTCCCTGACTGACCCAGGGCGAGGAGGTTGTCCATGTCCACGAGTAGTGTTGACCGCCCGCTGCAGCCGGGCGACCGGGCACCGAATGTTGTGCTCAATGCGATCTCACGCGAAGGCAAGATCGCGCTCGATGATTTTCGAGGCCGTAGCCCGTTGTTGATCGGTTTGTTCCGAGGCCTGCACTGTCCGTTCTGCCGGCGCCATGTCGCGGCGATGGCGCAACTTAAGCCGGCCCTGCGTGAGAAAGGCGTCGAATGCCTGGCTGTGGTCAATACGCCGGTCGAGCGGGCGCGGCTCTATTTCCGTTACCACCCGGCACCCGATCTTCTCGCCGCATCCGACCCGGAGCGAGCCTCGCACCGTGCTTTCGGCTTGCGCGAGGTCGGGATGGACACGGTCATGGCGATACCGTTCCATCTCCCGGGCGAGTTACCCGAGCCTATGGACGTCATGGCAATGAATGAATTTCTTAACAAGAAGGAAGGTTATGAGATTACGGAAGTCGATCAGCAGGCGATGGCTTCCAGCCAGGCGCAGCTTGTCGGTCAGTTCCTAATCGACCGGGCGGGCATCGTACGCTGGAACTTCACTGAAGTTCTGGAGGATGGCCTCAACACCTTCAGAGCGCCGAATCCCGAGGAATTGATGTCGGCAGCTTCCCAAGTTGCACATTAACAGGCTGCGGAAATGGGCTGCTAAAAACTCGCTCGACGGCCACCGTCCTGTGGTGATTCTTTGGATTTAACAATCGTCGAAATGCTCAGCGCGGGAGGCTAAGGTCTGCCCGTGGGCTTCGTAGCGATTTTTCGATTCAACG
Organism: Mesorhizobium sp. M1423; assembly: GCF_040317575.1. Lineage (NCBI taxonomy): Bacteria > Pseudomonadati > Pseudomonadota > Alphaproteobacteria > Hyphomicrobiales > Phyllobacteriaceae > Mesorhizobium > Mesorhizobium sp. M1423. Next base: position 11,836 of record NZ_JAMYKU010000016.1, read on the forward strand.
GTCTGCGGACCGCCCCGACGCTAGAGTGAGCAAGCCGCATAGGCGGGGCAACGTCCGCTCCTTGCCGCAATCACGTTGTTCCGACAGGCGCATAAGGTAATTATGCCGCCTCCCCGTCTGCTGCTCAGTAGACTCCATAGCGAACCTTGATTAGCGGCCCCTCCCTCGCACATCCGGGTTAGATAACAGCGGGGAACGCCGATGTCTGTGAGATCGTGTGTGCGCACAACGCCTCGTTCCTTCGCGAGTGCGACTGCCCGTTGCCTCAAAGATGGTTTTGGCCCACCGGTTGATCGGAGGCGCACGGCGCGCTCCCGGTCACGCTTGCGAGTCTTGATGGCGGGCTGCGGCGCAGTTTTGAGAGGAATCGGCAGCTCATAGTTCGCAGTTTCGTCCGGCCCGGGGAGCCAATATTTTTCAAAGGCGTAGAGGCTCCGGCGTTTTCATTGTTTTGGCTGACACCACGGTTTTGACAACGCCAAGACCATGGTCACTGCGTCTGGGATTCCCTATCGTGGAAGAATGTAATTGCTGAGCGACGATTCCGCTCGCCACTCCACGAACTGTGTCAGTCGTCACCACTGCTGACGGCCGGCTATGTAATGGGTAAGCGCCGCCGACCGCATTCCCTTCCCTCCTCGTTGACGAAAAGTGTTCGTTCGAATGATGCTTTTCCGTTGCCCTAAGCGCAAGGTTTTGACCAGCCAGCACAGGGCCTCCTCTTAAGCTCGCTGGTCGTCAAGGCCCAGCGGCCTCTAGCTGCCGTCCCCCCGCAACCAAGCCGCTGGGCCGCCTCGCCAACGGCGAAGCTTGCAGGCCGATGTATATTAGCAACATCTTGACTAGGCACCGTCCGCTCCAGACTCAAGCGTCTGGCGCGGGGCACTGGTTGCGTCACGGCCACGATACGTAGGCGGGTCACTGAGGACCGGGCAAGCGTCTCGATTCCGAGCTACGGCTTCCCGCATTCCATCGTGGACAGCACGTCCAAGATCAAGAGAGGTCAGCAGATCGAGCTTGCCGGCGAGATCACGCGCATAGAGGAGGAAGGCGGCACTCACAATCGACATGGGACCGCTGTCAAGCCTGACGCCGAGGGGTATTAACCGACGTTCCTTTTAAATTTGAAATGCCTTACCCGAGGCCCGCCCTGGAACGGTAGGTCAGGGCGCTGATCTTCCTCGTCCGGCTCAGCCTGCATCGCGGGCCTTCATGAAAAGCTCCAGCAAGTCGGCGCCAATGCCGAGGGTTGCCATGAGGCTGAACTTAGAGCGGCTAGGGAGTTTCGTCGTCTCTGGCCTTACCAATCGCCTCAAGTAATGAAGCTAGGGTTGGGGTCAGCTCTGTTTCGACTGGCCCAAACAGCTTCTGTACATGACGACGATTGTCTTCGGTTCCGATCAACTCCCGAACGGCGTCTGCAAGGGACTTTATGCCCAGCTTTGTCGCGCTTTGTCATGTCGGCCGAGGTTCCCCGCCTGTCGCGCAACTCGGAGATCAGGGAATGGTTGCATTAGGGATCAGGAATGTTTGGGAACCGGGCTCGGGTAACTGGCACATTCGGCCCTAATCAGACGAGCATAGCACCAACCCCTCTTCCTTGGCAGCCGCCAAGAATGCCTTGCGGCACTCCTCAGGCTCCATCTCGTCGGCAATCACAGCGACGCATACGTGCACCGCGAGGTTCCACAGAAGGCCATGGCTGGTCCACTTCAGGAGTTCCTCAGCGGCTGCTTCAGCGTTGCTAACCTTCCGCGTCGAACCGCTACCCTCGGTCCTGACAGGGACCGGCGGGGAGAACCAATGGAGCGCCATGCAGTCACTCTTTGTCGGCCCGATCAAGTTCCTGCAGCAAATGCTTTTGCTCAGCCGGCAGCTCCCGTTCTACAGGCAGATTTAGCAGGTTGCGAAGGTAATTGCGGATTACCTCTGAAGTGATCCACCGCCGCACAACTTCGGCAATAACCTTCCGTTTGGCTGCGTCAATTTCGACCACGTTCGGGCCTACATGCTTAATAGGACCGAACTCCACCGCGAGCGGATTTGTTCCTTAGAAGGGGCCGGGAATGTTTGGTACAAAAATCCGAGCCGGTGATCGGATAATTGGCTCGCGCGAAGACCCCCGTACCCCTCCGTTTCCCTTACGGCGCCGGCGGGCACAGCCTTGCTATGTACCCTTGGCAGCGTCCTCGATCAGTTCGGCTATTAAGGTGCGGACCCGTAGGTCGGACTTATCCCCTATGTTTCCCACATCTTTGGTCACCATCCCCGGCGAGGATACGGCCACCGCCCCGCTCACCTTAACGTTGACCGTAAAGGTTCTTCTAGGCGCCTTCTCCAATTCTCGCTTCCTGTAGATCTGGAAACGAATCGACGGGGCTAAAGCTTTGACCTGCCGGCGTGGCGCGGTGTCTATGTCGACAGCCACCTCGCCTGCCACGTCAGCCTTGGCCGCCTCCAGCGATGCAATCACGACGTCGTTTAGCCAAGCCTTTGCTTGCTCGCTGAAGTCCGCCATGGGGGCATCTCGCTTCCCCATCTCCGCGCCGCCGACGGGCTGCTCCTGCTGACGGCGAGCTTCCTTCCCGCGCTCAAGGGCTTCTTTAAACTTTGCCATCCCTGTTGCTCCGATTTGTCATCAGGCCACCCCCGTCAGATCGGCTATGGCGCCCTCCCATTCACTAGAACGCGCGTAGTCGGGGTACGTTGCGTTGGGAGCCTTTGGGTTCGCCGCTATTCAGCGTTTGTGTCAGCCCTGCCATATCTGCGCACGGGTCAGCCTGGTCTCGCCCTCGGGATTCACCGGAACGGTAACGGTCGAGTAAATCATGATGTGTCTCCTGGACAGAAGGTCGATGATGGGGCTCAGCCGGCAATTGCGGCCGCATAGTCGCGATAGGAGCGCAACGGCCGGCCCAGCAGCGCGGTCAGCCGATCGACATCGCCGGCATCGGGGACCATGCCGTCCGTGAGGAAGCGCTCCGCCATCAGGCGCATGTCGAGCGCCATCCAGCTCGGCATGAACTGCCGCAGGTTCTGCTCGAAGCCGGCGGTGTCGTCGCCCGGATACGTGATCTGGCGTCCGAGGACGTCCGTCCAGATGGCCGCGACATCCGCGCCGGTCAGCGTGTCGGGGCCGACCAGGTTGATGCGGTCGAACGGGAGCGGCGCGGCGGCCTGCTCGCGGCGGATGAGTTCGATCGCGGCGATCTCGCCGATGTCCCGCGCGTCGATCATGGCGACGCCCTTGGCTCCTATCGGCATAGGATAGATGCCGTAGCCGGTCACCACGTCCTTGATTGTGATGTCGTTGTTCATGAAGTAGGCGGGCCGCAGGATGGTGGCGTTGAGCCCCATCTGCTCGATCATCCGCTCGACGCCGAACTTGCCCGCAAAATGCGGCACGTTGACGTAGAGGTCGCTGTGGATCACCGACAGGTAGACGATCCGCTCGATGCCGGCCTCGCGGGCAACGGCCAGCGCTACCAGCGCCTGGGTGTATTCGTCGGCCACCACCGCGTTCAGCAGGAAAAGGGTGGAGACGCCGGAGAAGGCCTTGCGTAGGGAATCGACATCGAGCAGGTCGCCCTGCACGACATCTACGCCAGCGGCGAAATTGGCCTTGGAGGGATCGCGAACCAAAGCGCGCACATGGGCGCCACGCTTCACGAGCTGTTCGACTACGTTGCGGCCGACATTGCCGGTCGCGCCGGTAACGAGAATGGTCATGGGGTTACTCCTGAGTTGAGCCGGATGGCTGCTCAGAAATTAGTGATCCACATTTGTGTCGGTAGGCGTTATATTTGGACACGCCGTCTCATTGGTGGAACATATGGATCTACTTGCCCTTGCCGATTTCAATCTGGTCGCCCGCCACGGGGGCTTCGGTAAGGCCGCCCGCGCTGCCGGGCGCCCGAAGGCAACCTTGTCCCGACGCGTGGCGGAGCTGGAGGCCAGTCTGGATCTACGGCTGTTCGAGCGTGGCGCCCGCGCGTTGAAGCTGACGGAAGAAGGACGTGCGCTTTTCGAGCGCACGGGCCGGTTGCTTTCCGAGCTCGAAGAGACAGCGGCCGCGATCGCCTCAGGCGGCGAAAGGCCGCGAGGCAGGTTGCGGATCAGCGCCCCAGTGCTGTTCTCACAGACCGCGATGGGGAAGATCGCTGCCGGCTTCGCCCTGAAATACCCGGAGGTAAGGCTCGAGGTCACGACCGAAGACCGCGCCGTCGACATGATCGAAGAGGGATTTGACCTGGTGATCCGGGTCAATCCGGATCCGGATGAGAGCCTCGTTGGGCGAGCCTTTCTGCGTGATCGACTGGTGGTCGTGGCAAGTCCTCACCTCGCCCGGCCGGCGGACGGTCTGGCGACCCCGGCCGTCATGCGTTCGACAGCCGATCGAGGGGCTTGGGACGTGAAGACGCCCACTGGCCGGTCAACAATCGCGATCGAGCCGGTCCTTGCGCTGTCGTCACTCATCATGGTCCGGGATGCGGTACGAGCGGGCGTCGGCGCGGCGCGCCTACCTGTGTCGCTGGTGAGCCATGATCTGGCGGACGGAACACTGGTACATTGGGGGGATCTCGATCGACCCGACATCGCCCTGTGGACGCTCTATCCCTCTCGGCGGCTGCTGAGCGCCCGCGTCTCCGCATTCCTCGACCATCTGAAACAGGCCTTTCCCATGGGGACGCCTGACGAGCTGGCCGCCTATATCGGCAAATGACGCGCAGGGAGCTGGTTAACCCAGCTGAGGCCTTATGCGAGGCACAAGGAAAGCAGTTGCCGTGCTTTCTAGGTGGGTGCGTTATCCGAAATATCTTCCGCGAACGCGACATTTTTTAACGGCAACCGGCTCCGCGAACTGTGCCATCGTCACCACTGCTGACGGCCGGCTATGTGTAGGTATTGAGAGCGCCACCGACCGCATTCCCTTCCCTCCTCGTGGACGAAAAGTGTTCGTTCGAATGATGCTTGCGATATTGATAAGGTCAGGCTGGTCGAGAAGTACAGGCCGCCGAAGCGCAAGAAGCCGCTGCGTTGACATGCTGAATTAGCGGACAACAAACAGGTGAATTCAGAGATTCCCGGTGTTGATCTAGACTCCAGGAATGGAAAAGACGTTTGACGATCTTGCCAGCGCGATAAGGCCCCCGCGCAGACGTTTGGGGAGCCATCCGCGTCTTGGCCATCGATCTGGCCGGGAAGCTTCTAATGGGGCCTGCCATCGGCGTTGGCACTGGAATGGCGCTGGCCGGTTAGATCGCTAACCCGCAAGATTCCACCCGGGCGCGGATTGCGCCCACGATCGCCAACTTGGCTTTATTCAGCCTTGAGGTTAATCACCCGCATCACGGCGACCACTGTCCCGTTGTTCGTAGCAGCCTCCTTCGTGCTACCCTTGCCGCAGCTCCATACATCGCCTTCCTTGGCTGTGAACTGCATATCCCCGGCCGTGACCTGCAGCTCGCCTTCAGTGACCGTGCAGACCATGTCGTCGGCCATGACATCCCCCAGCGGGCTAGATCCCTTTGGCTGATACACGACGTCTTCCATCGCGATTTTCTTGTACCCCTTGATATGGGAGTCTCGTGTTCCCAGTTCAACGAGCCGAACGCCGGGAAAAATCTCTTTGCCATCAGTCGGACCGTAGGTCTTGGCCGCTGCCGGAGTCGGCAATGCAACCAATAGCGGGGTCGACAACGAGGTGGCACCAAGGGCGAGAGCATTACGTCGATTCATCTTCATAACATTATCCTCCCTGAGTTAGTCCGCCCACAACTGGGCGAACCGGATATTTTACGCGCCCGTGCAGCCAAATAGTCAAAACACAATTGAGCAGGCCCATGCTCCGCCCAGGAAGCTGGTTAACCCAGCTGAGGCCCGCAGCGGGCCAATGTAGCGAAAGCGCACTGTCACCGTAATTCTGCGTTCGAAGGGAAACCATCGCTCGATTTCACTCAAATGAAGGAAGACGCTTTACCTGAAAGAGGCTGATAACGCGCCAGAGCCAATCGGCTCGGTGATAGTGCGCTTCGGCCAAGATGCCGGCCTGAGCTTCGGCCCCAGCGTCGGTAGATCGACCGCGGCTTAGGCCGGCGCTTGGGGGAGGAAATTCGATGAGATTGGCCATCGTGTGCGCGGCAATTGTGATTGCCGGATCCACCGCCGCCGTTGCGCACGAGAAAAAGGTGGTAGCCAGAAAAGGGACAACGCAACTCTGTGCCGATTTGTCAGGCACGATCAAGAAAAAGAAGAAGACAGAGGTGGATTACCGTTCAACCGGAACTGTCTCCGGCGCAATCCCCAAAGACAAGTTTGAGCCGCGCCTAGGCTACGAAACGGTTAACCCTGGCATCATATCAATCTTTTAGCTCGTTGATTGCGTGTTTCGCTAACTTGAATGCAGCACAGGGGGCCAGCAGGATACACAGGCGGCCACGAAGGCGAGCGCCGGTATTGAACTACGGTGACGGTGCACTTTTTGCGGCGTGGCATTCTTAGCCCATCCCGTGCGGGGTCCCAAACGTTTTTCGCCTTCCGTGACCGGCAGTGCCTTTCCCCCGAAATCGACCGCCCTATTTCGCCTCGACAGGTGGGCGGCTGATTGCTGGACGAGTCCCTGCGACTAGGACGGCATGTGCTTCGAGGTACCCCCAATGGACTTCCACGATCGGCACCTACTGCGGTTGCGGGTGAACGGCGAGGACCACAGCCTTTCCGATCTCGATCCCCGCGTCACGCTGCTCGACCTGTTGCGCGAGCGGCTTCATCTGACCGGAACGAAAAAGGGATGCAATTTCGGCGAGTGCGGCGCCTGCACCGTGCATCTCGACGGACGGCGTGTGAATGCCTGCATGATACTGGCCGTGTCCGCCGAGGGACGCGAGGTCACGACGATCGAGGGCCTGGCGGACGGCGATGCGCTTCATCCCGTGCAGCAGGCGTTCATCGATCATGATGGTTTCCAGTGCGGATTCTGCACGCCCGGGCAGGTGATGTCGGCGGCGGCGCTGATCGAGGAGGGACATACCGGCTCCGACGCCGAGATCCGCGAATGGATGAGCGGCAATCTGTGCCGCTGCTCGGCCTATCCGCAAATCGTCGAGGCGGTGCGCGCAGCGGCTGGGAGGGCGAGCCAATGACCCCATTCGTCTATGCGCGCGCCGATAGCCTGGGCGAAACGATCGCGGCCGGAGCGGCGCCGGACAGCGCTTTTCTCGCCGGCGGCACCGAATTGCTCAACTGGCTGCGCCTTGGCATTGCCGGGCCGGCGCGGATCATCGATATCTCCCGCCTCGACGGGCTGGATCAGATCGAGGCACTGCCCGGCGGCGGCTTGAGGATCGGCGCGCTGACGCATCTCAACGACGTCGCGCAGCACGAGTTGGTCATGCGCGACTATCCGGTGTTGAGCCAGGCGATCCTCAACGCGGCGTCGCCGCAACTGAGAAACCTCGCAACGATAGGCGGCAATCTGCTGCAGAAGACGCGCTGTGCCTATTTCCGTGCCGAAGAGCAGTTGCCGTGCAACAAACGTCGGCTCGGCTCCGGTTGCTCGGCATTGCATGGCATCAACGACAATCACGCGATATTCGGCTGGACCGAGGATTGCATCGCCACCCAGCCATCCGACCCGGCGGTGGCACTGGCAGCACTTGATGCAGTCATCGTCACCGCGCACCGCAGCGGCGGCCGGCGCATTCCGGCAGCCGAATTCCACCTGCTTCCCGACACGCGGCCCGAGGCAGACAATGTGTTGCAGCAAGGCGAACTGATCACGGCAATCGAGCTGCCGGCACCGGCGCCGCGATCGGCTTACCTCAAGGTGCGCGAGCGCGAATCCTACGAATATGCCATCGTCTCCGCCGCCGCGGTGCTGGAGATGGACGGCCGGACCATTCGTCGGGCTGGCCTGGCGCTGGGGTCCGTCGCGCTGCGGCCGTGGCGGCTGAGCGCCGCCGAGGAGCGGCTCGCCGGTGCCGATGTCGGCGATCGCGAGGCGTTGAGCACCGCTATCGAGCAATCCTTCGCCGAAGCGCGTCCCTTGTCGCAGAACGCCTACAAGATCGAACTGGCCAAGACCGCCGCTTTGCGGGCGATCGAAAGAGCAGCGAGGATGCCGTCATGATGATCAGCCAGCCTGTTGCCCGCCCTGACGGCGGCGTCAAGGTTACCGGCCGCGCCCGCTATGCGGCCGACTATTTTGCCCCCGACCTGCTCTATGCAGTGCTGGTGACCGCGCCCGTTCCCGCCGGCCGCGTGACGTCGATCATGGTCGACGACGCGGTCGCCGAGGAAGGCGTCGTGCGCGTGCTCACGCATGAGGACATGCCCAAATTCGGCCGGTTCGCATCGCCAAGGGCCGAGCCGGATACGCAGACGCAGCAAGCCGAAGGTCCGCCGGCGGCGCAGAGCTTCATGCCCATGCAGAGCGACGAGATACGTCACGAGGGCCAACCGCTTGCCATTGTGCTGGGCGAGACGCTGGAGGCGGCGGAGGCCGGCGCCCGCCGCGTCGCGTTGCGCTACGAGTTCGCCGAGCCGGAATTGCCGGCACCCCCCGAATGGACCGCAATCGACAAGGCTGCGGTCGTGCCGAGGGAGAGCGGCTTTCTGTTCCTGGAGCCGACGTTTACGAAGGGCGAGGTCGACCGCGGGCTTAGCAACGCAGCCGCCATGGTCGAAGCCGTCTACCTGCAGCCGTCGCGCCATCACAACGCCATGGAGCCCTCGGCGACGCTCGCCGAGTGGAACGACGGAGAGCTGACGCTGCACGACGCCACGCAGCACGTCTACGGTGTCCGCCAGGTGGTTGCGGCCCGCATGAATGTCCCGGCCGAGAAGGTCCGCGTGATTTCCCGCCATACCGGCGGCGGCTTCGGCGGCAAGGGCTGGATCTGGCCGCATCAGGTGCTGGCCGCCGCCGCGGCGCGCATCATGCAGCGCCCGGTCAGGCTGGCGCTCAGCCGCGCCAATGCCTATTCCTGTCTCGGCTATCAGCCGCGCATGGCACAGAAGATCGTGCTGGCGGCGGACAAGTCGGGCAAGCTGACCGCCGTGCAACAGGACGTGGTCAACCTGACCACCGTCACCGACGATTTCGTCGAGTTCGCCACCGAAGCCTCGAAGGGTCTCTACGCCACGCCGGCCATGCGTCTCAGCCAGCGCGTCGAGCGCGCGAACGTCGCCATGCCGACGGCGCTGCGCGCGCCGGTCGAGGGTCCCGGCACCTGGGCCCTCGAAAGCGCGATGGACGAGCTCGCCCACCGCCTCGGCATCGATCCGCTCGACCTGCGTCTGATCAACCATGCGGACACGGATCCGGCCACCGGCCAGCCCTGGTCGTCGAAGAAGCTGCGCGAGGCCTATGAGGAAGGCGCCCGCCTGTTCGGCTGGCGCGAGCGCCCGCGCAAGCCGCAACGCGATGGCGATTGGCTGATCGGCTACGGCATGGCGACCTGTAGCATGGGCTGTTTCCGCCACCCGACGCCTGTAGCCGAGGTCAGGTTGCACAGGGACAGCACGGTGCTCATCCGCACCGGCACCCAGGATATAGGGACCGGAACACTCACCATCTTTCCGCAGATCGCAGCCGATGTCCTGGGCCTGCCGATGGAGAGGATCGAGTTGGAAATGGGCGATACACAGCTGCCGGAGGCGGGTCCGACCTATGGCTCATCGTCGACCATGGGGGTGGGCGCGGCGGTGCTCGCAGCCGCCGAAGATGCACGTTCGCAGCTTGCCCGTCTTGCCAATCTGCCGCCCGACGAGGTCGAGATGCAAGACGGCCATATTCGCCGCAAAGGCGCTGCCGGCGGTCAGACGATCGCCGACGTGATGAGTCATACCGACATCGGCGAGATCATCGGCTCCGGCTCGTTCGATCCGGCGCAGCATGGCAAAGGACTCGCCATGCGCACTTTCGGCGCGATTTTCATGGAGGTCGGCGTCGATCCGGGGCTCGGCCTGCTCAGGCTTCGTCGCGCCGTCGGCAGCTACAGCGCCGGCCGCATCGTCAATCCCCGCACCGCACGCAGCCAGATGATGGGCGGCATCATCTGGGGCTGGGGCATGGCGGCGATGGAGCAGAGCAGGCACGAACCGGTGCTCGGGCGGTTCCTGTCGAAGAACCTTTCAGGGGTTGCCATTCCGGTCAACGCCGACATTCCCGGCGACATCGTTATCCACTTCGTCGACGAGGTGGACGAGCATGCCAGCCCGATTGGCGGCAAGGGCATCGGCGAGCTCGGCGCCACCGGCGTTGCCGCAGCGGTTGCCAATGCCGTCTTCGACGCTACAGGCAAGCGGATCCGGGAGCTGCCGATCACGCCGGAAAAACTGCTGTAGAAGGACTAGGCCCGCTATTGCCCTGCGATAGCGGGTCTCTGACGTAGTCGATTATCTCCTCTGCAAAGCTTGCCGAGACTTGGGAAATACCTGCGGCCCCCAGGCCGACGTCTTCATTTCAGCTCAGATACTTTGCCGGCAAGCGTCTGCTCGACGAGGTTGACGTAGTAGCGCATCACCGTCGGCACGATCTCGTCGTTGAAGACGTAGCGGTCGCCGTGCAGGCCTTCGCCCGGGCCGACCTCGCCGGCGCCGATCCACGCGTAGCAGCCACCGGCGTCGCGGATCATGAATGCGAAATCCTCACAGCCGAGACTGGGGCTGAACTCTGTCAAGACATTCTCCCGGCCGACGACGGAGGCGGCAGCCTCGACGGCGTGGGTCGTCGCGTCCACGGTGTTGATCAGCGGCGGGTAGCCCTTCCTGTAGTCGACGCGTGCCTTGAGCGAATGCGCGGCGGCAATGCCTTGTGCGATCTCGCCGATCAGCCTCTCGCAATGGTCGGAAAGACCGGGCTCGAAGAAGCGGCAGGTGCCTTGCAGCCAGACCTTGCCCGGCACGATGTTGCCGACATTGCCGCCATGGATCTGCGTGATGCTGACGACAAGCGCGCTCTGCGGGTCGACCGTGCGGCTGACGATGCGCTGGACGGCTTGCACGAAGGCGCCCGCTGCCAGGATCGGGTCATCGCCGAGCTGCGGCATCGCGGCATGCGCGCCAAGACCCTCGAAAGTCAGCTCGAAATTGTCGACGGCCGCCATCTGCGCACCAGCACGGGCCGCGATCGTCCCCAGCCTGACGCCCGGCCAGTTGTGGACCGCATAGACCGCCTCGACCGGAAAGCGCCTGAACAGGCCGTCCTCGATCATGCGCATGCTGCCGCCTTCGTTTTCCTCGGCCGGCTGGAAGATGAAAGTGACGGTGCCGTCGAAGGTGCGCGACTCGCTGAGCAATTTGGCAGCGCCGAGCAGCATGGCGGTGTGGCCGTCATGGCCGCAGGCATGCATCACACCCTCTCTCCTCGAAGCATAGAGCAAGCCGGTTTTCTCCAGCACCGGAAGCGCGTCGAGCTCGGCGCGAAGGCCGATGGCGCGTGTGCCGCCACCGCTGCGCAGGACACCGACGACCCCGGTGCCGCCGATCCCTTCATGCACCTCGTCGAGGCCGAAGGAGCGCAGTTTCTCTGCAACGAAACGCGCCGTTTCGTATTCATTGAATCCGAGCTCCGGATTGGCATGGATATGGTGCCGCCAGCCTATGACCTCTGGTGTCAGCGCGGCGATGGGGTCATTATGCAACATGATACCTCCTCTCACACCGGCAATGGGCGGCGTGGCTTGATCCTGCTGCCATAGAAGGCCCGACGAAAAGCGTCTTGAACCGGATTGACTATGGCAAAGACAAACCAAGCGGCGGAGACCGGGAAATACTGGCGCCATCCGTGCTTCCCCGACCTTGGCCTGTTCGAAGCGCGCTTCACCCGGCACCGCTACGACTTGCACACACACCCGACCTATGTGATCGCCCTGATCACCTCCGGCTGCGAGCGGATTCGCATCGGCCGTCAAAGCGTTCTCGCCCCGGCAGGCGCCATTGCCGTCGTCAATCCAGAGGAGTGGCATGACGGCGAACGCGGGGCGGACGAAGGCTGGGCCTACCGGACGTTTTATCCCTCGGTGCCGCTGATGACCGCACTTGCCCGCGAACTCGGCTGGCACGGCGCTCCGGTGTTTTCGCGCGCGACTATCGAAGACAACAATCTCGCCGCAGCGTTGACGGCAGCACACCAGGGCTCGACATCCCCAGACATAATGACGGCCGAGACGTCCCTGCTCGTGGCGCTGCGACGGCTGATCGTTCGGCATGGCGACTCGAGCGGACAGGCCGAGGAGGTCGAAAGCTCCGGATCGCAGCGGAGGTTTTCGCTCTATCGCGACCTTGTCGAAAGCGAGCTCGGCTCGCAGCTCGACCTCAAGCGGCTTGCCGGTGCGGGTGGCGTGACCCGGTTCCAGGTCATCCGCGACTTCAACAAGGCGATCGGCCTGACGCCGGCGGCCTACATCCGCGACCGGCGATTGCGCCGGGCGAGCGCGCTGATCGAACAGGGATTTGGCCTCGCCGACGCCGCTATCGCGGCAGGTTTCGCCGACCAGAGCCATCTCTCCCGTACGTTCCGGGCCATGCATGGCATGACGCCGGGCATGTTTAGAAGAGCTGGATAAGGCGCTCCTCAACAGACAAGCTTGCGCGCCAATGCGTGCTGCGCAATGCTGACGCAGCTCGGGGGGAATCATGCGAAAAATCTTGGCGCCGACGCTGCTGCTCGCGGCTGCACTGTTTGCAAACAACGCCCAGGCGCTGGACGCCAGCGGGACGCCGGTTGTCGTGACCCCGCTTGCCTCTCGCACCGAGACTGCGTCCGGCCAGCCGATCACGCTGCCGCAGAAGAACGTGCAGGTCCTGGTCTCGGCCTATCAGATCGCGCCGGGCGCCACCTTGCCGGTCCACAAGCATCCATTTCCGCGTTACGCCTATGTCGAGGCCGGCACGCTTCAGGTCACCAATGTCGAGACCGGCAAGAGCAACACCTATCAAACAGGTGATTTCATCATCGAGATGATCGGGCAATGGCATCAGGCGACCAATGTCGGCGCCGAACCGGTCAAGCTGCTGGTTATCGACCAGGTCGAAGAAGGCACCAAGAACACGGTGTTGCGCCAGTAGCTGCCACGTCTGAAAACAGCGTCCGTGGCGAATCCAGCACAGCGCGTAACAGACGTCAGAACGTGAACCCCTCCGGCAAATTGTGATTCCAATAGCCCTCCTCGACAAGTTCACTTATGCGCCAGCCCTCGGACGTGCGTACGACGCGGTCGCGATACCAGAGCCCTTGGAAGAAGACCTGCCTTTTGCCTTCGCCGAGGTCGACCACCATCGGGCATGAACAATGCACGCGCGCGCTGGCCTCATCCCCTCGGAGATCAAGAAGGATTGTCGAAATGGCGTGCTGCGAGATCAATATCTTCGATAGGGCGCCTTTCATATAAGCAACATGCTCACCCACACCGCTCCTGATTCCACCTGTTACAGTGTCGTCAAGCACGGCGTCGGGCGTGAATATTTTCCGATAGGCTTCCCAGTCGCGATCGTCCACAGCGTAGCAATAGCGAGCAAGCAGCTGTTCGATCTCAAGCCGATCGGAAACCTCCTGCAGTGAAAGGGTCATGTCCTGTCTCCGCGGTTGGCGGCACTAATGCCGCATGCGCCAAGCCTGCCCCGACATTCGATCAATATTCACGTTGCCGTTGCTCCGAGCAACCTCGCCGCGCGACTGGGCATGCGCAAATCCGAACACTCATTTGGCCTCCGCCTTCACCCGGTCGGCAGCGGCGGTCAAAAGGGCGCGATCTCCCTCTTCGTACAAGCGGCGGATGGAGATTGCCTTGACGCGCCAACCTTCCGACGTCCGCACCAGCCGGTGTAGATAGCTGCCGCCGACCGTCCAGAACCGGGAACCGATCCAGTGGGTCGCGCGGACATGGCTGCGTGCAACCGCATGCTTATCCGCGCCTTCGACAATGATGTTGGTGATGAGGTGCTGGGTGGCGTCGAAGCCCGGCAGCAGCGCTTGCCATTGGGCGATCAGGGAGTCGCGGCCGCTGGTCGTGACCTCGCCGCCGAAGAGGCTGGTATAGTCGGTCGTGACACGGGCCGCGAAATAGGATTTGACCCGGTTCCATTCACGCAGATCGGCATAGAGGCCGATCCCGGCAACTGCCTCGGCGATCACGATCCTGTCTTCGACCGTCAGCGCATCTCCCGGAGCGCTCGAGGCGGGCGCCCAGACGGCGGAAATCATCGCGGCTGAAACCGCCGAGGCCAAGACATACCGGCGAGTGACGAGGCTCATTGTCCAGCCTCCCCTGCACCGCCCAGCGTCGCGCGGAAGTGCGCGGCGACGGCATCGCTCGCCGTCTTCACCGGCGCGGCACGATCGTAGAAATCGAATTGGGTGACATTGTCGAGCCACCGCTCCCGCTTGGAACTGGTCAGCCGCGCGTAGAACTTGTGCGCCCCCTGTGGAATGGCAGCCGCCTCGCTATGCACCATCAGAAAAGGCTGGTGCAGGCGCGGAGCAGCCTGGATTGCATCGAACCTCAACCAGCCGCGCCAGAAGGCGGGATCGGCCTCGTTGCGCCAGGCCGGGAGCATGCCGCGATCGGGTTCGGTGTAGTAAGGCACCTCGAACATGACCGCGCGCTCGTCTGTCAAGCTAGCAGCGGGTAGGAATGCCTGTTTGCCGGTGCGGCGATATTCCACCTCGGCCGCATCGCTCGTGGCCTCGAGCCTGGCGACACCGTCCCTTCCGCCATAGGTCTGCTCGACCACTTCGGCATCCTGCAACCAGGGCGCAACGAGGGCGACCGACTTGATCGCGGCGTTTTCGGCCGCAGCGGTGACCATGTAGCCGGAGCTGGCGCAAATGCCGAGCCCGCCGATGCGGTCCTGATCGGTCTCGGGCCGGGTCGCGAGATAGGCGACCGCCGCTTCGATGTCGGCGATCTTGGCGTTAGGATCCTCGTACTGGCGGCGCACGCCGCCGCTTTCGCCCCAGCCCTGGAAGTCGAAGGTCAAGGCGATGAAACCACGGTCAGCCATCTCGCGGGCATAGCGGGCCGGCATCTGTTCCTTTACCGTCATCCAGGCGCCGGTCACGACCAGCGCGGGCCGAAGTTTCGCCGCGTCCAGATCCTCCGGCAGATAGAGCTCGCCGACGATCTGCTCACCGTTCGAGGCGAAAGCGACGCGCTCGATGCGCGGTGCGGCGAAGGCATTGGAGGCGGCGAGCGCCACGGCGGTTGCTGCAGCAAGTGTCAGGGTTTTAAGCATCGCAAGTCTCCTTTGGCTTGGAGTGAGAAGCGCGGCGCGTTGCAAGAAAGACCGCCGTCTCAGCGCTCGCCAGCCAGTCGGCCGGGCAATGGCTTCAGCGGGTAATGCGCCCAGTAAAAGGCGTCCGACCGATACATGTCGGTCAAAAAATTCTGTGCCTCGGCGATCTTGCCGCCCTTGATGCGGAACATCAGCGCATAGAGCTGGTCGATCTCGGGACCTGAGCCGACATTCGACCAGCCGCGATGGACATCGACGACGAGGTCGCCCTGCGCCTGGAAGAAGATCGGCTCGGCCTTGAACTTGCCGCCGGCCAGTCCGCGGAAGAAGGCGACCACCTGATCCGGCCCACGCTTGTCGCCGGCGAGCGGATGATGGCCGGGAATGCGCCACACGATGTCGGCCGCGAGGAAGGGCCGGACGGCCTCAGGATTGCCGGTCGCGTAAGCTGCGTAATAGTCCTTGATGAGCTGGATGTTCCTGTCTTCCAACGGGCCGCCGTTCGCTGGGGCGGCAGACACCGCCAGCAGAGCGCCGGCGGCGAGTGAAGCGAGCCTGGTCATCGGTCCTGTCTCCTTGCCCGTTCGGGCCCTCGCAACAGCGAGGCCCGTTCGTCGAGCCCAACATGACGCCTTTTGTTCACCGGAAAAACCAGTAGAGTTCGACAGGGCTATTTGGAAAAACCTTACAATGCGCCTCGACCAATTCAGCGGCATCGTCGCCTTCGTAAAAGTTGCGGAGGCCAGGAGCTTCACCCGCGCCGCCGCCGAGCTCGGCGTCGCTCCGGCCTCGTTGAGCGAGGCGGTCAAAGGACTTGAGGAGCGCCTGGGGGTGCGGCTGCTCAACCGCACGACCCGCAGCGTTGGCTTGACCGAAGCTGGCGCCCAATACCTCGACCATGTGCGCCCGGCAGCCGAAGACATCTGGGCGGCTGGTGCGGCGCTGCGCGAGACCCGCGATCGTCCTGCCGGCACGCTGCGCCTCAGCCTGCCCTGGATCGCCGCGCCGCTGCTGATCGAGCCACTGATGCGGCCGTTCATGGATGCTTATCCAGAAGTGCGGCTCAATCTGATCTTCGACGACAGCTTCGTCGACATCGCCGCCGAGGGGTTCGATGCCGGCCTGCGCATCGGCGAGCTTCTCGAGAAAGATATGATCGGCGCGCGCCTGGGCGGGCCCCTGCAGATGGTCGTGGTGGGCAGCCCGGACTATCTGGCGCGCAACGGTACGCCGAAGCGGCCGGCCGACCTCGCCGCCCATCGCTGCATCGCATTCGCCCTCACCCGCACCCGCGCGATTTCGCCCTGGGAGTTCACCGTGGATGGACGCGAAGTCGCTTTCACACCGGGCGCATGTCTGGTCGTGAACACGCTTCCGCTGTGCATTACTGCTGCCGCGCAAGGGCTTGGCCTCGCCTTCGCGGTCGAGGGGCTCGCCGCGCCGCTTCTTGCCTCAGGCGCGCTGGTCAAGGTGCTGGAGCCTTTCTGTCCCGCTTACGAGCCGCTCCACCTCTATTATCCCAGCCGCCGCCTGGTACCGCCGAAGCTGCGGACCTTCATCGACTTCGTCCGCGCGAATTCTCACAAGCTGCTGATCTGATGTGGCTTTGCGAGAACCCGGCCCCGTTCAGCCCCAGGCGCCGACCATCTGTCTGGTAGTTGCGTTGAGACGGTTGAATGCATTGATCAGGGCAATCTGGACGACCAGTGCGGCAAGCGCCTTTTCGTCATAGTGCCGGGCGGCTTCATCCCAGACCGCATCCGGCACCGGGTCTGGCCGGTCGGCTAACCGGGTCGCCGCCTCGGTCAGCGCCAGCGCGGCGCGCTCGGCGTCGGTGAAGTAAGGTGTTTCCCGCCAGGCCGACACGGTGAAGACGCGCTCATCCTTTTCACCGGCCTTCTTCAATTCGCGTGCATGCATATCGATACAGACACTGCATCCGTTGATCTGGCTGGCGCGCAAATGGACGAGCTTGCGCGTCACATAGGACAGATCGGCCGTTTCCGTCGACTTGTCCAGCGCGAGCAGCGCCTGCAGAGCGCCAGGAATGACCATCACCGGGTTTTTCAATCGTGCTTGCATAGTGGTCTCCTTCGGGCGTGTTTTCTCATGCCCGGACGACGAACATCCGGGGTCTCGATATTTCTTGGTTCTGTCAGTTCGCCGGCCGCCGCGTTGCGGCAAGGCGAGCGCCGGGATCTTCAGCTTTGCGAGGCAGTCACCCGCTCAAGCCGCTCGAGAATGCGCGGCCAACCGCTTCCCATGCCGATGTAGCCGCGCTCGTCCTCGGACCGGAACCCGGAATGCTCCATGCGCACCCGCGTCGCTTTACCTTCGGGCGTCAACGACCATGTCACCACGGTCTTCAGACCGCTGTCGGATTCGGTGCCGTCGCCCCAGCTGTAGGCGAGCAGGCGTGGCGGCTCGATCTTCAGCACCTCGCAGTTCGTCACGCCGGACCAGCCAGGCACCGGCGTCGCGCGAAAGGTAAAGCGATGGCCTTGCTCAGGCGCAAAGTCGTTCTCCATCAGCCATTCGGCAACCAGATGCGGCACGGTCAGTGCGCGCCATATCTTTTCAGCCGCATGCGGGATCAGACGCTCGACGACAATGGATTTGGTTTCGATTGTGGTTGCTTCAGTCATGACTTGGGACCCGTTGTTTGCGGTTTGGCTGGGCTATTCAACAACGCGCTCTCCATGAGAACCAATAACCCATCAGCTATGAGTTACGTATAACGCTTAAGTTATGAATGTGTCAAGCGGCGGAATGGCAGGCGCGCCCGCAAGCACATTGAGCCCACACTTCCGGCTTTCAAGGCACCGTGCCCGATGCTACCGCTGGCCAGCTGAAATCATCAACGGATCGCCCATGACCGAGACCGAACGCCCTCGCCTGCCGCTGATCGAGATCTGCGTCGAAGGCATAGACGGCCTGCTGGCCGCGCAAGCCGCCGGTGCCGACCGTGTCGAGCTCTGTGCCAGCCTGGTCGAGGGCGGCATCACGCCGAGCTTCGGCACCGTGCGCACGGCGCTTGAATTAGCGACGATCCCGTTCCACGTC
Source organism: Mesorhizobium sp. M1423 (assembly GCF_040317575.1). Lineage (NCBI taxonomy): Bacteria > Pseudomonadati > Pseudomonadota > Alphaproteobacteria > Hyphomicrobiales > Phyllobacteriaceae > Mesorhizobium > Mesorhizobium sp. M1423. Next base: position 30,136 of record NZ_JAMYKU010000016.1, read on the forward strand.
ATCGTGCGGCCGCGTGGCGGCGATTTTCTCTATAGCGAGGCCGAATATCGTTCGATGCTCGCCGATGTCCGAGCGCTTGCCGAGCTTGGCGTCGCCGGTGTCGTTATCGGCTGCCTCGCTGCCGACGGCACGATCGATGAGCAGCGCATGAGCGAACTGGCGCAGGCAGCGGGGAGCTTGAACGTCACCTGCCACCGCGCCTTCGACATGACCCGCGACCCGACCGAGGCACTGGAATCGCTGATCCGCTGCAAGGTCGGCCGTGTGCTGACCAGCGGCCAGCGCGACACGGCGCTGGAGGGCGCGGACCTGCTCGCCGATCTGGTCAGGCAGGCTGGCGACCGCATCATCATCCTCGGCTGCGGCGGGCTTGACCCGCAGAACATTGCCGAGGTGCGGAGGAAAACCGGGGTGAGCGAAATGCACTTCGCCGCGCTCAAGGACGTGCCGAGCGCCATGCGCTATCGCAACCCGAAAGTCGGTATGGGCGGCACCGACCTCGACCGCGAATACCGCAACACCGTGACCGACGAGGTACTGGTGGCGGCGACCATCGCCGCTGCCCGGGCATGATCCTGGAAGACAGAAGAAAGAAAATGATTGAAACGCGATTGCCGATCGAGCTGGTTTTGCCGCGGGATGAGCCCGCAATCCTCGCGCTCAACAACGAGCACGCTGCGGAATTATCATGGCTCGAACCTGAGCGCCTTTCCTTCCTGCTTGGCGAAGCGTTTTACGCGCGCCGTATCGGTGCACTCGAAGCCTTCATCATGACCTTCGACCAGGACGCAAGCTACGACAGCCCGAATTTCCTGTGGTTTCGCGAGCGCTATCCGCGCTTCGTCTATGTCGATCGCGTCGTGGTCGGCGCCAATGCGCGCGGCCGGGGTCATGCCCGCCGGCTGTACGAGGATCTGTTCGAGCAGGCGTCACGCGCCGGCCAGGCGATCGTCACTTGCGAGGTCAATGCCGAGCCACCCAATCCGGCTTCGGACGCCTTCCACGCGGCACTCGGCTTCATGGAAGTGGGCGACGCGGTAATCCACGGCGGCAAGAAAGCCGTGCGGTATTATCTAAGACGGATCGCCGGCTGAACGGCAGCCGCCTCGCCCTACCAATTGCGGTTCAGCCAGGAGCGGGTCGGCTTTTCGACGATGTAGTAGCTGCACAGAGCGCAAGCGAACGCCGCCGCCAACATCAGCCACGGCGAACTGCCTTGTATGTCGACGAATTGATAAAAGGGCTGCTGCCAAAGATAGAGCGAATACGACCACAGCCCCAGCATCGTCATCGGCCGGGAGGATAGAAACCAGGTCAGATACCAGCTGCTGAAGTCGAGGGAGTTGACGGCGAGGGCCAACAGCGGCACCGCGACCAGATAGTGGATCGGGGTTGGCACGGCAGCCATGAACACTAGAACCGCCACGACAGCGGCCCCCAGGGCGGCATGCGGGCCCTTGAGCAGCGCCGGCAGCCTGTCATCGGCCTTGAGCAGGCATATCACCGCTGACAGCAGGATCGAGGCGATGTGCACGTCGGTGCGCCAATAGGTGGACTCGTAGCCTATTCCGAGCACCCAGTAGGAGATGGCGCCGTTTGCCATGGCCAGCACCGACAATGCGCCGAGCAGCACTATGACCCGGGACCGCCCCGAGACGACGACGCTGATCAGCGCCAGGATGATATAGGCATGCTCTTCGACGCAGAGCGACCAGATATGGTCGAGCGCGCCGGCGCGGGTGACGAGAATTCCGGCGTAGTTGTAAGTGAACGTCAGCGCCGTCAGCGCCGCCTTCCACTTGAAGGCGATGAATGTGCCGGACAAGGCAACCATCGCGGCGACGACGAAAACCATCAGTGCCGGGTAGATGCGGGAGAACCGGCGCTTGAAGAATTTCTTCAGCGGATAGTGTTCGACAAACAGGATCTCGGCCATCAGCCGGCCGCTGAGCACGAAGAAGAATTCGACGCCCAAGACGCCGAGATTGATGCCGGGAACGGGGAAGAAATGGCCGATCAGCACCAGCGCGATCGACAGGCCGCGCCAGCCGTCGAGATAGGCAAGCCTGGTTCTTGCCGAGCTGTCGGCAATAGGCCTGGACACGACAAGACGCGTCGCGGAGATATCCGTCATGCCGGTCCCTTCATTGAACCTGCGAAAGGCGGGCTGGAGGCCGCATTCCCTCCAGCTATATTGCAGCGCACCAGAACTTTGTGCAAGTGCGAGATAACGACACGCCCGAAGTACGGGGACGGACAAAAAGGGCCGTCAAGGCCCCTTCCCAAAACCGACGGTCGGTGGTCTCAGGCGTTGGTGGCAGGCGCTGCGAGCAGGGCCAGCTTATTGCCAAATAGTGTATCGCCATCTTGGCCGGCTAAAGCACAATTATAGCGATTTCCGCGGCGCCTCGCGGCGGGCGTGGCTCATCTGAGATGCAATGCCTTGCCCGGTGATCCAAATCGGCCGAATGTGCCAGGACAGATGCATTGAAACAGAGACACTGCATGACAGGCTTCGTCCTTCCCCTGCCCGCAACCCCGTCGGTGGCCGTCGCCGGCTCACTGGAGCGTTTTGCGGTGCGCCGGATCTTCTGCGTCGGCCGCAACTACGCCGCCCATGCCCGCGAGTTCGGCAATGACGAGCGCGACCCGCCCTTCTTCTTCACCAAGCCGGGTGATGCGGTGGTCGATGCAGCAATCGGATCTGGCACGACGATCCCCTACCCGCCACTGACCCAAAACCTGCATCACGAGATCGAATTGGTCGTCGCGATCGGCAGAGCCGGCTTCCGCATCCCCCGCGAGCGCGCGCTGGACCATGTCTGGGGTTACGGCGTCGGCGTCGACCTGACCCGCCGCGACCTTCAGGACGAAGCGAAGAAGGCGGCACGGCCGTGGGACTGGTCGAAAGCCTTCGACCGTTCCGCCCCTTGTGGCCCGCTGGTCCCGGCGCAAAAATCCGGTCATCCCGAAAAGGGCCGCATCTGGCTCGCCGTCGACGGCGAGATCAGGCAGGACGGCGACCTTGCCGAACTGATCTGGCCGGTTCCCGACATCGTCTCGATTTGCAGCGAGGCGGTAGAGCTTAAACCCGGCGACCTGATCTTCACCGGAACGCCGGCTGGCGTCGGCGCCGTTGGGCCGGGCGAAAAGATCACCGGCGGCGTCGACGGCATCGGCGAAATCGAATTGACGATCGGCCAACCGGACCCATGATCTGATGAGCGACATCGTCCTTCACAACTACTACCGGTCCTCGACGTCTTACCGGGTGCGGATCGCACTGGAGATGAAGGGCCTGACCTACGACTACGTGCCGCATCATTTGCGCCACGGCGAGCATCGGGAGCCCGCCTACCTCGCGGTCAATCCGCAAGGGCTGGTGCCGGCGCTGGTCCTGGGCGACGGCACGCTCCTGACGCAGTCGCTGGCGATCATCGAATTTCTCGACGAGACCACGCCAGAGCCGCCGTTGCTGCCCAAGGATGCACCGGGCCGGGCTCGCGTCAGGATGCTGGCCCAGATGATCGCGTGCGACATCCATCCGGTGAACAATCTGCGCGTGCTGACCTCATTGCGGACGCTGTTCGGCGCCGGCGACCAGGATGTCGCCAACTGGTTCCGGCATTGGGTGAACGAAGGTTTCCAGCCGCTTGAAAAGATTCTGGCTTCGTCCGCCGAGACAAAGACATTCAGCCATGGCGATAAGCCGGGACTGGCCGACATCTGCCTCGTCGCACAGATCACCAGCAATGCCCGTTTCGGCGTTGACATGACGCCCTACCCGACGATCTCGCGCATCAATGCCGCCTGCATGGCGCTGCCGGCGTTCCAGAAGGCCGCGCCGGAAAACCAGATCGATGCCGAGTAAACCGCAAATTGCATGACGTGATGAGGAACTGCCGATGAAAGCCGTCGTCTTCGAAAAATTCGGCGAGGCGCCGACGATCCAGACGGTGCCGGATCCGACGCCTTCGCCGGAAGGCGTCGTCATCAAGGTCGAGGCGACTGGCCTCTGCCGCAGCGACTGGCATGGCTGGATGGGCCACGACGACGGCATCCGCCTGCCGCATGTGCCGGGCCACGAACTGGCCGGCGTCGTGGTCTCCACAGGCAGCCAGGTGACCCGCTGGAAGACCGGCGAGCGCGTCACCGTGCCGTTCGCCGTCGGCTGCGGCCGCTGTTTTGAATGCACCTCGGGCAATCACCAGGTTTGCGAACACCAGTTCCAGCCCGGCTTCACTGCCTGGGGATCGTTCGCCGAATATGTCGCCATCGACCATGCCGACACCAATCTCGTGCGCTTGCCCGACGAGATGGAATTCGCCACCGCCGCCAGCCTCGGCTGCCGCTTCGTCACCTCGTTCCGCGCCATCGTCGACCAGGGCCGAGTGACGCCCGGCGAATGGGTGGCCGTGCATGGCTGCGGCGGCGTCGGCCTGTCGGCGATCATGATCGCCAGCGCCATGGGCGCCAATGTCGTTGCCATCGACCTGACCGACGAGAAGCTGGACTTCGCCAAAACGATCGGCGCGGTGGCGACGATCAACGCGGCAAAGACGCCGAACGTGGTCAAGGCGGTCAAGCAGATCACCAATGGCGGCGCGCATATGTCGATGGACGCGCTCGGCCATCCGACGACGTCGTTCAACTCGATCGCGAACCTGCGCCGGCGCGGCCGCCATGTGCAGGTCGGCCTGATGCTCGGCGAGCATGCCAGGCCGCAGATACCGATGGACAAGGTGATCGCCTTCGAGCTCGAGATCCGCGGCAGCCACGGCATGCAGGCGTTTCGCTACCAGGCGATGATGGAGATGATCCGCACCGGCAAGCTTAAGCCCGAACTGCTGGTCGGCAAGAAGATCAGCCTCGAGGAGGCGCCGGCCGCATTGATGGCGATGGGCGGCTTCGAAGGCATCGGCATCGGCGTGGTGACCCGATTCTAGATCAGCGACCCGAGTCTGGATTAGCGGAGAAAGGCGCAGACCTCCCGCACGCAGGCGCGTAACCAGCGTTGTGCCGGATCGGCATCGAGCCGCGGATGCCAGAGCATCGAGATCGTGACCTCGGCAACATCGACCGGCAACGGAAAGCTGAACATGCCCGTGCGCGCGCCTAGCGTGTGCCGCTCGGGGACGCTGGCGATCAAATCGGAGGCGCGCGCCATGGCGAGCGTGGCCGAGAAGCTGGAAACCATGCACACAACCGTCCGCTGGAGACCCAGCAGTTTCAAGGCCTCGTCGATCGGGCCTTTTTCGCGACCACGCCGCGAAACGCTGATGTGGCGGCCGGCCGCATAGCGTTCCGGCGTCACCGGACCCTCGCTCAGCTCATGGCCCGTTCGCACCGCACCGATGAAGCGGTCGCGAAACAGCGCCTGAATACGCATTTCAGGGCTCGTTTCACCGGCAACCCCGATTTCGAGATCAATCCCTGCGTCGCGCAGCGACATGTCGTTCCTGTCGGATTTCGGCGCAAAACGCAGCCGCACGCCAGGCGCATTCGCTTCGATACGGGCGACGAGACGCGGCGCGAATTCCTCGACGAAGCTTTCATTGGCGCGCAGCGTAAAAACCCTGTCGAGACCTGAGAGGTCGAGGAGCCTGGCGGGAAGCAGGAGCGCTTCGGCTTCCTGGACGACTCGGCCTGCCTGCTGCTGCAATTCCTGCGCGCGCGGTGTCGCAACCAGGCCACGGCCAGCCCGGACCAGCAATGGATCGCCTGTCGCTTGGCGCAGCCGCGCCAGCGTCCGGCTCATCGCCGACGGACTGAGGTGCAGCCGCGCGGCAGCGCGGGCGACGCTGCCCTCGCTCAGCAGCACATCGAGGGCGACAAGCAGATTGAGATCGGGTGACGACATGGAAGGACCATAACACAGCTCAGCCGTGATGTGGCGTTTCATGCACGAATAAGATGCAAATGCTGCGCCTTTCGCCACATCAAGCAGGGGAATAGCTTCCGACAGCTCCGGTTTTGGGGGCTTGCCGGCAGAGGAGTTCACCGTGGCATCGACCGCTGAAAAGAGCTGGGCTGAAAAGGCCGGGGCTGAAAAGATCGGGAATGAAACGGCCCCGGTGAGCGTCCGCTCGGCCCGATGGGCGTTGGCCAGCCTGTCGCTTTCAACGCTGCTGTCGTCGCTCGCCACCAGCATCGCCAGCGTCGGGCTGCCATCGCTGATGCAGGCATTCGGCGCATCGTTCCAGCTCGTGCAATGGGTCGTTCTTGCCTATCTGCTCGCCATCACCACCTTGATCGTCAGCGCCGGGCGACTCGCCGATATGTTCGGCCGCCGCCCGCTATTGCTCCGCGGCATTGGCCTGTTCACCTTCGCATCGGTGCTTTGCGGGCTCGCGCCGACGCTCTGGCTGCTGATTGCCGCAAGGGCGGCACAGGGGCTCGGCGCGGCCGTCATGATGGCTCTGACGCTGGCCTTGATCGCCGACACGGTCCCCCGGGAAAAAACCGGCAGCGCCATGGGCCTGCTCGGCGCCATGTCCGCGATCGGCACCACGCTTGGCCCCTCGCTTGGCGGACTGCTGATCGCCGGCCTCGGCTGGCGAGCGATCTTCCTCATCAATCTGCCGTTGGGGGCGCTGGCCTTCGCGCTCGCCTATCGCGTCCTGCCGGCTGGAAAAAAGTCAGCGGAACGAGATCGGCGCGATTTCGACGGCATCGGCACGGCCTTGCTCGCGCTGACGCTAGCCGCCTATGCGCTCGCCATGACCCTTGGGCGCGGCAGTTTTGGTTCTCTCAATGTCGGCTTGCTGGTTGCCGCCGCCGTGGGTGGCCTGCTGTTCGTCATTGCGCAGACAAGGGTCGAGAACCCTTTGATCCAGCCTGCCAGGTTCCGCGATAGCGCCTTGAACGCAAGCCTCGCCATGAACCTGATCGTCGCCACCGTGATGATGGCGACGCTGGTGGTCGCGCCATTCTATCTGTCGCGCGCGCTTGGGCTGGACGCAGCCATGGTCGGGCTGGTTCTGTCGACCGGCCCTCTGGTTACGGCCTTGGCGGCGCTGCCGGCCGGACGCCTGGTCGATCGTTTCGGAGCGCACCGGATGATGATCGTTGGTCTGCTCGATCTCGCTATTGGTAGCTTTGCTCTGTCACAGGCGGAATTTGGCATTGCCGGCTATGTCGTGCCAATCATCATCGTCTGCACCGGCTATAGCTTGTTTCAGACCGCCAACAATTCGGCCGTGATGACGGGCGTCGCATCCGACCAGCGCGGCGTCGTCTCCGGAGTGCTCAACCTGTCGCGCAATCTCGGCCTGATCACCGGTGCGTCGGTGATGGGCGCGGTGTTTGCCTTCGCATCGGCTGGCGGAAACGAAGGCACCGGTCGGCAGGTATTAGCATCTGCGGCAGCCGCACGCGGCATGCAGGTCACTTTCCAGGTCGCGACGGCCCTGGTGGTGGCGGCTTTGATCATTGCGATTATTTCTGGTCGCCGCGGCCAGCGCGCTTAGCTGAGCCGCCAGCGACGAACTCCAGCATCAGTTCAGCAGCCCTGAGCGCATGCGTCTCCAGAAGGAAATGGCCTGCGTCGAAGACGTGGGCCTCCATCCGGGGAAGATCCATAAGCCACGATTGAACCTCTGCAATGTCGAAGAAGGCATCGTGGCGACCCCAAAGAAGCATCGCTCGGGGCTGATACTTCGCCAGATAACCAGCCACCTCCCCGAACCGGTCGACATATCGGCCGTAGTCGGCAATGAGCGCCTTCTGCAGATCAAGTCGTCCCGGCAGGCACATGACCCGCCAGTCTTCAATCCAATTACCTGGATCGATCTGCGCCGCGATCTCGGCTGGCAAGCCGGCGACATACTGGTCGCGGGTTCCCTCGAGGGTGAGATGGGCGGTGGCGGCTTGCTCGTTCGCCGCATTCGGCTCAGCCCAGAAGTCCAATGTGTCTGCCCATTGCGGACCAAAGCCAGAGCGGTGGGCATTGGCATTCTGGATGATAAGGCCTTCGACGAGTTCCGGAACGCGTATGGCGAGATGAAGCGCGACCGGGGCTCCGAAATCATGCAAATAGAGGAACCTGCGGCCAACGTTGAGACGCGAGAGCAGCTCTTCAATCGCGCTGGCCAGCATGTCGAACGACGGCTCGGGCGGCAGATCGGACGCGCCGAAGCCCGGCAGGTCAGGCGCCACGACATAGACGCTGCCGCAAAGCGGCGCGATCACGTCGCGAAACGTCCGCGACGAGCTAGGAAAGCCGTGCAGCAGGACGAGCGCGGTTTTGGAAGCATCACCGGCCGTCCGGACGGCCACCTCGCCGCCCGAGGACAAGCGTATCTTCTGCACCCCAGGCACCAAATCGTCCCTTTTTCCTCCACGCCGATGCATCACGCTGGCCGATTCGGCGCCTCGGAGACATCGTTCCGCCAGGTCGGCAGCTCCTGGTATCAATTGGACGCGATTGTATCGAGTTCAAGAGTGCGCCGGCGCACCTATCTCGCATATCTCTTGGCGCCGACGACGCAAAGCACGACGGCGGCGGTGACGGCGATCATGGCGGGACTGACCTGCTCATGCAGCAGCGCTGCCGCCAGCCCAAGGCCGAAGAAAGGCTGCAGCAGTTGCAGCTGCCCGACCGCGGCGATGCCGCCTTGCGCCAGGCCGCGATACCAGAACACGAAACCGATCAGCATGCTGAACAGCGACACATACGCCAAACCTATCCACGCGCCCCTGCCGGCACTTTCGAGCGACGGCGGCATGGTGATGAACGTCAGCGCCAGCATGACCGGCAGCGACAGCACCAGCGCCCACGAGATCACCTGCCAGCCGCCGAGCTTGCGCGACAGCGCCGCTCCTTCGGCATAGCCCAATCCGCACACGATGATGGCGGCCAGCATCAAGATGTCGCCGAGCGGCGAGACCGAGAGGCCTTGCGTCACTGCAAAACCGGCAACAAGGGCGCTGCCGAGACACGAGAACAGCCAGAACGCCGGTTTCGGGCGATCACCGCCTCGAACCACGCCGAAGATCGCGGTCGCCAACGGCAACAGGCCGACGAAAATGATCGAGTGAGCCGAATTGATGTGCTTGAGCGCCAGCGCCGTCAGCAGGGGAAAGCCGACCACGACGCCAAGCGCGACGATCGCCAGCGAGAACAGATCTTGCGGCTCCGGTCGCTTCTGGCGAAAAACGAGCAGCAGCGCGAGGCCGAGAATGCCCGCCGAAGCCGCACGGGCGACCGTCACGAACACCGGATCGAAATCCATCACCGCCACGCGCGTCGCCGGAAGCGAACCGCTGAAGATCAGCACGCCTATGAACCCGTTGACCCAGCCGCTCGCCGCCCAGCTACTCGCCGCCCCACCACTCACCGCCTTGTCCATCGATGCCCCGCTCGTTTCGCCCTCTATCGGGCCGGGCGTATGGCTCCGCCAGAGACAATGAGGTACAGTTCGACAAAACCGTCATGGTAGGCTGAGCAGTACGGATGGACGAGCAGACGACAACAGATGAGGGCAGCCGGACGCTTGTCGAAATCGTCATGGCGACGATCAGGCACAGGATCGCCGCGCGCAGCCTGACACCGGGAATGCGGCTGCCTTCGATCCGGGCTTTCGCCAAGGCCATGCAGGTTTCCAAATCCACCGTGGTCGAAGCCTATGAGCGTCTTGCGGCGGAAGGCATGATCCGCTCGCGGCCAGGCTCGGGTTTCTATGCCGCCGGATCGCTGGCTCCGCTGTCACTGGCCGAGATCGGCCCCAGGCTTGACCGTGCCGTCGACCCGCTGTGGGTCTCGCGCCAATCGCTGGAAGCTGGCGACAATGTGCTCAAACCCGGTTGCGGCTGGTTGCCGGCCGCATGGATGCCCGAGGCCGGATTGCGCCGCGCACTGCGGACCATGGCCCGCGCCGACGATGCCGCGCTGACGGATTACGGCACGCCGCTCGGCTTGCCGGCGCTGCGCCATCTGCTGGCGCGGCGCATGGCCGAGCACGGTATCGAAGCCTCCCCGGACCAGATCGTGCTGACGGAATCGGGCACCCAGGCGATCGACCTGCTGTGTAGGTTTCTGCTCGAACCGGGTGACACCGTGTTGGTCGACGATCCCTGCTATTTCAACTTCCATGCCCTGTTGCGCGCCCATCGGGCCAAGGTGATCAGCGTTCCCTACACACGCTCGGGGCCGGACATCGAGCTGTTCGCGCAAGCGCTGAACGACCACCGGCCGCGCCTCTACATCACCAATTCCGCGCTCCACAATCCGACCGGCGCGATATTGTCGCCCGTCGCCGCCCATCGGCTGCTGAAGCTCGCCGACCAGTCGGGGCTGACGATTATCGAGGACGATATCTTCGCCGATTTCGAACATACGCCCGCGCCCCGGCTGGCGGCCTTCGACGGTCTCAGCCGGGTCATCCATATCGGAAGCTTCTCCAAGACGCTTTCGGCATCGGTGCGCTGCGGCTTCATCGCCGCTCCTCGCGACTGGATGGAAGGATTGACCGATCTCAAGATCGCCACGTCCTTTGGCAGCGGGCGGCTTGCATCCGAACTGGTGCTGACGCTGCTGAAGGACGGCCTCTATCGCAAGCACGTCGATCTGCTGCGCGCGCGGCTCTCGCGCGCCGTGGAAGAAACCAGCGCCCGCCTGAAGGCCATCGGCATCGTGCCATGGATAGATCAGCCGGCCGGCATGTTTTTGTGGTGCAGGCTGCCGGAGGGGATAGATGCCGCGGATGTCGCCCGTCACGCTTTGTCGGCCAACGTCGTGCTTGCGCCCGGCAATGCGTTCAGCCTGTCTCGGTCGGCCAGCCGTTTCATGCGCTTCAACGTCGCCCAGTCCGGAGACGACCGGATTTTCAGGGCGCTTGAACAGGCGATGTCGCGCTGATTTGCACCGCCGCACGCCTGTCTGAGCCCGTGTCCTCGGAGACTGTTTCGAAATTCGCTCTGGCGAGTCATATGGTGGTGGTTTCGAGAACCGGAGCGCAGCGGACATTTAGGTCCGTGAGCACCGGCCTACGCCGGCCGTAGCCTTAACTGCCACGACCGCTGATCAGTGCTTCGGCCGGCGAAGGCCGGAAGCGCAGAAAACGCGATCAGATGGCCGCCAGAGTAGAGTTTCCAAACGGTCTCTCAGGTGCCGGCCCGCTTGCGGCGTGCGTAGAGCATGACGAGCGTCTCGGCGGTCAGCGCCGGCCTCTGCTCGCCTTCGATCTCGACGGTATTGGAAGCCTTCATCAGATATTGCCCCGGGCCTTTGTCTTCCATCGACAACAGCGTGGTGCGCAGCCTGATTCGCGAGCCGACCCTGACTGGCGCCACGAAACGCACTTTGTCGAAACCGTAGTTGAAAGCGGCCTGCGTGTTTTCGGGTACGATGCCCATCTCAAGCGCCAGCGCGCCGATGATCGACAGGGTCAGATAGCCATGCGCGATCGTGGTGCGAAACGGGCTTTGCCGCTTCGCCCGCTCGGGATCGACATGGATCCATTGATGATCGCCCGTGCATTCGGCAAACTGGTCGATGCGGTGCTGATCGACCAGCGTCCAGTCCGAGACGCCTAATTCCTGCCCGGCCATCGCCCTGAGTTGCTCGAAGGTCGGCGGCGTCGTGGGCCGTATCTGCGTCATTCCTGCTTTCCCGATCGCTTGCCTGTTCCGGACCACGACGGGCCGCCCCTGTCAATTCGCCAGTGCGATTCCAGCCCATAATCTTCGGCCGCGAACCGCCAGTCTTCGCCGCCGGCAAGCGTGCTGCTGGGGAACAGCTTATTTCTTGTCGTGGCCGGCGCGGATCTCCTCCATCGCCTCCTTGATGCGGCTGCGCAGGATTTCGATGGATTCGGTGCCGGACGCCCTCGCCAGTTCGGCCATCTCGCCGGCATTCTTCAGCGCGGTCTCGAAGGATCTCCTGGCGAACGCCGCCTGCTTCTGCATCATTTCCTGGGGATTGCCGGGCGCCCTGTAGTTTTGTGCCATGTCGGTGATTTCGCGCAGCGTGTCCTGTAGCATCTCGCGTTGCCTGGACAACAGCGCCGACGCTCCGGCGGCACTCGCCCTGGCCGACTTCTCCAGCGCTTCCAGGTTCTTGGCGTGGTGGGCGAGGATCGCCTCGACATCGACATTCGGCAGCTTCAGGTCGCGGCCGAACTTGCCGAACATGTCGATAAAGGACTCGGAATCCGGTCGTTTTGCCATGCTGGTACTCTCCCCCTGTTGCCGTGAACGCCGCCACTGCACGGAAGATAGTGCAGCGAAGCTCAGCGGTCCATTCGGACGAGGTCAGCCGACGAGAAACAGCCGTTCGGCGGTGTAGAGCACGAGCCCGGCAAGGCCACCGATGATCATGCCGTTGAAGCGGATATATTGCAGGTCCTTGCCGATGTTCATCTCGATCAGCCTTGTCAGTTGCGCGAGGTCCCAGCGCTTGACCTGGTCGGCGATGAATTTGGACACGCCGCTCTTCTGGCTTTCGACGAAGGATGCCAGCGCCACGATGAACCCCTGGTTCATGTCGGCCCTGATCTGCGCGTCGTCGGCAAGATGGCGGCCGACCTCGACGAACATGGTGGCGAGATGGTCGCGGATCATCGAATTCGGCGCCTTGGCGTCCTGCTCGATGAACAGCCGCAGGCTCTCCCACATGTCGCCGGCCAGAGCGCTGAGTTCCGGCCGGGCGAGGAAATCTCGCTTCAGCTTTTCGGCGCGCCTGGCATATTGTTTGGATGTCCTCAGCCGCTCGACGAAAGTCGCGACGAAAAGGTCGAATTCGGCGCGCATTGGATGGTGCGGATCGGCGCGCACTTCATCGAGCAGCGAGCCGGCCGACGCAACGATCTTCTTCAACAGATAGGCGTCGGCGCGAAACAGGTTGAACAGCGACGGCAGTTCCTCGCGGATCTTCTCGCGCATCGTCGCCAGCGCCTGCTCGTCGCTCAAGAAGCGGCCGACCACCTTGGTGAACTCGTCGAATAGTTTCTGGTGGCGGCGATCGTCAGTCAGCGCCGACAGCAACTCGGCGGCGAGCGGCGCCAGCGGCACCTTTTCGATCTGCTCCAGCATACGGCTGGTGACGAAGCCGCGCAGTCCGGATTGCTCGACCGCCGCCAGCGTCTGCGGCACCAGCCGGCCGACAAAACGCGACAGGTCGGCGGCGCGGTTCGGGTCGGCCAGCCAGTCCGCGACCAGCGCGGAAAAATCGACTTCGGCGAGCTTTTCGCGCACCGGCTCCGGCGCCAGGAAATTGACCTCGATGAAGCGGCCGAGATTGTCGGCGATTCGGTTCTGGTTCTCCGGGATGATAGCCGTATGCGGGATCGGCAGGCCGAGTGGCCGCCGAAACAGCGCTACCACCGCATACCAGTCGGCCAGCCCGCCGATCGTCGCCGCCTCGGCGAAAGCGGCAACAAAGCCCAACCACGCATGCCGGCTCTCGAACGATTTCGCCGCCGCAAAGATCAGCACGCAAAACGCAAGTGCTGCGGTGGCAGCGAACTTGGTGCGCCTGAGCGCCGAAAGCTTGGCATCGGCGTCGGTGTCGAACCGGGCGAACGCGACGGATGCAAGAACCGGGGCTGGTCGTGACATGGTGGGCCGCTCCTGATCGATCATGCGAACTTATCTAATGTCGCTTCCCACAGAAAGCGCGCCGCTGATCCCGGTGCGCGCAATCGCGCATGCAAACTTGACGCCTGAATTCATCTATTATGCAGCGCCAGTCTGGAATTGTTCCAAACTATAGGCCATATTGACGCCAACCACTGCTATGTGAGGACACAATGCGGCTTACCCGTCAGACCAACTACGCCATGCGCATTCTGATGTATTGCGCCGCCAATACCGAACGGCTGAGCCGCATCCCCGAGATCGCCGCCGCCTATTCGGTATCGGAACTTTTCCTGTTCAAGATCCTGCAGCCACTGGTCGAAAACGGCTTGATCGAAACGGTGCGCGGCAGGAATGGCGGCGTCAGGCTCGGTCGCGCGGCCGAAACGATCAGCCTGTTTGATGTCGTGCGGGTGACGGAGGAAAGCTTTGCCATGGCCGAGTGCTTCGAGAACGACGCCGCCGAATGCCCGCTGGTCGACAGCTGCGCCTTGAATTCGGCATTGCGCGAAGCGCTCAACGCCTTCTTCGCCGTGCTGTCGCGCTACACGATCGCCGATCTGGTGGCGGCGCGCCCGAATGTGCGACACCTGCTCGGCATCGACATGCTGGTGCAACGGGCGCCGGCCGCCTGATTTTTCTGATTGCCTAAGCTGCCGATTGCGGCAAAACGAACGGCATGTTTCCTGCCGGCAACACACCGACCTTCAGCCGGCAATCGAAGACCTTTTCGATCAGCTCGTCGCTGAGTACCTGTTGCGGCGAACCTGTAGCGGCGAGCCTGCCGCGATGCATGACGAAAATCCGGTCGGCATACATCGCCGTCAAATTGAGGTCGTGCAGGATGGCGACCACGCCGCCGCCCCGTCTGGCGAAATCACGCGCGATGTCCATGATGATCAGCTGGTGTTTGATGTCGAGGCTGGACACCGGCTCATCGAGGAACAAATAGCGCGGCTTGCCGTCGAGCACCGGCGCCCAGACCTGGCAGAGTACGCGGGCAAGCTGCACGCGCTGCTGCTCGCCGCCGGACAATTCCTGGTAGAAGCGGCCGGCAAAACCGTCGAGGTCGACGCGCGCCAGCGCGCGTTCGGGCAGGCGCTGGTCCTCGCCGGGCAGCGCGCCGGAGCGCCCGCCGACCAGGCCCAGCCTGACGATCTCACGCACAGTGAACGGGAAGGACAGCGTCGTCGCCTGCGGCAGCACCGCGCGCACCGTCGCCGCCTCGACCGGCTTCATCGCCGATAGATTGCGGCCGTTGATGGTGACCTCTCCCGAATAGCCAAGATCGCCGGACAGTGCTCTGAGGAAGGTCGTCTTGCCCGAACCGTTGGGGCCGACAATGGCCGCGATTTCGCCCGGCCGCGCCTCGAAATCGACATTGGCGACAATGCGCTTGCCGCCGATCGCCACCGAGACATCGCGCGCTTCGATCATAGGCAAACTTTCACAGGTCGATGACGCCGCGCTTGCGCAGCAGGATCCACAGGAAGAACGGGGCACCGGCGACCGCAGTGACGATCCCAATCGGCAATTCGGCCGGGGCAACGATGGTGCGGGCAACGGCGTCGGCCAACGGCAGCAGCGCGGCGCCGAGCAGCGCCGATGCCGGCAGCAGGTAACGGTTGTCGGGGCCGATCAGCAGGCGCAGCAAATGCGGCACGACAATGCCGACAAAACCGATGCCGCCGCTGACGGCGACCGACGCGCCGACCGCTGCCGAGACGCCGACGATCGCGGTGTATTTCAGCCGCTGCACCGGAATGCCGAGATGGCCGGCCGTCGCCTCGCCAAGCGCCAGCGCGTTGAGGCCGCGCGCCAGGAACGGCATTGCCGCCAGCGCCAGCACGATGATCGGCCCGACGGAGCCGATTTTTTGCCAGGTTGCGCCGCCCAGCGAGCCGAGCTGCCAAAAGGTCAGGTCGCGCAATTGCCGGTCGTCGGCCATGAAGATCAGGATGCCGGTCAGCGCCATGGCAAGCGCCGCCAGCGCGATGCCGGCGAGCAGCATGGTGGCGACCGAGGTCCGGCCTTGCCGTGTCGCGACCTGATAGAGCAGCAATGTCGTCGCCAGCCCGCCGCAGAACGCAGCCAGCGGCAGAGCCAGCGTGCCGAGCGCCGAGGTCAGCGGCGCCAGCATGGTTGAGCCAAGCACGATGACGGCGACCGCACCGAGGCTCGATCCCGCCGAAACGCCGATCAGGCCGGGGTCGGCCAGCGGATTGCGGAACAGCCCCTGCATGACGGCACCGGAGACGGCAAGCGATGCGCCGATCAGTACGCCCAGAATGACGCGTGGCAGACGGATGTCATGGATGATCAGGTGGTCGCGGGCGCTCAATGCCGTGTCGCCGGGCAACGCGCCGAACAGCCAGTCGTGCATGACGCCGATGGCCGAGGCATCGGATGCGCCGGAGGTCAGCGACAACAGCACGGCGATAGCCAGCCCGACGCAGAGCAGCACGATGACGAGGCGGGCGCGCCGCGAACGGTCACCCTCGGCTGCCGTCGCCATGATGCCCGCCGCACCAGCGATCGAATGATCGGCCATCGCGCTCAATCCGTGACCTGGCCGCCATAGAGCGAGACGGCGAGATCGTGGATAGCGTCGGCCGTGCGCGGGCCGAAGCCGAGCAGATAGCCGCCGTCCATGCGGATCAGCTTGCGGGCGGCACCCGCCGGCGTCGAAGCCACGACAGGGTTCGAAAACAATTCGTCATCCGCGGTGGCCGGTCCGGCATTGTTCATCATCAGGATCACGTCCGGCCTGGCGGTGATGACTGCCTCGTCCGACAATTGCTTGTAGCCGGCAAAGCCGTCGATGGCATTGATGCCGCCCGCAAGCTTGATGATGCCGTCGGCTGCGGTGTCGCTGCCGGCGGCAAGCAGCTTGCCGCCCTGCATCGACAGCACGAACAGGATGCGCTTGCGCTCCTTGATCGAGGCGGTCTGCTTTTCGGCTGCCTTCAGCTTGGCGTCGATCTGGGCTGCCAGCGCATCGGCCTTGGCCTCGACGCCGAGCGCCTTGCCGACTATGTGGATCTTTTCCAGAATGCCTTGATTATCATAGCGCTCGGGCATCTCGATGAACGGGATGCTCGATTTCTTCAGCACGTCGACGGCTTCCTTCGGTCCGCTTCCGTGCAGGGCCAATATGCCCGACGGATTGACCGACAGCACACCCTCCGGCGACAGCTGGCGCATGTAGCCGACATCCGGCAGTTCCGCCGCCGCTTGCGGATAGCGGCTGGTCGAATCGCGCGCGACAAGGCGATCCTGTTCGCCGAGCGCGTAGACGATCTCGGTGATCGAGCCGCCGATGGCCACGATCCTCGAGCGGTCGGCAAAAGTCGCGATGCCTTCGGCGGCCTGAGCCGGCATCAGCACGGCGAACGCCAGGAAAACAGCGGCCGCAGGACCAAGCGCCGACCTGGAGACCAGCCTGGAGAAAAGAACCATCATCGTTTCCTCAGGCTGCGGTCGGGCTTGGGATACGCGGCAGGTTTTCGGCCAGAAAGCGCCAGTCTTCGCGCTCGCTTTCGCCCTCATGCCGCTTACCGAAGAACTGGATGATCATCTTGCCGTCGGTGCCATAGACTTCGAGCGACGTGACATGGCCGTCCTTGGTCGGCTTACGCACGGCCCAGACCTCATCGATGTGGTCGGTCCGCAGGTGCAGATGGAAGGTCTCGTCGAGCACATTGAGCCATGGTCCCATCGGCTTGATCGAGGCGACGGGGCCGGAATGGATCTGGATGCAGCCGCGATTGCCGACAAAGCACATGATCGGCATGGCGCCAGCGGCGGCGTGGTTGAACATGGCGCTCACCGCATCGTTATCGACCAGCCAGGCATAATCCTGGCCGACCAAGCGCACCGCCTGCCGGCGGCTGAGCTTCAGTGTCTTCAGCATGCCGAAGAACTGATGCACGTCGGTTAGTTGGCTCCAGCGGTCGCGCAGATCCTCGACGCTGGCCGAATTGTCCGCAGTCTCGATCTCGTCGTCAGCCGCGCCCGCTGAAATCGCCACCGTCGGTTCCTGGTTCGGAGATTCCAGCCCTGCCACCAGCTTCTGATAGGCATAGAGGTTGGATGCGGGTCTGAGATGCACCTTGTGCATCGCCTCGCCTGCGGCGTCGAAGAACTGCAGGCTGCGACGGATGTCGGCGCCGTCGCGCTTTTCCACCGCAAAGCCGTGCGCCCAGACTTTCGGGAAGATGCGCAGGTCGATGTTTTCGCCGAGCACCATGGCATTGTGATTGCCGGTGACGACCTTGTCGTAGACGCCGATCTTCTCGTGCACCGCGCTTTCGTTGCGGGTCAGCGCCATCACCTCACCGACAGCTTCGAGACCAGTCAAAAGGTCGTTGACACGCGGCTCGACCCGCACGACCCCGTCGCCGCAATGCGCGGCGACCAGTTCGGCCTCCGAAATACCGAGTTGGGCGGCGAGGTCGCGCTCGCGCATTTTCGGATTGTCTACCCGTGCCCGTCGGATCTCGTGCGGGGCGGGTTTTACGCGCTGGTCCATTTCCACCACCTACTTGTTGAGGATGAGCTTGCCCTGCCGGGTGATCTTCAGCCGATACAGCGCACCGTGATGTTCGATGCCGATCTCGTGCTCGCCCTGGAACAGCGTGTTGCTGGACAGCGTTCTCACGGCCGATTGGACCCGTTCGAAACGGACGGAATTTTCGTCGGAACGGCGGACGCGATAGCGAAAGTCGCTGGGATTGTGCGTGTTCATGGGTTCGCTCCCTGTTCTGTGCCGGGCATCTGGCTCGGCGCCTGCGTGAAATGCCGATTCAATTCTTGACTCGAATGGTCATGTTATCTAGCAGTGCAATACCGGAGTAAATGAGTCAACATTTAAGACGCCGGACGCGATGAAAAATGCCAGCGAGCCCCAAGCCAGCCAGCATCGAACATGGATTCTTGGAGTTGCAGCATGGGGTTGGCGAATTGGGGACGGCCGGCGGGCAGCGGCCTGGCACACTGTTTTATGACAAGCAAAATGGCCGCGTTGCTGGCCGGCGCGGCGGCGATCCCGCTGCTCGCCGCACCGGCCGGCGCCCAGCAGGCTGCCCAACCGGCAGCCGACCAGCAGCAGACTGACCCGTCTCAACCGCCAGAACAGGCAAAGCCCGCCCCGGCGGGTGCCACGCTGCTCGACAGGATCCTGATCCTCAGCCGCACCGGCGAGACGGCGATCGAGTCGCTTGCTTCAGCCAGCCATGTCGACGAGGAACAGCTAGAGCGCCGCATGGCGACGACGCCCAACGACATGCTGTTCGGTGTGCCGGGTGTCGCCGTCCAGGCCGACGCAAGGCGTGTCAGCTCCAGCATCAACATCCGCGGCCTGCAGGACTTCGGCCGCGTCTCCGTCATCGTCGACGGTGCCCGCCAGAATTTCCAGCGCTCGGATCACGGCACGCAATCGACCTTCTACATCGATCCCGAATTGATCAAATCCGTCGACGTGATCCGCGGTCCGGTCGCCAATACCTACGGCTCCGGGGCGATCGGCGGCGTCGTCTTTTTCGATACCAAGGATGCTCAGGATTTCCTCAAGCCCGACGAGACCTGGGCGGCATCCGCGACCGGGCGTTACGAAACCAACGGTGAAGGCTGGACCACCAGCGCCACCGGCGCCTACCGGATAAACGAGAACTGGGACGTGCTCGGCAACATCGTCTACCGCGACTATGACGACTACAAGCATGGCGGCGGCGACACTGTAGCGGGCACTGGCTTCGACGTCTTGAGCGGCCTCCTCAAGACGACCATCCGCCCCAGCGAAAACAGCGAGCTGAAGCTCGGTTGGATCGGCTCGAACGACGAATGGACCGAGACCAGCGGCAGCGCGCCGGTGAACGACGCCGACCTGAAGGCGAATACCTTCACGGCCCGCTACAACATCACCGACGAAGACAAGAGCTGGCTCGATCTCCACATCAACGCCTCTTACAACAAGACCAAGCTCGATCTGACGACCCTTGTCGCGCAAAACCGGTTTGATCCGATCACCGGTCTGCCCGTGGTTTTGCCGGCGGGTTCGAAATCGATGTTCGACATCGGCACCTCCGGCATCGACATCTGGAACACGTCGAGATTCGAGACCGTTGGGATCGCGCATGAGCTGACCTATGGGGGCGACTGGGTTGGCGACGATGTCGAGACAGGCGGCACGGCGGGCGGCGACAGTTTCTACACGCCCTCGGGCGATAGAAACGTCTCCGGCGCATACGTCCAGGACAAGCTCACCTGGGACTGGCTCGAGGTCATCGCCGGGCTGCGTTACGACAGCTACAAGCTAGACAGCGATGTCGGCGAAACCTCTGGCGACCGGCTGTCGCCACGCATCACAGTGGGCATTTCGCCCTTCGAAAGCGCCAGCCTTTCCGGCCTGCAATTCTACGGCACTTACGCAGAAGGCTACCGTTCCCCTTCGCTATCGGAGACCCTGATCAGCGGCAATCATCCGGCAGGCGTCAGCTTCCCGTTCCTCCCCAATCCCAATCTCAAGCCCGAAACCGGCAAGACCATGGAGTTTGGCGTCAACTACAGCACCAACGGCGTCATCGAGGCCGACGACGCGCTGCGGCTGAAGGCGGCCTATTTCAACAACAATGTCGACGATTACATCGACGGCGTGACGCTATCGGCGTTCGACCCGACCAGCGGCTGCCCGTTCGGTCCGGGCATCCCGATCTGCTTCCAGTATCAGAATTTCGCCAAGGCCAAGATCCACGGCTTCGAGATGGAGGGCGTCTATGACGCAGCCTGGGGCTTTGCCGGGCTTTCGGCGTCGTTCACCGATGGCCACACGATTTCCTATGAAGGCGAGCGGGCGGACCTTGTCACCGTCCCCTCCTCCCAGGTCACCGGGCAACTCGGCTTTCGCTTCCTCGAGGACAGGCTGACTGTCGGCGGCGAGGTGCAATACAACGGCAAGCCGCAGGGCAACGCGGTGGCCAAGGACTATACGCTGGTCAATGCCTTCGCCAGCTACCAGGCGACCGACAATTTCAAGGTCGATTTCCGCGCCGACAATCTGTTCGACGTCAAATACGCCAACCCACTGAACGCGTCGACCACGAGTATCGTCTACGAGCCCGGCGTCACCCTGACGCTGGCGGCGACCATGCGGTTTGGAGGCTGACGATGAGGCAAGGCGTGACAGCATCCCTTCGTCTGTTGGCCGCGGCGGTGGCTATGTCGCTTGCGGCGGCTCCGGCATGGACACAGCAGCAAGCGCCGGCGCTGATCCTCGAGCTGAACGGCGCGCAGCCATCCGACAAGGGCTGCCGCCTAACCTTCGTGGTCACCAACAATCTCGGCGCCGGTCTTTCCAAGGCGGCGTTCGAGATCGCGTTGTTCAACGAGGCCGGCGTCGTCGACCGGCTGACCGTGCTCGATTTCAAGGAGCTGCCTGCAGGCAAGACCAAGGTGACGCGTTTCGACCTTGCCGGCACCGATTGCGGCAAGGTCAGCCGCGTGTTGATCAACAGCGCCACGGAATGCGCCGGCGCCGAGCCGAATGCCTGCATGCGCGGGCTGAAGACGCAGACCAGGACCGGCATCGCCTTCGGGGTCTGAATTTGGGACTGGAACCGGCATTCGCGCGAAACACCCTGGCGTGGCCATTGGCCGGTTTCCTGCCGCCGGAACCGGACGATCCCGATTTCGCCATCCCTCGCGGGGTGCTGCATGTTTCGCCGCGCGACAGACCGGAAGACAGTTGCATCGCCGATGCCGACGGCGAATTGACTGCGGTGCCGGCGGAGCCATTGCGGCAGGCACGACAGATGCAGCGGCGCCACAACTGGACGGTGGCGATCGCCTGCTCTTGCGCATTTCACGCAGCGGTGGCGCTGGCCTTTCTCACCCTGCCGGACGACAGGCCAAGCATCGAAGGTGCCGACCAGCAAGGCGAAATGCTGCTCGGCGCCGATCCGCAGCAGGCGGCCGGCGATGTCGGAGACGACCCGGAAGTGACCAACGTAACGATGGTGACCATGCTCGACGCCAAGCCCGTCGAAACGGTCGAGGCGCAGGCAACCGCGGCAGAGGAGGCGCTCCAGCCGGTCACCGATGTGGCGGAAGCATCGGAAAAAGATGTGGTCGAGCCGGTTAGCGAGGCCGTCACGGAAACTGCTCCTCTTGCCGATCGCCCCGAGCCCGCGCCTGCCCAGCCTGTCGAGCCGGCGCGCCCGGATCCATCGCCCGACATTCTCGCGACCGACAGGCTGGTGCCCACTGACGACAATGCCGTGCCGCCGCCAGTCAGCACGGTCGAAAGGGCCGATCCTGCCGAGACGAGTGCTCCGGCACCAGCCGACCCGGCGCCGGCCGAAACGGTTCAGACGGTCGAGACCGTCGTCGCGGCGGAAGAACCGAAGCCGGAAAGGCCGAAGCCCAAGCAGCCGAAGAAGGCAACCGCAAAGAACAAGCCGGCCAGGAAAGCCGAACCAAACGAGCCTGAAAAGCCGGTCTCGCGCAAGAAGGCGGGCAAGGCACTTGCCAAAGCCGATTCCAAGAAGAAAAAGACCGGCTCCGGCGGCCGTGACGAAATGGATGTCGCGCGCGGCACGGCCGACGGCAAGAAGGACGGCAAGATCCTGACTGCCAGCAGGGGCGGCAAGTCCGGCATCGGCAATGCAGCCGTCACAAACTACCCCGGCAAGATCCGATCAAAGCTGGTGCGGGCCTTCAATTCGACACGCACGCGCGCCACGGGCACAGCCACGGTTGCCTTTACCGTCGGTTCGAACGGCAGCGTCCGGTCGGCCAGGCTGACGGGCAGTTCAGGCGTTGCCGCGCTGGACAAGGCCGCTCTCGACGCGGTCCGCCGGGCTTCTCCGTTTCCCCCGATTCCAGACGGAGCCGGTCGCTCGGCCTGGCAGTTCGAGGTGCCGCTCGGTATCAGGTAGCGACCGTCCCCACGCAGAGTCGGCGCCGCCCTGCCCGCGATGAGCGAGCCCTGGCGAAACCCTATGCCGCGGCCAGCAGGCTGGCATTGCCGCCCGCCGCCGTGGTGTCGACGCAGACGGCGCGCTCGTGCGCATAGGCGGCCGGATAATACACTTCGCTGACCAGCGGTACGATCGGGCCGGCGCGGTCGGCGATGACCTTGCGCACGATGCGCGCGGCCTCGGGCGTACCGGAAAAGGCGACGACATCGACCCGCAGCGAGCGCGCTTCGACCGGGTCCGGACGGCCGTCGATCGCCGCCAGCGGCAGGCCCTTGCCGGTCAGCGCCGACAGTGCCGCAGGCGCGCCAGGTGCGACGGCGAGCACGGCATTGCCGGCGGCCAGCGCCTGGATCGTCTGCGCAAGCAGGGTATCCGCGTCGGGACCGAGGCACAGCACGCGCCCGCGCGGCGACAGCGACAGCGTGTTGGCCTCGCCGGTCGGCCCGGGCAGGTCGACCTGGCCGAAATCGATGCCGGCGGCGGCACCGATGGCCGCGGCACCCTTGCCGCGCAGATGTTTCCTCAGGATGGCGACGCGATCCGGCCGCGTCGACCAGCCGCCAAAGGCCGGGTCCGGCAGATTGTCGGCGAGCTCGGTCGCCGTCACCTTGCGGCCTTCGGCAAGATGGGTGCCGGCCTCCGGCCCCTTGCGGAAGCGCCGGAGATAATGTGGCCCGCCCGCCTTCGGTCCGGTGCCGGAAAGCCCCTCGCCGCCGAAGGGCTGCGCCCCGACGACGGCGCCGATCTGGTTGCGGTTGACGTAGATGTTGCCAGCATGGATGCCGTCGACGAAATGCTGCGCGCGGCCTTCGATGCGGGTGTGCAGGCCGAAGGTCAGGCCGTAGCCCTTGCGGTTGATCGCGGCGATCACCGCATCGATCTCGTCGGCATCGAAGGTGGCGACGTGCAGCACCGGGCCGAACACCTCGCGTTCCAACTCCTCGATGCTCTTGACCCGAAAGACGTGCGGCGCGACGAAGCGGCCGTCCTTCGGCGCTTCGAGCTTGGCGATCAGCCGGCCCTGCAGGCCCATTTTCGTGCAATAGTCGCGGATCGACGCTTGTGCCTCGTCGTCGATGACCGGGCCGACATCGGTCGAGATCCGCCAGGGGTCGCCGAGGCTGAGCGCTTCCATAGCGCCTTTCAGCATCTCCAGCATCTTCTTCTCGACGTCCTTCTGCACGTAGAGAATGCGCAGTGCCGAGCAGCGCTGGCCGGCACTCTGGAAGGCGGAGGCGAGGATATCGCGCACCGCCTGTTCAGGCAGCGCCGTGGAATCGACGATCATGGCGTTCAGGCCGCCGGTTTCGGCGATCAGCATGGCGTCGGGCGCGGCGGTCTCGGCTAGCTGCTTTTCGATCAGTTTGGCGACATCGGTCGAGCCGGTGAAGCAGACGCCGGCAATGCGCGGATCGGCGGTCAGCGGGCCGCCGACCGAGGGACCGTCGCCGGGCAGAAGCTGGATGACGTCTTCCGGTACGCCGGCCTCGCGCAGCAGTTGGACAGCGCGGAAAGCGATCAGCGGCGTCTGCTCGGCCGGCTTGGCGATCACGGAATTGCCGGTGACGAGTGCCGCCGCGATCTGCCCGGTGAAGATGGCGAGCGGAAAATTCCACGGCGAGATGCAGGCGATGGCGCCGCGCGCCTCGGTGCCCGCCTCGGCATTGGCGGCCTCGGCCGCATAGTAGCGCAGGAAATCGACCGCCTCGCGCACCTCGGCAACGCCGTCGGCCAGCGACTTGCCGGCCTCGCGGGCGGCGAGCGCAAAGAACTCGACGGCGTTCGCCTCATAGAGATCGGCCGCCCGGCTGAGGATGGCGGCGCGCTCGGCGACGGGGTGTCTTGCCCATGCCGGTTGTGCCTCGACGGCGATGCGCACGGCGGTCTCGACCTGCTTGGCGCCGGCCTCGCTGACCGTGCCGACCACTTCCGAAGGTTTTGCCGGATTGACCACCGGACGCTGCTTGCCGTAGCCGGCGGCGCGGCTGACCGGCTTGGCGTGCCAGCGCTCCGGCCCGGCGAACTCGGCCCTGGCCTTGTCGATCGCCGCCAGCGTCAGCGTGTCAGTGATATCGAAACCCTTGGAGTTACGCCGGCCGGGGCCAAAGATCGCCGACGGCGGCACGATCGCCGGATTGGCGGCGGGGCCTTGTTTCTCCACCGTTTCGAGCGGGTCGCGGGCAATGTCCTCGGGCTCGACCTCCTCGTCGGTGAGCTGGTGGACAAAGGAGGAATTGGCGCCGTTCTCCAGCAGCCGGCGGACCAGGTAGGCGAGCAGGTCGGAATGCGCGCCGACCGGCGCATAGATGCGGCAGCGCGTGCCTTCGGCCCGCCGCACCGTCTCATGCAGCGCTTCGCCCATGCCGTGCAGGCGCTGGAACTCGAATGTATCGCGCTCCGTCGTCATCGACAGGATGGCGGCGACGGTGTGGGCATTGTGAGTGGCGAATTGCGGATAGATACGGTCGGTCATCGACAACAGCTTCTTCGCGCAGGCCAAGTAGGAGACGTCGGTGTTGGCCTTGCGGGTAAAGACCGGATAGCCGTCGAGCCCGAGCGTCTGCGCCCGCTTGATCTCGGTGTCCCAATAGGCGCCCTTGACCAGCCGCACCATGATGGTGCGGTCGTATTTCCTGGCCAGAGCGTAGAGCCAGTCGATGACGAAGGCGGCGCGCGGTCCATAGGCCTGGACGACGACGCCAAAACCGTTCCAGCCGGCAAGCTCCGGCTCGGCCAGCACCCGCTCGATGACGTCGAGCGACAAATCGAGGCGGTCGGCTTCCTCGGCGTCGATGTTGAGCCCCATGCGCGAATGGCGCGCCGCCAGCGCCAGCGACAACAGCCGCTCGGCCATCACGGGCAGCATCTTTTCTTTCTGGGTCACTTCATAGCGCGGATGCAGCGCCGACAGCTTGACCGAAATACCGTGGTTCTGGCGGATGTCGGGGCCGTTGGCGCCGGCATCGAGCGAAGAGATGGCGTCGGCATAGGCCTTGAGATAGCGCAGCGCGTCGGCCTCGGTGCGGGCCGCTTCGCCCAGCATGTCGAAGGAATAGAGATAGCCCTTCTGCGTCATCGGCCGGCCGCGCCTGACGGCCTCGGCGATGGTGCGGCCGAGCACGAACTGCTCGCCCATCTCGCGCATCGCGGCGGCGACTGCCTTGCGGATGACCGGCTCGCCCAGCCGGCGCACCATGGCGCGTAGCGTGCCTTCGATGCCGCCCTCGCCTTCGTCGAGCACGCGGCCGGTCAGCATCAGCGCCCAGGTCGATGCATTGATGAAGATCGAGCTCGAACCGCCCGAATGCGCCGACCAGTCGTGCGGCGCAATCTTGTCGGCGATGAGGTCGTCCATCGTCTCGGTGTCGGGCACCCGCAGCAGCGCTTCGGCCAGGCACATCAGCGCCACGCCCTCCTTGGTCGAGAGGCCGTAGGCGGACAGGAACACTTCCATCAGCCGCGGATCGGACGAGCCGCGCACCGCCCGCACCAGATCGGCGGCACGGGCCGAAATCGCCTTGCGATCGTGCACGGACAGCCCGGCCGCCTCGGCCAGCCGCTTCACCGCCTGGTCTTCGTCGGGCAAATAATTGGCACGGATTTGCTGGCGGATGGTGTCGAGCGCTGGCATGGCGGTCCTGTAGAGCGAGCATAAGGGAGCGGGCCGGCGGTCACCGGACCGAATGGCGCAAGCTAACATAAGTAGGGATTTCGTCCGGTCCAAAGAAATCGACAGGACAGGTCGATTGATCTATTATTATGGCCAATCACCTCCAATTCGACCAGGAATCCGATGGCAGAAGACCAATTGGACCGCATCGACAGAAACATCCTGTCGGCCCTGGGCAGCAACGGCCGGCTTTCCATGTCGGAACTGGCGGCAAAAGTCGGCCTGTCGAAGACGCCGGTGCAGGCGCGGGTGAAGCGGCTGGAGAAGGACGGCTTTATCAGGGGCTACCAGGCGATCGTCGACCGCGAGCGCATGGGCGAAGGCCATGTCGCCTTCGTCCAGGTGAAACTGTCCGACACCCGCTCGGCCGCGCTCGACGCCTTCAACCGCGCCGTGCAGACGGTGCCGGAGATCGAGCAGTGCCACATGATGGCATCGAGCTTCGACTATCTGCTGAAGGTCCGCACCACCGACATCGCCGCCTACCGGCGCGTGCTCGGCGAACGCATCTCGGCCTTGCCGCACGTCGCCCAGACCTCGACCTTCGTGGCGATGGAGACGGTGAAGGATCGGTAGGCGCTCACTGATATCTCGTCAGCTCATCCGGCTCGTTCAAGACGCTCCTGAAATTGCTCCTTGATCGCCCTCAGGAAATGGTCGGACGTCGATGTCCATCCAAAGAGTATCTGCACGAGCGTAATCGAGGCGTCATGATTGCTCCGTGGGGCCTCCAACGCGATCGGTTCGCTCGTGCAATCCGTCAGCAGGATACAGTGATAGTCCCTGAAGAAGGCATCCCGAATTGTCGACTCCACACACACGCTGGTCGTGCACCCTGTCACGATCAGGTGTTTGACGCCTGCGGTCTTCAGGACCGCATCGAGTTCGGTCTCGTAGAAACCGCTGAACCGGGTTTTGTAGAGGACAACATCCCCCGCCTCCGGCCTTAGGTCGTTGACGATATCTGTTCCCCAGGTGTCGCGGATCAGAATCCGGCTCTCACTGCCATCCGGCGCTGTCATGTTCTCACCGACCCCAAAGATCTGGAGATGTCGGAGACGATTGGGGGCGTCCGACGTCCCAAGATCCGAAAGGTCGGGATGATATCCCATCTTCAGATAGATGACGGGCAGTCTCGATTTGCGGGCGGCCGCTATAACACTTGCGGTAGGGCGGACAGCCCGCTGAATCCCGGAGATATCGATGCCGGCTCTGTCGAACATCCCGCCTTTCGAGCCGAAGTCATTCTGCATGTCCACGACGAGAACTGCGGTCTTGGCGGGGTCAATTGAAACAGGTTGAGGCTTGGCGTCGATTTCAAGTGGCTGCATTTTATCCTCCCACAGCCTGAGGTATCGCACTTTGCGCCTTGGTTATCATGAGCAGCGACCCTGCATCGTGTCAACGTTATTTGGCGGCCCAAGACGGTGGTCCGCTCTTGTCGCACACAAACCCGGCCTCACTCCGCCAGCGTCTTCAAAAACGCCACCAGAGCCGCGCGTTCGCGGTCCGAAAGCTGCAGCGGGTGGATCTCGGATACACCTTCGACACTGGCCGGCGCCTTGGAATAATGCGCCACCACTTCGTCCAGCGAGGAAAACTGCCCGGCATGCATGTAGGGCGGCCGGGTGGCGGCACCGCGCAGCGACGGCGTCTTATACCCACGAATGAGTTCCGGCCCGGCCTTGACCATGAAGCGCAACTCGCGGCAGGCGCTGGCATCACCGTCGCGAAAGGTGCCGAAACAGTTGAACGGATCGGCCTCGACCTGCGCCACCGCGTCGACGCGGCCGCGATCCGGCGGCAGGCCCGCGACAGGCGGCACGCCGGTGTTGTGAAAACTGCCGTCGGCAAAACGCGGGCCGTTGTGGCAGGTCACGCAATTGGCCTTGCCGATGAACAGCTTCAGGCCGAGGATTTCCTCCGGCGAAAAGACGGCGTCGCCTTGCGGCTCGGCGCCCACCGCAAGATCGGTAGCAAAACGGTCGAAGCGTGTCTGCGGCGGCGCGATCGAGCGCTCGAAGGCGGCGATCGCCTTGCCGATATTGGCAAAGACGCGATTGACCTCCTCGGCTTGCGCCTCTGGCATGGCGTTCCAAGTCGCCTTCTCGGCATCGGTGCCGAGCGGACTGGCATTGGCCGGCACGCCCGAAAGGTCCGGCAGCGGCCCGAAGATGCGCTCGTAGCGCTCGCCGAAGCGGGCCTTGATGTAATGCGCGAAGGCGGCGCGGTTGCCGGCCTGCTCCAGCGGATTTTCGAGCGGTGTCAGCGCCTGCGCCCACAGGCTGTCGCGCCGCCCGTCCCAGAAGAACCAGGGATCGTGCGCGACGCCGGCCAGCGGCATGGTGCGCCGATTGGTGCGGCCGACGCCGACCGCTTGCGGCAGGTCGTCCTGGAATTGGCGGTCGATCTTGTGGCAGGTCGAGCAGGATACGGTGCCGCCGCCGCTCATCCCGGTGTCGAAGAACAGCGTCGAACCTAGTGCCGCGGCGGCCGGCACGTCGGCAAAGCGATTGGTGGTGTCGGGCTTCAGCGGCGGCAGCCTGGACAGCGCCAATGAGGCGACGGTTTGCTTCTCGGCGTCGGAAAATTCCGGCCTGCCGCAGCCGACGAGCACGGCCACCATCACCAACGCGAGAAGACTGGAAAACCGGCTCATCTTTGGCTCACAGCACCACGTTGAAGACGACCGTGTCCGAACCGGCCGCGGCGGAGATGGCAAAATGCAATTGCCACCACCCGCTCATCGTGAATTTCACGCCGTCGATGCGATAGCGTCCTTCGCCGAGGTAATCGGTCGCCTGCGGGCTGGTCGGCAGACCGTGCTTGTGCTGCGGCATGCCGCCGGAAATCGTTATCGCAGCACCTTCCACCGGCGCACCCTCGACGGTTTTCAATGTGAGCAGCCAGGACTCCAGTTCGCCCTGCCGGATGACGCCTTTCTCGGGCTCGAAAGTCGCCACGAACAGCTTGTTCGCCGTCGTCCTTGAACGGCCGACGTCCGAGCTTGGTTGCGGCGCATGCGGCGCCGTCAGATAGACGACGGCCAGCACACCGGCGAGCAAGGCAGCCAGGCCGAAGCCTCCAAGAAGATAACGCCATAACGATGCCAAACCGGTTCCTGTTCTGCGGATAACGATTCGCTGGGCAGATCGCGTCCCACGCCCCTGTGGGAAAATCGCGCCCAGCGCAAGAATCCGCCGTCGCCAAGCATGGCGCTGCCGGCCGCAAAAAGCTACAGCACCGCAATTGCACGGATAGAGGAGTACTTCATGGCAGGAAACGGCATCGCCTCGATCGGCGAGTGCATGCTCGAGCTTTCGGGCCAGGCCGGGCCGAACTGGCGCATGGGCTTTGCCGGCGACACGTTCAACACTTTGTGGGCGCTGCATGCCTTGAGCGGCGAGCGGCCGGCGACCTATGTCTCGGCCTTCGGCGACGACCCGTTCTCACG
Organism: Mesorhizobium sp. M1423; assembly: GCF_040317575.1. NCBI lineage: Bacteria > Pseudomonadati > Pseudomonadota > Alphaproteobacteria > Hyphomicrobiales > Phyllobacteriaceae > Mesorhizobium > Mesorhizobium sp. M1423. The sequence continues at coordinate 59,810 of NZ_JAMYKU010000016.1, forward strand.
CGACCAGATCAAATTCCTGGCCGAAAACGGCATCGGCGTCGGCGCCAGCCCGGTGATAGCGGGCGCCCGCCCCGGCCTCTATGCGATCACGCTGACCGGCGCCGAACGTTCTTTCACCTATTGGCGGGCCGATGCGGCCGCGAGGCAGTTGGCTTCGGACCCAGCCGCTTTACAGAAAAGCCTTGAAAACCAGGCGCTTGTCTATTTTTCCGGAATCACTTTGGCAATCCTCGACGAGGGTGCGCGCAAGGTACTGCTGACGGCCGTGGCCAAGGCGCGCGCGGCCGGCTCGCTGATCGCCTTCGATCCCAATTACCGGCCGCGGCTGTGGCGCCAAAGCGAGGAAGCGCAGGCCGCGATCCTCGAGGCGCTCGCCGTCGCCGACATCGCGCTGCCCACCTTTCCCGACGAGCAGATGCTGTTTGGTGATACGACACCGCAGGAAACAGCCGAACGGCTGCGAAAGCTGGTCGGCGAGGTCGTCGTCAAGAACGGCGAGGAACCGGCGCTGATCGCGCAAAACGGAACCTTGCAAACCGTGCCGGCGGTACATGTCGCCACCCCGGTCGACACCACCGGCGCCGGCGACTCCTTCAATGGCGCCTATCTCGCCGCCCGCCTTGCCGGCCATGCGCCGACTGAGGCGGTGCAGCGCGCCCATCGCGTCGCCGCCGCCGTCGTACAGGTGCGCGGCGCCCTGGCGCCGTTCGAGACGCTCAGGGCTGCGTTCGAGGCAACTGCTATCTGACCTTGATGACGACCTTGCCCTTGGCGCGTCCTGTTTCGACATAGGCCAGAGCCTCATTGGTCGCTTCGAATGGAAAGACCCGATCCAGAACCGGGCGGATCGCGCCGGATTCGATTAGGGAGGTGATTTTGCTCAGCTGATCGCCCTGCGCCCACATGAAAAGGAACGAAAACTGCACGGCACGGCGCTTGGCTTTGGCCCGAATTCCGCGGCTCAGGAAGCGCAGCACCAGCCTCAGCATAAAATTCAGTCCCTTTTCCCTGGCAAACTCGGAATCCGGTGGACCCGAGATGGAGATGAGCTTGCCACCCGGTTTCAGCACGCTCAGGGATTTTTCGAGCGTCTTGGCGTCCTGGCTGTTCAAGACGACATCGTAGCCCGACAGAACCTTCTCGAAGTCTTCTTGCCTGTAGTCGACGACAACATCGGCGCCGAGACTTTTCACCAGATCGGCACTCGACGCGCTCGCGGTTGTCGCAACGGTCGCGCCGAGGTGCTTGGCCAACTGAATAGCGAATGTTCCCACGCCCCCGGAACCAGCCTGGATGAAGACCTTCTGTCCCTTCTTCAGGTTTGCCCTTTCTATGAGCGTCTGCCAGGCGGTGAGACCGACCAGGGGAATCGAGGCCGCCTCTTCCATGCTGAGATTCTCGGGCTTCAAGGCCACGTCGGCTTCATTCACGGCAATGAATTCGGCGAATGTCCCAATCCGGCCATCGCGCGGCCGCGCATAGACATCGTCGCCGGCCTTGAACTTGCGGACTTTCGATCCCACGCGGATAACCTTCCCAGCCACGTCGTGGCCCAGGATGAAGGGCCGGCGATAGGGCAGGATGAGCTTGAATTCTCCGGTTCTGACCTTGGAATCGAGCAGGTTCACCCCTGCGGCATGAACCTCGACCAGGACATCGCTGTCCTGGAGCTGCGGCTCCGGCATTTCGGCCAGCCGCAGAAGGCCCTTTTTATTATATTTATCGACAACGAATGCCTTCATGGCAGTTACTTTCTAAGAATGTCTGTTGGTGTTCCGCGACAAAACAAGCCGAACGTTTTCAGTTGCATGGCCGCCCTGCGGCAAGACCTCAGCCTCGAGGAAGGACAGGGCTTTCGGGACGAAATCGGCGTAGTTCTGAACTACCCCGCCCATGCCCGGCATCCGGATAGATAACCAGATGCGCCCCTGGGATACGCCCGGCGAGATCGTAGGTATTGCTGCTCGGCACCATCCTGTCCTGGTCGCCATTCGCAACCAAAGTGGGAATGCGGATAGCGCTCAGGTCTTGCGGCGCCTGGAGTCCGTAGGCCTTGATCGCCTTGAGTTGCGCGCCGAAGGCGCTCAGCGATACCGCCTTGTCCCGGTTGGACCGGCGCTCTTTCAGCCGTTGCAGAAATGCGTTTGCGGCGCGGCGCCCATTCGGCGTCGTTGTGAAGAAGAGATAGTATTTCGGATCCCGCAAAGTCAGCGCGCCCTTGATCATGTCCACGATCGTCAGCGGCGTCACCTTGTCGATGCCTTCGCCACCGGCCGGCCCCGTGCCAGCCAGGATGAGTTTGCGCACAAGGGCCTGACCAAATGTGTTGTGGTTGCTAGTCGCATATGCGCGAAATCCCCTGGCTCTGTTGTTCAGACCGGCAAGCGGAACTGCTTGCGCAGGCTCTTGTCGAACATCCCCGCGGGGGCAAAGCGGCGCAGCAGGCTGACCTGGCGCGCTGCCTTGCCAGCGGTGTAACGCCGTCGCGGACGGGCATCGGTCGCCGCCTTGACGACCACATTCGCCACCACTTCCGGCCGATCGGCTATCGGCATCACATCGCCCAGCAACGCCTTGAGCCCGGCTCGAGCCCGATCGTATTCCTTCAACAGCGAATCCGGCTCGATGCCGTTCTGGTCGAAGACGGTGCGGACGAATGCCGGCTCGATGACGGAAACGCGGACGTTGAAGGCGCGCACCTCGTGGTCGAGCGATTCCGAATAGCCTTCGAGCGCGTGCTTGACTGCCGAGTAATGCGCTGAGTATGGCGCGGGTGCCAATCCCAGAATGGAGCCGATATTGATGATGCGCCCTTGGCCGCGCCGCCGCATCGACGGCAACACTGCGTTGGTCATCCGCATGACGCCGAACAGATTGACGTCGAACAGGGCTTGTACCTGTGCGACCGAGGATTCCTCGGCACCCCCTAGCAGGCCGACACCGGCATTGTTGACCAGGAGATCGATCCGGCCGGTCTGCGCGAGCACAGTGGCAACGAGCGCAGTGACGGCCGCATCATCGGTCACGTCGCATGCCAGCATGGTCACCCCTTCCGGGCCATTACTGGACTTGCGGCGACTTGTGCCAAAGACAGTGAACCCCGCCCGCGCCAAGGCCTCGGCGCTGGCGCGGCCGATGCCCGAGGAGGCTCCGGTCACGATTGCGGTTTTTTCAGAATTCCCATTCATTTTTGATGTTCCAGGTTCGAGAGGTCTAGCTTATTTCCACGAATTGAATTATGGTCGTAATATCAGATTATGAGCATAATGCAATAGCAGGACAGGAAAGAACGACATGCGCTACGAAAAGGGCCGAAAAGACGCGTCACGCAGCCGGATCATGGAGGTCGCCGCCGAACGTTTTCGATCTGACGGCATCGCGGCGTCCGGGCTGGCGACCATCATGAGCGACGCCGGGCTGACGAACGGGGCCTTCTATCCGCACTTTCAGTCCAAGGCGGAGCTCGTCCGTGAAAGCGTGGCGGCGGCCCTGGACGCGCAGTCGCAGCAAGTGCAGGAAGCGTTGGCCGCCGGCGGTCCGGAAATGGCCATAGAGGCATATCTATCGGCCGAGCACCGGGACAATCCTGGAAAGGGCTGCGCTTCGGCCGCGCTACTGCCGGAAATAGCGCGGCAGCCGCCTGAAACGCGGGCCCTCTATGCCGAACGCGCCCAATCCCTGGTGCGTCAGATAGCCGACGCTCTGCCGCCGACCAACGATCCAGAGGGCGTTGCGTTGGGTGTGTTTGCAACGCTCATCGGCGCGCTTCAACTGGCCCGCGCCCTGGAAGGGACGGAATTGTCGGATCGCATCCTTGCGGCGGGATCAGCTGCCGCAAAGGCGCTGATCCGGCCGGTTCAAGACGAGGTGGCCCCCTGAGGGCAGCCCGGACTATTCGGCCGGCTCGAATCTGCCTTGCACCAAGACAGTCTCCACCGGTCCAAGCGGATTGATGATCCGGCTCTCCAGGACTTCGATAAGTTTGCGTCCAACACCCGCCATATCCACGGAATGAACTCCGATCTTTGCCGGCAGGAAACGTGCCAGCCGCGTGCTGTCACGGGTGACGATGTGAACGTCGCGGCCTGGTGTAAGGCCCAGCTTGCCGAGGGCGTGCAACGCTCCCAGAAGGCCCAGTTCGTTGGCGCACGCCAAGCCCGTCGGCGGATCTGATGACGCCAGCAAGCGATCGAACCAGCCTGCGCTCGATTCCATGGTGAACATGCCATGACCGATCAGCGATTGGTCGATCGGAATACCGGCCTCGGCCATTGCCCTTCCATACCCGGAAAGACGCATGGCACTCGCCTGGTCCTCCGGAACGAGAAGTTGCAGCGCAATGCGTCGACAGCCCTTATCCATGAGCCGCCGGGTCGCCTCGTAGGCAATCTGTTCATTGTCGACATCGACATAAGGATACGCGATATCCAGGTCGGTTCTTCCAAACGCGACGAATGGCATGCGTTTATCCAGCAGCAGCTTGACGCGCGGATCAGCCGACACCAGGCGTGTGATGATCAGGCCGTCTGCGCTGCGCGCCTGGAGCTGCCGCTCCACACTCTCGACGGGATCGTCGTCGGGAGTGGTGGAATAGATGGACAGACTATAACCGGCTTGCCGCGCCGCCAGCGTCATGCCTTCGATTAAAGGAAGCTTCAACAGATCGGACAGATGATCTCGTGTCTCCATCGGGAGTACTGCCGTCAGCGTCTGCGTTCGACCGGTTTTGAGCGCGCGACCATGATGATTTGGTAAATAGCCGACCCGCTTAGCCGCCTCCTTGACGCGGGCTATGGTCGAGGGCTGCACTTCCGGCCCATCCTTCAGAGCGCGGGATACCGTGGTCACCGAGAGGGAAAGTTCCGCCGCGATCTGCTTTAGATTGGCCATTGTTCGCCCGACTTCGTTTGCGAAAGCGCCGGCTGATTTTGCTGACCGCCAACGTTACCGGATTCGACATCCCGGTCAATCCAAACTCCCGCAGGAAGCAGCTTGACTCCAGCGCATTCAGATGCAATCGTAACGTTACGATTACAAAATAATGGCACTTTTGAGCGACATTTGGATAAAGTTGGGGAGGAGAACCTATGTCCTGGCTACGCATTTCCTTAACAGCATTCGCAATCTCGGCTGCCTTGCCCGTCCATGCGCAAACAGTCACCATCACGACCGCAGGTGGCGATTATGGCAACGCCATGAAGGAAGCCATGTGGGGGCCTGCTGCAAAAGAGCTTGGCTATGATGTCCACGAGGAGACCCTAAGCGACGGCCTGGCCGCCTTGAAGATGCAGGTCACATCGGGTGCGGTCACGACCGACGTCATTCACCTGGGCTCACCGGAAGGTGCCCAGGCGGCCGCACAATCGCTGCTTGAGCCACTCGACTACAAGATCATCGACCCAAAGGCCGTGCCGGAGGGGGCGAGGTCCGACTACTGCTATCCGTTCGATTCCTATGGCACCGTCATGTCGTGGAACACCAAGACCTATGGCCAGAACCCGCCAAAGACATGGGCGGAGTTCTGGGATGTTGCCAAATTTTCTGGCCGTCGCGCGTTGCGCGCCAATGCGCAAGACTCGATCGAGATCGCGCTTCTCTCCGATGGCGTGGCACCGGCGGACGTCTATTCCGTGCTCAGCACGCCGGAAGGGCTAGAGCGCGCCATCAAGCGGCTTGAAGCGATCAAACCAAATGTCGCCGTGTGGTGGACCTCGGGAGCTCAGTCGGCGCAGTTGCTGAAAGATGGTGAGGCGGATTTGGTCATTACCTGGAACGGACGGGCTCAAACCGTGAAAGCAGATGGCGGCGCGGCTGACTACACGTTCAAGGGTTCGGTCATCGGCACGGACTGCCTTGGGGTGCCGAAGGGAGCGCCGAACAAGGAAGCCGCGATGAAGCTCATCGCAGCGATGACGCAGCCTGCGCGAGTTGCCAAGCTGACCGATTTCATTGCCTATGGCCCAGTCAATCCTGCGGCATATGAGGGTGGCCTTATTCCCGAGGACCGTCTGAAGACCCTTGCGACCGCGCCTGAAAATGCTGGCACTTCGGTGTTTTCGAATTCAGAATGGTGGGTCAAGAATGGCGAGGCTGCCCAAAGAGCCTTCGATGAAATGATGGCCCGCTGACTCTCAGCTCTAATGCATATCGCGCAAAAGTGTGCAGCGGATTTGCGACAACGACATGCATGAAAACAAGAACCTAAAGCGTGTCGCGTGAGGCCGGTCGAAGGCGACGCGCCTTAAGGCTGGAGCACATGATGAAGTCGCTCGCGATCACCATCGAAAGCGTGCACAAGGCTTATGGATCCTACGTCGCACTGGATGATGTTTCGCTCGACATTCAGGCTGGCGAATTCCTCACGCTGCTAGGGCCATCGGGATCGGGCAAGACCACGTTACTCATGGCTCTGGCCGGTTTTGTCCGGCCGGATTCCGGTAAACTTCTCTTGGGCGATCGAGACATCACCCGCCTGCCGCCCAACAAACGAGACATCGGCATAGTATTCCAGAATTACGCCCTGTTTCCCCACATGAATGTCCTGGCGAACGTCGCGTATCCGCTGGTGCTGCGCAAGATACCGAGAGCGGAGGCGCGTCAGCGGGCGCTTGACACCTTGGCCCGCGTGAAGCTGGATGGCCTGGCGGAGCGCAATGTTGCCGCACTATCCGGCGGCCAACGTCAACGGGTGGCATTGGCGCGGGCTATCGTCTTCGAACCGCGCGTGATGTTGATGGACGAGCCGCTGTCGGCGCTCGACAAGAATCTGCGCGAGACCATGCAGTATGAGATCCGGCGCCTGCATGATCATCTAAGGATCACGACAATCTATGTGACGCATGACCAGCGCGAAGCGCTGATTATGTCTGACCGGATTGCGGTGATGAATTCTGGCCGCATCCAGCAGATAGATACGCCGCAGCGGATTTATGATCGTCCATCGACCCGCTTCGTCGCGGAGTTCATGGGCGAGGCTAACATTGTGGCGCCAGGCTCAGCACGCAGAATCGACGGCGCCGAACCATCACGCGAAACTCTGATGATCCGCGCCGAAAGCTTCCATCTTGATGCGAAGCTCGTCGGGGGAGACGGAGTGGCTCTCGAAGGAATACTGCGCGCCAAAGCGTTCCGCGGCGAGAATTGGCTTTTGACGCTGGCGCTTGACGGTGGGCAAGAGGTTCTTGTCTGCATTCCGGCAGCGCTGGCCGGCGGCTGCGCCGAGTTTGCCGCCGGTCAGCGGATGACTGCATATGCACCAGCAGCGAAGGTTCACGCGATACCGGGAGCGATGGCGTGATCGTCGTCCGGGATCCGGCGCTCGCGGCGGATGCACGGCGCGAGCGGCGGTTTTTTCTTTCGCTTTCGCTCCCGGCGCTGTTCATCGTTGGGCTGGCGGCGATACTGCCCATCCTTTGGATCATCCGGCAATCCTTCCTGACCACCGGGGGTGAGTACACGGTCGGCAATTACCAGAAGGTCCTTTCGAGCGGACTGACGTGGTCGGCGCTCGTCACGACCCTCGAACTGTCCTTGGGTACGCTGGCGGCCTGCATTCTTCTCGGCATCCCTCTGGCGCTGGCTCTGGCCAGCGTCAGACCAAGGGTGGCCAACGTGCTGATGGCGTTCGTCATGCTGCCGCTGTGGACCTCCATTCTGGTGCGTACCTATGGTTGGCTCGTGCTCTTGCGGCGCGATGGCCTGATCAACGCGGCGTTGACCGGTTCAGGCCTGACGGCGGAGCCATTGCCGCTGGTCTACAACTTCACCGGAACGCTCATCGGCATGGTGCACTACATGCTGCCACTCTTTCTGCTGCCTGTTTATGCTGCGATGCGCGATATCGACCCAAATCTCATTCGCGCGGCAGCGAGCATGGGAGCCACTCTCAGGCAGGTCATCCGCACGGTCATTTTGCCGCTATCGGCGGGCGGCATCTTCTCCGGTTCGATCATCGTCCTCATCTACGCCATAGGTTTTTTCATCACGCCGGCGGTGCTTGGCGGCGGCAAGGTAAATCCTCTCTCTACCCGGATCGAGCGTACACTATCGACCTTTCAGGACTGGGGGTCGGCGAGCGTCCTGGGCATTCTGCTCCTCGTTCTTATGGCGCTGATCGGTGTGATGTTGCTGGCGGCACGCCGCCTGGTGGCCCAGAACACAGTGGAAGCCCCCCATGCTTGAAGCCTATCCGCAAAACAGGCTCGCCCGCATTTTGCTCTGGAGCTTTGCCGCTCTTGTCATGGCATTTCTGATGCTGCCAACGCTCGTGGTGGTGCCGCTTTCCTTTTCGGCGTCGAATCTCCTCGAGTTTCCGCCGCACGCCTACTCGTTGCGTTGGTATGAGAACTTCTTCGGCTCGGCAACGTGGATGGCTGCGCTCAGAACGAGTTTGATCCTTGGGACATTGACGGCGTTGATCGCGGTGCCGTTTGCGCTGCTCGCCTGCATTTCAATGAATCGGCTGGGCGGAAAAACCGCTGCGATCATCCAGAGCGTCCTGCTAACCCCCTCGATCACCCCAGGTATCCTGCTTGCGATCGGTCTCTTCTTTGTCTTGGCTGCACAACATCTGATCGGAACGCTATTCGGTGTGCTGGTCGGACATGTGGTGCTGGCCGTTCCGGTCGCCTGCATTGTGTTGCTGCCGGCTCTCGCCCGCTTTGACTGGAACCAGGTCCAGGCGGCGCGCAGCCTCGGTGCAAACTGGGCCAGAGCCATTGGCGGAATAATCGTTCCGCAACTTCGGATCAGCTTGCTGTCGGCGACATTGATGGCGTTCCTGACTTCGCTCGACGAGTCTGTGATTTCGATCTTCATCGCAAGCGGTCGCAACAGCACGATGCCGAAGCTTATGTTCCTGTCGCTGCGCGATCAGATCGATCCGACCATTGCGGCGATCTCGACATTGTGGACCGTCATCGTCGTGGCCGTGGTCCTGATTGTGACCCTTCGCCAAAAATCCTGACCGAGACTGGAAACATGCCCACCAATCACCATGCAGCCGACGATCTGACGGATCATTCGACGGACATCCCTCAGGTAGGGTTGGCCATCATCACCGGGTCGGCAAACTGGGGGCTTGCCTTCCCGGAAGATGTCGAATTCGATGGTGTGCGCACGTTGCGGCGCGACATGAGTTTTGAAACGCCTTTCGGTCGTACCGACAACTGGAAGCTGCTCGAGTTCGATGCGTCGATCACAGCCGAAGGGAGAGCAAAACGTGCGTTGTGCATGTATTCGCACGGCAATCCCCGCGACCGTATCGACCATTCCTGCCATCGCCGCGCGTTCTGGGTATTGATGCGGGCGGGTGTACGGCAAGTTCTCGCCTGCTCGACTGTAGGCGCCGTCAACAAGGCGATCCAGCCGGGCGACATGGTGGTGACCGCCGACATCATTGAACTGACGCAGACCCCGTTTTCACTGCTTCCTGACCGCCAGAGCTTTGACTGTTCGGGCAAGCAAATCGTGTGTCCAAGATGTGCGGCGGTTCTGGTCGAAACGGCCCGCCGTCATTGGCCAGCCGAATGCCGCGTTTACGGCATCGAACAGCAGTTGGTGGCTGCCCATTGTTATGGGCCCCGACTGACAACGCCAGCCGAAGCCTTGGCGTATCGGGGCATGGGTGCGGATGTCCTCAACCATTCCATCGCCCCTGAGGCGACCTTGTCGCGCGAGATCGGCGCGTGTTTCGTGCCTTGCGCATTCGTGACGGCGGGCTTCAACGACTATATGGATCGCAATCGCCAGAAACTGCTGCAGGAGGACGTGCTGCCCAATCTCTCCATGACAGCCTCTCGGGTCGCGCTGGAGACCGCCGCGCGACTTCCCGCTGATCCGGAATGCTCCTGTCAGGGCTTGAAGTCGCCTCAGCCGAAAGAACGCTCCAGCCGGTTCTGAGACGACCCTGGTGCGCCGGATGGCTGAGGCTCTGCCGCAGACCAAGGATTCCGAGGGCGCTGCATTGGGGCGTGTTTGCAACGCTCGAGTCGTACGCTTCGGCAGGGGCACTCCAGCCCTAAGGCAGCCTGAACCGGTATTCCGTCACGTGATGGTAGATCTGGCCCGGCCACAGCGTGGCTTGCGGGAAATACGGCCGGTTGGGCGCATCCGGCCAGATTTGCGGTTCCAGGCAGAAGCCTGAAAAAGGCTTGTACTGGCGGCCGCCCAAACCAGGCGAAGACGGCGCCAGATACTGGCCGGTATAGAGCTGGACGCCCGGCTCGGTGGTCCAGAGCTCCATCTCGACGCCGGAATTCGCGCCTTGCGCCCATGATGCCTGCTTCAGCGGCCCGCGCGTCGAGGCGAGGCAGAAATTCTGGTCGTAGGGGAGCTGTTCGCCCTCGGTCTCCATGCGTAGCGGCCGGGCCTGGCGAAAGTCGAAAGGTGTGCCGTCGACCGGCTTGACCGTGCCTGTCGGAATCAAATCGGCGTCGACAGGAAGATAAGCGCCGGCATTCAGCATCAGCCGGTGGTCGAGAATGTCGCCGGCGCCGCCGTCATCCAGGTTGAAATAGGAATGCTGGGTGAGGTTGCAGAGCGTCGGCTCCTCGCAGGTGGCGGTCAGTTCGATGCTGAGCGTACCCGGGATCTTCAGCCGGTAGGTGCAGGTCACGTCGAGCGCGCCGGGAAAGCCCATCGTGCCGTCCGGGTCATGCAGGGTCAGCGTGACAAAATCCCTGCCATGCAGCGAAACCGCCCAGGCTCGTCGCGAAAAACCTTGCGAACCGCCATGCAGCGTATGCTTTTCGAGGAAATTGCGCTCGGTCTGGTAGCGTTTGCCGGCAAGCGTGAAGCGGCCGTCGCGGATACGGTTGGCGTAGCGCCCGACGACAGTGCCGAAGAAGGCCTTATCCGTCTCATAGTACTGGAAACGATCATACCCGAGCACCAATGGCGCCTCGTGCCCGGCCAGGTGCAGATCCTGGATGATCGCGCCCAGGCCGATAATGTTGGCGGTAAGGCCGCCGCCACGGATGGTGAAACGGCGGACTTCCTCGCCCGCCTGCGTCGTGCCGAAAACCTCGCCGTCCTTCATCGCCATGCTCGCAAGTTCGTTGCTCGATCGACGCCAGCCTGGCCTTTCCGAAGCGGCCCAGGATCGTTTTCGGTATTACCGTATGAGGCTTCTAGAGACCAAGTCCGCCGATGCAGACATATTTGGTGTCGAGATAATCCTCGATGCCCTGATGGCCGCCTTCCTTGCCGAGGCCCGATTCCTTGACGCCGCCGAACGGCGCCTCAGGCGTGGTGATGAGCCCTTCATTGACCCCGACCATGCCGTATTTCAACCCTTCCATGACCCGGAAGGCGCGGCCGAGATCGCCGGTGTAGAAATAGGCGGCCAGCCCGAACTCGGTATCGTTGGCGAGTCCTAGGGCCTCTTCCTCGGTCTCGAACTTGAACACCGGCGCCACCGGGCCAAAGATTTCTTCCTTCATGAAGCGCATCTTCGGCGTGGCATTGGCGATCACCGTCGGCTGGAAGAACGAGCCGCCGAGCGCGTGGCGCTTGCCGCCGGCGACGATCTTGCCGCCTTTGGCAGTAGCGTCGGCAATCAGCTCCTCGACCTTCTCCACCGCCTTCTCATCGATCAGCGGTCCCTGCTGGACACCGTCTTCGAGGCCGGAACCGACCTTCAGCCCGTTGCTCGCAGTAGCCAGCTTTTCGACGAACCGGTCATAGATGCCGGCCTGCACCAGGAAGCGGTTGGTGCAGACGCAGGTCTGGCCGGAATTGCGGTATTTGGCGGTGATGGCGCCAGCGACGGCCCGATCGAGATCGGCGTCGTCGAAAACGATGAACGGCGCATTGCCGCCGAGTTCCATCGACACTTTCTTGACGGTCACCGACGACTTCTGGATCAGGATCTTGCCGACCTCGGTCGAGCCGGTGAAGGTGATCTTCTTGACCAGCGGATTGGCGCAGATCTCGTCGCCGATCTCGCCGGCGGCGCCGGTCAGGATGTTGATCACACCTTTGGGGAAGCCGACTTCCTCGGCAAGTGCGCCCCAGGCAAGCCCCGAATAAGGCGTCTGCGACGCCGGCTTGACCACGGCGGTACAGCCGGCGGCAAGCGCCGGACCAAGCTTGCGGGCCAGCATCGAGGATGGAAAATTCCATGGCGTGATGGCGGCGATGACGCCGACCGGCTCCTTGGTCACCAGAATGCGGCGGTCCGCCCAGGGTGACGGAACGACGTCGCCATAGGTGCGGCGGCCCTCTTCAGCGAACCACAATATGTAGGACGCGGCCGAGCCGATCTCGCCCTTCGATTCGAACAGCGACTTGCCCTGCTCGATGGTCAGCAGTTCGGCCAGCACGTCCTGATTGTCCATCATCGCGTCATGCAGCTTGCGCAGCAGCTTCGAGCGTTCGAGCGCGGTGGTCTTGCGCCATGTCTTGAAGGCAGCGTCGGCGGCTTCGATGGCGCGGCGGGTCTCGGCCTTGCCCGATTTCGGCACGGTGCCGATCTTGAGGCCGGTGGCAGGATTGTTGACGTCGACCGTCTGGCCTGAATCGGCCTGCACCCATTCGCCATTGATGAGATTGGCCTGCCGCATGAAATGGCTGGTTTTCTGAAGCATGATCTCGCCTCCGTTCGGCACCTGGCGGGCCGGTCGCTGATTTCGTGAATGGACGTGCGCGATAGCATCGCTAGAGCCACTGCTCTTAGCCCAGGGCAAGCCCCGCAAGCAATCACAAGATGGCATATAGGGCTTGGGCCAGCCAAAGCGAGAGCGATGCAGCCGGGCTCTTATCCAAAAATATGGACGACCACTGTCAGCCAAAACGCAGTGGTCACGACCGCACTGGCGGTGGCGATGGTCATCTGGTTCGATGCCAGCGCCTGGCCGGTGTTGAACTGCACGGCAATGAGATAGGAATTGATGCCGGACGGCAACGCCGCAACCATGACCGCCACCTTGGCCGTCAATGGCGGCAGGCCGATCAGCCAGACCAGGCAAAGAACCAGTGCCGGCATCAGGAACAGTTTCAGCGCCGACAGCGCCAACGCCGGTCTTACATTGCCGGAGATGCCGAAACGGCGCAGGCTGAGCCCCATGGCAAACAGCGCCACCGGGGCGGCCGTGCCGGCCAGCGCGTCGCTCAACCGCGTCGCAAGCACCGGCAGGGGCGCACCGGTGAAGCGCCACGCGAGCCCGGCCAGTATGCCAATGATCAGCGGGTTGATGAATACCCTCCTGAGAAAGCTCGTGATGACGCGGAGCGGATGCACAGGCTCGCTGCCGCCGCGGCCGAACATTTCGAACAGGATGATCGAGGCCATCATCATCACCGGCAGGTGAATGGAAACCAGCAGCGACAGCACTTCGAACCCGGCCGGGCCGAACACGCCGATGATGAAGGGAGCACCGAGCAGGACGACATTGGAATAGGACGACGACACGCCGCCGACGACGCCGGCGCGTGCGTCTCGTCCGAAGATGCGCGTAATGACCAGATGGCCGGCAGCCCAGGTAAGCGCCACCGCTGCGAAATAGGCGCCCCACAGCGACCACGGCGCCACGCCGTGGAAATCCGCCTTTATCATGGTCTGGAACAGCAAAAGCGGCATTGCCACGTTGATGGCGAATTCGGATACGCCCTCGCCGCTCGCCGGCTTCAAATAGCCGGTCAACCCGGCAAGATAGCCGAGCCCGACGAGACTGAAGACGAAGAGGACGGTTTCGGTAAGCGGAGACATTTTTGCCGTGATAGGCGAGCCCTGATCGCGGCGCAATCGCCCTTCCCTCGCGAATGTACCAGCCAACAATCCGGCCGCTCGGATCTTGCCCGAATTTGCTCATGGTTGGATGGCAGCGCTATACAGGGTTGTCGGGGGACACGCGGCGAATGGGCCTTGTCGGAAATCAGCACTTCTTCAAGCAGGCGTGGCTGACGGCTTTCGTCGCCGCCCTGCTCTGTCTCGTGGTGACCTCGACTCATGCCGCGGAGCCAGCAAGCCTCAAGGGCGTGGCGCTGATCGTCGGCCAGTCGAAATACCGGCACATAACGGCTCTTCCCAACCCCGCCAACGACGCCCGCGACATCGCCAAGATGCTGACCGATCTCGGCTTCGACGCGCGCAGCGTCACCGATCGCGACGCGGCAAAGCTGAAGCGTGACCTCGAGCGTTTCGCCGAGGATGCCGACGACGCCGACGTCGCCTTGATCTACTATTCCGGCCACGGCATCGAGGCGGGCGGCGAAAACTATCTGGTGCCGGTCGACGCCGACGTTTCTTCATTGAAGGACGCCGATCAGGCCCTGGTGCCGATCTCCGCCGTCATGGACGAATTGAAGAAGACCGTGCCGGTAACGATCATGCTGCTCGATGCCTGCCGCACCAACCCGTTTCCGGCGGACGCGGTGCTGCGCCGGGCGCCCACGGCCTCGGCCTCGCCGATCGGCGCCGGCGGACTGGAGCCGGTGCGCGGCGCCAAGGCACTGGCGGACGCGACCGCGACGGAAAATCTGGGAACGGTGATCGGCTTTGCCGCCGAGCCGGGGCGGCCGGCACTCGACGGTATCGTCGGCGAAAACAGCCCCTATGCAGCGGCACTTCTGCGCCATCTCGCGGCGATGAAGGGCACGGAGTTCGGCTCGGTCATGCGCATGGTGACCGAGGAGGTCTATCTCGACACCAAGGCAAAGCAGCGGCCATGGGTCAATGAAAGCCTGCGCCGGCTGCTCTATTTCGGCGTAGCACCGCAGGAACCGACCGGCGACGACGGGCTGATCACCGGCGAGCGGCGGCAATTGCTGCTGACGATTGCCGAGTTGCCGGACCCCAAGCGGGCACAGGTGGAACTGGCCTCGCTGCAGGACGGCGTGCCGCTCGACGCGCTTTATGGCGTGCTGAAGGCGCTCGGCACCGAAAAGATGCCGGAAGACCCCACCGACCTGCAAAAGCTGCTCGACGCCCAGGCCGAGCGCCTGAAGAAGATGATCTCCGAGCGCGACGCGCTGCGCACCGACGACCCCGAGATAAGCCGCCTCGTCGCCTCGGCCGACAAGGCCATAGGCCAGGGCGCCATCGTCACCGCGCGCAACTTCCTCGACCAAGCGGTGGGCCGGGTCGAGCAGGCCAGCGGCGCCGTCGACCAGGCGGAGGAATTGGTCAGGCAAAAACGTCTTGCCGACGCGGCGATCTATACCAGGCGCGCCGACGCTTCGGCGCTGGTCTTCGACTATCTGTCGGCCGCCGACGATTACGGCAAGGCCTTCTCGCTGGTCGAGAAATGGGACGACAGACTGCGCTGGAACTACAAGAACCAGGAGGCGGAAGCGCTGAATGCCCATGGCAATGCCACCGGCGACAGGCAAGCGCTGCAGCGCGCCATCGACGCCTACCGCGTCATCCTGAATTTCATCCCCAATGGCGAGCAGAACCGCGACTGGGCGATCACCCGCAACAACATGGCGGTGGTGCTGCAGACGATCGGCGAGCGCGAGCGCGAAACCGACCGGCTGGAAGAGGCAGCGAAGATCTTTCGCGATTCGCTTGTCGTGTTCGAGCGCGAGAAGGACGACCTCAACTGGGCCGCCGCCCAGAACAACCTGGCCAATGTGCTGCTGAAGATCGGCGAGCGCGAGAGCGACCCGAAACGCCTGAACGAGGCGGTGGTGGCGATGCGCGCCACGCTGGAGAAGCGTCCGCGCGACAAAGTCCCGCTGGACTGGGCCGCCTCGCAAAACAATCTCGGCCTTGCGCTTTATGCGCTTTCGGAACGGGAACCGAATGGCGAGCGCCTGACCGAGGCCGAGACCGCCTACCGGCTGGCGCTTGAAGAGTACACGCGCGAAAAAGCACCCGTTCAGTGGGCGATGCTTCAGAACAATCTGGGCAACACGCTGGTGTCTCTCGGCACGCAACGCAACGACAAGGCGAAAATCGACGAAGCGGCCGACGCCTTTCGCGCTGCGCTCAAGATCCGCACCCGCGCCACCTTTCCGGTCTCCTGGGCGACCAGCCGCCTTAATCTCGGCAACGCGCTGAGCAGTGCTGCCCGTTTCGATCTCGGCACCGGCCTGCTCGAAGAGGCGGCTGCCGCCTACGGCGATGCGCTGACCATCTTCACCCGCCAGCGCTTTCCGATGGATTGGGCTTCCGCTGAGAACAATCTCGGCTCGATCTACCAGACGCTCGGCCAGCGCACCCGCGATGCTGCCAGGCTTGAGCAATCGGCCGCCGCATACCGGGCGGCACGGCGCGTCTATACCAAGAAGGGCTTTCCGCTCGACTGGGCGATGACCCACTACAATCTCGGCAACACGCTGCAACTGCTCGGCGGCGTGACCGACAATCCGATGCATTACGAAGACGCGATCGAGGCCTATCGCGATGCGCTGCGCGAATACAAGCGCGAGACGACGCCGCGGCAATGGGCGCTGGCGCAGGCAGGCCTCGGCTCGGCGCTGCAATGGCTGAGCATGAGCGAGGCCGATCCCGGCAAACTGGCCGCTTCTATCGCCGCGCGCCGGGCGGCGCTGGAGGTGCTGACCTTCGAGACCTCGCCCGTCGATTGGGCAAACGCGCAGAACGGCATCGGCATGAGCCTGATCAATCTCGGCAATCTCGAACGCACCGGCAAGTATCTGGACGAAGCCGAAGCCGCGTTCGAGGCAACGCTCAAGGTCTTCACCCGCGAAAGCCAGCCGATGCAATGGGCCTTCGAGCAGAACAATCTCGGCGACGTCCACTGGAACCGCGGCAGCTATGGCGGCGGCAATGCCGAATACCAAAAGGCGATCGAATTCTTCGAGAACGCCAAGCAGGGCTTTACCGAAGCCGGCTATACAATCCCCATCCCGCTGACCGACCGCAAGATCGATCTGGTGAAGAAGCAGATAGCGAAGAGATAGCCGTTTCGGCCGCAGGTTGCACTCGGCTTGTCTTTCAGCCGGCTTTGCCGTCCCTATATGCCGGTCACCGGGGACCTGCCTGCCAGTCACCCGAAAAGGATGTCTGATGCTTCGATTTGTGCTGGCGCTGCTGTTGCTTGCCGTTTCCGCCACAGCCCATGCGACGGAAGCCGGCTGGGCGCTGCTGCGCGACGGCGGGCATGTGGTGCTGCTGCGCCATGCCATGGTCACCGGCACCACCGATGCGGCCAATTTCGACCTCGGCAAATGTGCCACCCAGGTCAATCTCTCGGAGCGCGGCAAGCAGCAGGCACGCAAGATCGGCGCACTGTTTGGCGCCCGCGCGGCACCGGTCGAGCGCGTGCTGTCCAGCCGCTATTGCCGCTGCCTCGAGACCGCCCGCATCGCTTTCGAAAGCGAGCCGGAGCCGTTCGAACCGCTTGACCTGCTGAAGACCGGCGAGAAGGAGAAGGCCACCCAGATCGCCGCGATCCTGGCCGAGATCCGCGGCTATTCCGGGTCAGACAATCTGGTCATGGTCACACATCTCGAAAACATCAAGGAATTGACCGGCATCTCGCCGCGTGAAGGCGAAGCCGTGGTCGTCGAGCCGCAAGGCGACGGCCTGCGCGTGCTCGGCCGCGTCACCTTCTGACCGGGCCGGTCGCTCCTCGCGTCGAGCGAGATAGGTGTTGCCGAAATGCCACTGCCACGAGAAGCCGTGGTTGGATTCCGATCTCATCTTGCTCTGCCTGGGCAGCAATCCCATCTGCGCCGGGCGTATCAGGCCTTTTCCTGCCCGGAAAAACCGATTAGACAGCCCAAAACACATGCGGACAGATTCCGCCCGCAATCGAAGGAAAAGCCCTTGTCCACCACGTTCGACAAAGTCGCCAAGATCATCGCCGACACCAGCGAGATCGACATCGAGACGATCACGCCCGAAAGCCACACCATCGACGATCTCGGCATCGACAGCCTCGACTTCCTCGACATCGTCTTTGCCATCGACAAGGAATTCGGCATCAAGGTGCCGCTGGAAAAGTGGACGCAGGAGGTCAATGACGGCAAGGCGTCGACCGACGACTATTTCGTCATGAAGAACCTGTGCGCCAAGATCGACGCGCTCGTCGCCGCCAAGAACGCCACGTAAGCACAGCGCTTGACGCGCCTTCACCCGAACAGCCGCCCATGAACCCCCACGACGTCGTCATATCAGGCATCGGCCTAGTCTCGTCGCTGGGCGAGGGTCCGGATGCGCATTGGCAAAAGCTCGTCCAGCCGCGCCTTGAGCCGGTTCTGGAGGCCTCGCGCTTCTCGCCCTATACAGTCCACCCGCTGCCGGAGGTCGACTGGAACCTGCAGATCTCCAAGCGTGGCGACCAGCGGCAGATGGAGACCTGGCAGAGGCTCGGCACCTATGCAGCGGGCCTTGCTCTCGACGATGCCGGCATCAAGGGCAATGACGAACTCTGCGCGACCATGGACATGGTGGTGGCCGCCGGCGGCGGCGAGCGCGACGAGGCGGTTGACGCGGCCATTCTTGCGGCATCGGAAAGCCGCAATGACCGCGACGTGCTGCTCAACGAGAAGCTGACCACGGAATTGCGCCCGACGCTGTTTCTGGCACAGCTTTCCAACCTGCTCGCCGGCAACATCTCGATTGTCCACAAGGTGACGGGGTCGTCGCGCACCTTCATGGGCGAGGAAGGTGCGGGCGTCGCCGCCGTCGAGACCGCGGCCGCGCGCATCCGTTCCGGTCAGTCGACGCATATACTGGTCGGCGGCGCTTTCCAGACCGAACATTCCGACATGCTGCTCGGCTATGAACTGGCCGGCTACCTGCATCGCGGTCCGTGGCGGCCCGTCTGGCAGAGGCAAGGTGCCGAGGGCGGCGGCGTGGTGACCGGATCCGGCGGCGCGTTCCTCGTCCTGGAGCAGCGCGAGCACGCGACAAGCCGTGGCCGGAAGATCTATGCGGAACTTGGCCCAGTCCTGTCCGGTCGCGCCAGGCGCCGGCGGGGCGAACTCGATGGTGAGATCGCCATGCTGCTGAAGCAGGCCGCATTGCCGGACGGCGAGTTGCTGGCGATCTCCGGCGCTTCGGGCGCCCATGACGCGACCGCCGCCGAGAAATCGGCGCTCGAGGCCAATCCGGCGATCGCCGCACGCGGCTTTTCGACGCTGACCGGCCACATGAAGGAAGCGCAGTTCCCCTTCGCCGTGGCGCTGGCGGCACTGGCTGTCGACCGCAAGGCCGCCTACCCTGTCTTCGACGCCACAGTCGAAAAACCGTTTGCCGGCGTCCCGAAGACCGTCCTTGCAACGGCGATCGGCTATCACCAATTCGAGGGCATGGCGCTGATCAAAGCCGCCTAGAGCATCGAACCGAAAAGCGTGACGCGGTTTTCGGGCGATCCGATGCTCCAAGAGAAACAGGTTTTTGGACAACAAATGGCCAATCTGAACGACCACATGGGCAGGCCGATCGTCGCCGTCACCGGCATCGGCGTGGTGACCTCGCTCGGTGTCGGCAAGGCCGATAATTGGGCGGCGCTGACATCCGGCAAGTCCGGCATCCATCCGATCACCCGCTTCCCGGTCGATCATCTCAACACCCGCATCTCCGGCATGGTCGATTTCCTGCCGTCGAGTTCCAAGGGCGCCAGTCTCCTCACCTATGAGCTTGCCGAAACCGCGGCCCAGGAAGCGATGTCTGAGGCAGGCCTCGATGCCGGCGATTTCGGCGGACCGCTTTTCCTCGCTTCGCCGCCGGTCGAACTCGACTGGAGCGAGCGCTTTTCGCTCTACAATTCCGACACGCACGATACCGGTGCAGAGAGGCTCCTGCGGGTGGCGCGCGGCCTGAGGGAACTCGACATTTTCGAGACCACCCAGTTCGGTTCGATCGCCGACCGGCTTGCCGATCGTTTCGGCACGCGCGGCCTGCCGATCACGCTGTCGACCGCCTGCGCCTCGGGCGCCACGGCGATCCAGCTCGGCGTCGAGGCGATCCGCCGCGGCGAATGCGACCGGGCGCTGTCGATCGGCGCCGACGGATCGGCAACCGCGGAGGCGCTGATCCGCTTCTCGCTTCTGTCCGCGCTCTCCACCCATAACGACATCCCCGAAAAGGCATCCAAGCCGTTCTCCAAGGATCGTGACGGCTTTGTGCTCGCCGAAGGCTCGGGCGCCCTTGTGCTGGAATCGCTGGAGGCAGCACTTGCCCGCGGCGCCACCGTTCTCGGCATATTGCGCGGCTGCGGCGAAAAGGCCGACGACTTCCATCGCACCCGCTCCAAGCCGGACGGTTCGCCGGCGATCGCGGCGGTGCGCGCCGCCCTTGCCGATGCCGGCCTGAGCGAGGACGGGATCGATTATGTCAACGCCCACGGCACCTCGACGCCCGAAAACGACAAGATGGAGCATTTGTCGCTGTCGACGGTGTTCGGCGAGCGTATCTCGTCAATGCCCGTCTCGTCGAACAAGTCGATGATCGGCCACACCCTATCGGCTGCCGGTGCCGTCGAGGCTGCATTTTCGCTGATGACGATGCGCGAAAGCGTCATTCCGCCGACCATCAACTACGACAATCCCGACCCGGCGATCGTGCTCGACGTGGTGCCGAACACCAAGCGCAACGCCGAGGTCGGCACGGTCCTGTCGAACTCCTTCGGCTTCGGCGGCCAGAACACCTGCCTTGTCATGGCGCGGGAACCGGTCTAAGCGACCGTTCCGCTCTAGCACTGTTATCGTGCGCATGGTCCTTTCCGAAACGGTTCTCGGGTCATGCGCAACCTGGGATCTGGCATGCGCGCATTGCAACTTATCGAGGATCGCCGGCTTGAAACGGTGAACCTGCCGCCACCGCCGCCGCCTTCGCTCGGCGAGGTGACGCTGCGCATCAAGGCCGTGGCGCTGAACCACATCGACGTCTGGGGCTGGCGCGGCATGGCTTTTGCCAAGCGCAAGCTGCCGCTGGTCGTCGGCGCCGAGGCTTCCGGCGAGGTCGAGGCGGTCGGCCCCGGCGTTTCCAGCCTTGTGCCCGGGCAATTGGTGTCGATCTATGGCGCCCGCACCTGCGGTCTTTGCCGCGCCTGCCGCGAAGGCCGCGACAATCTCTGCGAGCATGTTTCGGGCGTGCACGGCTTCCATCTCGATGGCTTTGCGCAGGAAAAGATCAATCTGCCGGCGCGCCTTCTGGTCCCCGCCCCGCCAGGCGTGAGCGAAATCGGCGCGGCGGTGGCGCCGGTCACCTTCGGCACGGTCGAGCACATGCTGTTCGACAATGCCCGGCTGCAGCCCGGCGAGACGATACTCGTCCATGCCGGCGGCTCGGGCATCGGCTCAGCCGCCATTCAGCTGGCCAAGAAGATGGGCTGCACGGTCATCACCACCGTCGGCTCGAACGAAAAGATCGACAAGGCCAAGGCGCTCGGCGCCGACCACGTCATCAATTACCGCGACGACCGCTTCGAAGGCGTCGTGCGCAAGCTGACGAAGAAGAAGGGCGTCGACGTGGTGTTCGAGCATGTCGGCGCCGACACCTTTGCCGCCTCGATGCTGTGCCTAAAACGCGGCGGACGGCTGGTCACCTGCGGCTCGACCTCCGGCGTGTCGACGCAGATCAATTTGATGCAGTTGTTCCAGCAGCAGCTGAAGCTGCTCGGCTCGTTCGGCTGCCGCATGGAAAATATGGCCGACGCCATGCAGAAGATGGCGGCGGGTCTTGTCGCGCCGGTGATCGACACCGAGGTCGGCTTCGACGGCATCGATGCCGCGCTGAAGCGCATGGAAGGCCGCGACGTGTTCGGCAAGATCATCCTGCGCGTCGGCTGAGAATGGTTGGCAAGACTTTCAGGAAGATCAGCCGGGACCTGGGATTCCGCCATGGCCGGCGGCTTCGCCAGTTCAACTACTGGCTGGTCGCGCGGGTCGCGATGATCATCATCTCCGCGCTGCGCCTGCTGCCGCCCGACAGGGCGCTCAATTTCGCCGACAGCGCCGCCCGCCGGATCGGCCCTTGGGTAGGGCGCCATCAGGTTGCCGTCGACAATCTGCGCAAGGCCTATCCCGAAAAGAGCGGTGCCGAGATCGAGGCGATCGCCTCCGACATGTGGGGCAACATGGCTCGCCTGGCGGCCGAATATATCTTCCTCGATGCTCTGTTCGACTATGATCCCGCTGCGACGAAGCCGGGCCGTGTCGAGGTCAAGGGCGTGGAGCATTTCGTGCGCATCGCTGGCGAGGACAAGCCGCATATCGTCTTCACCGGGCATCTCGGCAATTTCGAGCTGCTGCCGGTGGCTGCGGCGACCTTCGGCATGAACATTACGGCGCTGTTTCGCCCGCCCAACAACCCTTACCTCGCCGACTACATCCTCTCGACCCGCCGCTCGAGCATGGGATCGCTGCTGCCGTCTTCGACCGGCGCCTCGTTCGCGCTTGCGGCCATCCTGGAGAACGGAGGCAATATCGGCGTGCTGGTCGACCAGAAATTCACGGGCGGGCTCGAGACGACATTCTTCGGCCGCCCGTGCGAGAGCAACCGCGTACTAGGCACGCTGGCCCGGCATTACGATTGCGATGTCTACCCGGCGCGCTGCGTGCGCTTGCCGAACAATCGTTTCCGGCTCGAAATCGAGGACAAGCTCACCTTGCCGCGCACCGCAGGCGGCAATGTCGACGTCCCCGCCACCACTCAGCTTCTCAACGATGTGGTCGAGCGCTGGGTGCGCGAAGACCCTGGCCAGTGGATGTGGTTCCACAAGCGCTGGGAGATCAGCAAGCGCAAAAAGCGGCGGCCGTTGAAATTGCGCGACAAAGCCGCCTGAGCGGAAATCATAGCAAACATTTTCCGCTACTGACGTATTTTGTTCTTGCTTTGTGCCGGCAGCTATGCTACTAATTTCGGTATGGTGCTACTTGGCGCCGACGAACCTGCCGCTCCGGCGGGTTTTTTATTTTCGGGCCCAGTGACAGGCCTAATTCGTCACCAGGATCCGCGTGTTGCCGAAGCCGGCTTTGCGCACCATCGAATAGAAGGCCGCGGCGTTGCTGGGGTGGAGGCGCACACAGCCATGCGATGCCGGGCGCCCCAATTGCCGGACGGCACCGGTGCCGTGGATGGCATAGCCGCCGCGGAAGAACACCGAATAGGGCATCGGCGACATATCGTATTTGCGCGAATACCACATCCTGGCCGTCCGCTGCGGACGATAGCTGCCGCGCGGCGTGATGTAGCCTTTGCGGGCGGTGGAAACGCTCCACCGGTAATACGAAAGCCCGTATCTTACCGTCATCGTCTGTGAGGAAATATCAATGTTCGCGACCAGGCTGGCCGCCCGGCCCTCGAACGACGAACCGAACAGCATCGCTACCAATGCTGCTGCCATGAGAACAGTGTTTTTCATGCGATCAAACCCCTTTGATGCCCCTTGCCTGCCTGCCCTCACGCTGTTCTCCAGCATTTTGATGGCAAGCCAGCGAGCTAACACCTACTCCCTGACGATTTCACCAATCCAAAGCAGCGAATTTGAACGATTTCCCGCAATAGTTGCCGTAACGACACGCAATCGCCTCGCAATTCGCCATCGGGCTTGCAAAACCGCCTCATCCGCTGCTCAATTCGCCGAATGAACGAACCGAACGAACGGCTCCTCAAGGCGATCGATGACCGAGCCGATGATCTGGTTGCGCTGGCCGCGGATCTGATCCGCTTTCCGACCATCAACCCGCCCGGCGAAGCCTATCGGCCGTGTGCCGAATTTATCGGCGCGCGGCTGAAGAAGCGCGGTTTTGAGATCGAATTCATCCGTGCCGAAGGCACGCCCGGCGACACTGACCGTTATCCGCGCGTCAACGTCGTCGCCCGCTTCGATGGCCGCGCGCCGGGTGCTTGCGTGCACTTCAATTCGCATATCGACGTGGTCGAGCCCGGCGACGGCTGGAGCCTCGATCCGTTCGCCGGCATCGTCAGGGACGGCAAGGTCTATGGCCGCGGTGCTTGCGACATGAAAGGTGGGCTTGCCGCCTCGATCATCGCCGCTGAAGCCTTCATGGAGGTCTTTCCCGATTTTCCCGGCGCTATCGAGATTTCGGGCACGGTCGACGAGGAGTCCGGCGGCTTTGGCGGTGTCGCCCATCTGGCCAAGCTCGGCTATTTCTCCAGGCCGAAGGTCGACCACGTCATCATTCCCGAGCCGCTCAACAAGGACCGCATCTGCCTCGGCCATCGCGGCGTCTGGTGGGCGGAGATCGAGACCAAAGGCGAGATCGCGCACGGCTCGATGCCGTTCCTCGGCGACAACGCGGTGCGCCATATGGGCGCCGTGCTGCGGGCCTTCGAGGATGAGCTGTTTCCGGCGCTCGACCGCAAGATGACGCGCATGCCGGTCGTGCCCGAAGGCGCAAAACGCTCGACCATGAACATCAACTCGATCCATGGCGGCCAGACGGAGGATTTCCGGCCCGGCCTGCCCTCGCCCAACGTGCCCGATTCCTGCCGGCTGACCATCGATCGACGTTTCCTGCTCGAAGAGGATCTCGGCACGGTCAAGAGCGAGGTGATCGATATCCTCGAGCGGCTTAAGCGCGAGCGCAAGAAATTCGATTACGAAATCCGCGATCTGATGGAAGTGCTGCCGCTGATGACCGAGCGCGACGCACCGGTGGTGAAGGCGGTCGCGCAAGGCATCATGGAGATATTCGACCGCGAGCCGGACTATGTGATTTCGCCGGGCACCTACGACCAGAAGCACATCGCCCGCATCGGCCACATCTATGACTGCATCGCTTATGGCCCGGGTATTCTCGACCTTGCCCACCGACCCGACGAATGGGTCGGCATTGCCGATATGCTGGACTCGGCAAAGGTGATGGCCATCGGCCTCGGCGTTCTGCTGAGGAGCGCCGGCCCGCGATGATCCGGCTATGGGCGGAAAAACATTCCTCCCGGCGGCGGCGGACGGTACGAAACGCAATTTACTCGGCGGCGAATTCACGCTTCTATCCGCCCGGGTTTGAGCACGTGTTTTAGATATGGGGAGTTGCACGATGAAATTGTGGAAAACCATTCTGGCCGCTGCGGCGCTGGCGTTGGCCGCCGGGACCTCGGCGATGGCCGCGCGCACCGACCTGGTCATCGGCATTACGCTTGAACCCCCGCATCTCGACCCGACCGCGGGTGCCGCCGCGGCAATCGACGAGGTGCTCTATGCCAACGTCTTCGAGGGCCTGACCCGCATCGGCCCGAATGGCGAAGTGCTGCCCGATCTCGCTGAAGGCTGGAGCATTTCCGACGACGGTAAGGTTTACACTTTCAAGCTGCACACAGGCGTGAAATTCCATGATGGCAGCGACTTCAACGCCGACGACGTGAAATTCTCGCTCGATCGTGCCCGCGCCGACAATTCCGTCAACGCGCAAAAGGGCCTGTTCGCCGCCATCGACAAGGTCGAGGTCGTCGATCCCGCGACGGTGACGGTCACGCTGAAGAACCCGCAAGGCTCGTTCCTCTACAATATGGGCTGGGGCGACGCGGTTATCGTCGCGCCTGAGACAGCCGACACCAACAAGGAAAAGCCGATCGGTACCGGCCCGTTCAAGTTCCAGAGCTGGGCCAAGGGCTCATCGATCACGCTGGTCAAGTCGGACAATTACTGGGGCGCCCCGGTATTTCTCGACAAGGCCGAGTTCCGCATCGTTCCGGATGCCGCCGCTGCTGTTCCGGCGCTGCTGTCCGGCGACATCCAGGCCTTTCCGTTCTTCGATCCTGACAGTGTCGCCCAGGTCAAGGACGACCCGCGCTTCAAGGTGGTGATCGGCTCGACCGAGGGCGAAACCATCCTGTCGATCAACAACAAGAAGCCGCCCTTCGACAAGCTGCAGGTCAGGCAGGCGATTTCCTTTGCGCTCGATCGCAAGGCGATCATCGACGGTGCCTCGGCCGGGCTCGGCGTGCCGATCGGCTCGCATATGTCGCCCGCCAGCAAGGCCTATGTCGACCTCACCGGCCTCTATCCGCACAATGTAGAGAAGGCCAAGGAGTTGCTGAAGGAAGCCGGCCTGGAGAATGGCTTCAAGGCGACGCTGAAGCTGCCGCCGCCCTCCTATGCGCGGCTTGGCGGCGAGATCATCGCCTCCGAGCTTCGCGAAATCGGCATCGATCTCGAGATCATCCCGGTCGAATGGGCGCAGTGGCTGGACCAGGTCTTCACCAAGAAGGATTACGACCTGACCATCGTTTCCCATACCGAGCCCAACGACATCGATATCTATTCGCGCAAGGACTATTATTTCAACTACGACAATCCGGCCTTCGACAAGATCATCGACGAGCTGAACCTTACCTCCGATGAAGCCAAGCGCATGACGCTGCTCGGCGAAGCGCAGAAGGTCCTGGCCGACGACGCCGTGGTCGGCTTCCTCTACGAATTGCCGAAGGTCGGCGTCTGGGACGCCAAACTGCAAGGCCTATGGGAAAACGCCCCGATCCAGGCCAACGACCTGACCAAGGTGAAGTGGACGGATTGAGCCGCTGACAGAAGGGCGAAAGTTGCACTCCGTCACACCCCCCTCTGTCCTGCCGGACATCTCCCCCTCAAGGGGGGAGATTGAGCCCTCATCGCCGCTTTCGCTAACCACTAGCGTTGCAAGGACAGTGTCAACGTGGAAACTGCCAATCTCCCCCCTTGAGGGGGAGATGTCCGGCAGGACAGAGGGGGGTGGGCGGGAACGCAAGCTTCGCCCGGTTTTTGCGTCCGGCAACACAGCGGTTCCTCAACGTCCATGACCGCCTACCTGCTCAAGCGCCTCGCCATCGCCGTCGTCACGCTGGTTCTGGCCTCGATGGTGGTCTTTGCCGTGCTGGAGATCATTCCCGGCGACCCGGCACGGCTGATGCTTGGCCTGAACGCCAGCGCCGACCAGATCGAATTGCTGCGCAATCAGATGGGCCTCAACGCTCCCGTCGTGCTCCGCTATCTGCATTGGGCCGGCGGCTTGCTGAGCCTCGATTTCGGCCGTTCCTACACCTATTCGGTGCCGGTCATCGATCTGGTCCGCGAGCGCCTCGTCGTCTCGCTGCCGCTGGCGCTGATGGCGCTGGCGCTGTCCACCGTCATTGCCATCCCGGTCGGGCTGTTCTCCGCCAGCCGGCGCGGCCGGGCCGGCGACACGATCGCGATGGGCGCCGCCCAGCTTGGCGTTGCAGTGCCCAATTTCTGGTTTGCGCTGATGCTGATCTATCTGTTCGCCGTCTGGCTGCGGCTGGTGCCTGGCGGCGGTTTTCCCGGCTGGAGCGCCGGCGTCTGGCCGGCGCTGAAATCGCTGCTCCTGCCGGCGGTCGCCCTCGCTCTGCCGCAGGCGGCTATCCTTGCCCGGGTCACCCGCTCGGCGCTGATCGAAGTGCTGAACGAGGACTACATCCGAACCGCCCGCGCCAAGGGCCTGCCCTATCGCCTTGTCTTGTGGCGGCATGCGCTGCGCAACGCCATGATCCCGGTGGTCACCATTTTAGGCCTGCAATTCGCCTTCCTGCTTGCCGGCACCATCATCATCGAAAACGTCTTCTATTTGCCCGGCCTCGGGCGGCTGGTGTTCCAGGCGATCAACCAGCGTGACCTGATCGTGGTCGAGAGCGTCGTCATGCTGCTGGTCGCCGCTGTCATCGTCGTCAATTTCGTTGTCGATCTCTCCTATGCGGTGGTCGATCCGCGCCTGAGAGGCCGGCAATGACGCTGCATATCGACATCCCCGACGAGAACCTTGCCGGCATCCTGGCCAGGGCGTTTCGAAACCGTTCGTTCCTCGCCGGCTTCGTCATCACCGCGCTGGTGGCCGCGGTCGCGATCCTGTCCTTCTTCTGGACGCCTTACGATGTCACCAAGCTGGTCATTTCTGACAAGACCCAGGCGCCATCGCTGGCGCACTGGTTCGGCACCGACCATTTCGGTCGCGACATCCTGTCGATGATCATGGTCGGCGCCCGCAACTCGATCGCCGTGGCGCTGGTGGCGGTCGGCATCGGCATGGGCATCGGCGTGCCGCTCGGCGCCTTTGCCGCGGCGCGCGGCGGCATCGCCGACGACGTGCTGATGCGGCTGAACGACCTGGTCTTCGCCTTTCCGGCGCTGCTTTCGGCAATCATGATCACCGCCATCTTCGGGCCGGGCGCGTTCAACGCCATCATCGCCATCGGCATCTTCAACGTCCCGGTGTTCGCGCGCGTCGCCCGGGCCGGCGCCCTGGCGATCTGGCCGCGCGAATTCATCCTCGCCGCCCGCGCCGCCGGCAAAAGCAGGACGCTGATCAGCATCGAACATGTGCTGCCCAACATCGCCACGCTGCTGCTGGTGCAAGGCACCATCCAGTTCGCGCTGGGCATATTGGCCGAAGCCGGGCTTTCCTATGTCGGGCTGGGCACCCAGCCGCCGATGCCGAGCTGGGGCCGCATGCTGTTCGACGCCCAGACCCGCATGGTGGTGGCGCCCTGGATGGCGATCTTTCCGGGCATGGCGATCGTCGTCACCGTGCTTGGCCTGAACCTGCTTGGCGACGGCATTGCCGACATTCTCGATCCGAAATCGCGGCGGCAGCGATGAGCCTGCTCGAAATCGACAAGCTGTCGCTGACCATCGGCAGCACCCGTATCCTCAGAGACATCGAACTTTCCGTCGCGCCGGCCGAAGTGATGGGGCTCGTTGGCGAATCCGGCTCCGGCAAGTCGATGACGGCGCTCACCGTCATGCAGCTTCTGCCCTGGGCGGCGCACACCAGCGGACGCATCACCTTCGACGGCATCGACATCCTTGCCGCCAGCGAGGACCAGATGTGCGCGCTGCGCGGCGACGATATCGGCATGGTGTTCCAGGAGCCGATGACGGCGCTCAATCCGGTCAAGACCATCGGCGAGCAGGTCGCCGAGGGTATTCGCTGGCACACCAGGGCAAGCCGCGCCGACGCCGAGGAACGGGCGCGAAAAATGCTCGACCGGGTCGGCCTGCCGGCAGCACAATTCCCGCTGTCGCGTTATCCGCACGAACTCTCCGGCGGCCAGCGCCAACGCGTCGTCATTGCCATTGCCTGTGCGCTGAAACCCAAGCTGCTGATTGCCGACGAGCCGACGACCGCGCTCGACGTGGTGCTGCAGGCGCAGATCCTCGACCTTCTGCGCGACCTCGTAGCGGAAAACCGCATGGGTCTTCTGCTCATCTCGCACGACCTCGCCGTGGTGACGGAGATGGCGGACCGCATCACCATCCTGCGCCATGGCGAGGTGATGGAGGCCGGCGACACGGCCCGCACGCTATCCGAACAGCTTCACCCCTACACGCGCCAACTGGCGCAGGCCTCGATGCATTTGCCGGCGCGAGCCCGCACGCATGACAGCGGATCAGCCAAACCGCTGCTTCAGGTAGCGAACGTAACGCGGGACTATCCCGGACGGCGCATATCGCTGTTGAAACCGGCAGCTCCCATCCGCGCCGTCGACGATGTCTCCTTCTCGATGGCGCCCGGCCAGTCGGTGGCGCTCGTGGGGCGCTCCGGCTGCGGCAAGTCGACGCTCGCCCGCATGGTCCTGGCGCTGGACAAGCCGACGGCCGGTGGGATCCGCTTCCGTGGCGACACCCTCACCGGCAAGAGCGAGGCGGAGCTGAAGCCGGCGCGGCGCGACATGCAGGTCGTGTTCCAGGACCCGTATGGTTCGTTCGACCCACGCCAGAAGGTCGAGAGATTGGTGGCCGAGCCGCTGCATGTGCTGGAGAAGAAGCCGGCGCCCGCCGCGCGGCGCGAAATGGTGGCGCATGCGCTGCACGAGGTCGGCCTGTCGCCTAAAGACATGGACAAATATCCGCACGAGTTTTCGGGCGGCCAGCGCCAGCGCCTGTCGATCGCCCGCGCCATCATCACCCGGCCGAAGCTGATCGTCGCCGACGAGCCGGTCTCGGCGCTCGACGTCTCGATCCGCGCGCAGATCCTCGATTTGTTCGCCGAACTCAACCAGAAACTCGGCATCGCCTATCTGTTCATCACCCATGATCTGACCGTCGCCCGCGCCATCACCGACGAAGTGATGGTCATGCATGACGGCAAGATCGTCGAGCGCGGCAGGACGAGCGAAGTGCTCGACCACCCGCAATCCGAAGCCGCCAAGGCGCTGGTCGCCGCCGCTCCCGATTTGCATCGGGCAATTGCGAAAAGGCTGCAGGAACAGGGGTGAGCAGCTTCGTGGCACGGCTTGATCCACAAAGCATACCTACCCCCTCACGTGAAAACTACACCGATCGCGGTCAATCAGGCGAGCGGAGTGTCGAGTCTAGCCACAAAGAAAGCAAGGATTCGACCGGCAACAATGGCGGACATTAGAATGGCTAAGGAGGCGGCGAAACGGGGCGTCGGGACCCTGTAAAGCCAAATCCCAACAAAGGAGGCGATAAACCTCCTTCTGTTCCAAACGACTAACAGGAGGGGCTAATGGTCGACCTATCAATGATCGAGTGGTTAGAGGAGTGGTACCAAGGGCAGTGCAACGGCGATTGGGAACACCAATACGGGATAAAAATTGATACGATCGACAACCCTGGATGGGAAGTTTCAATAGATTTGCACGGGACGCAGCTCTATGGAAGAAAGTTTACAGACGTAAGCTTTCAGTATGGCGACGAAATAGATTGGTTTTTTGTAACAGTAAAGGATGGTACTTTCAAGGGATTTGGAGGAGCAAGGAACTTGTCGAAGATTATCGAACAGTTTAAAAAGTTTGCGATGGATACGCAAAGGTTAATAGAGCAATTAGATGCCTAAAGATTTTTTTCGCTAGATGTACAAAACGGGGAACTACGGTGACAGTGCTGGACTTCACCACATAAGTGAGACACGGCAATTTCTGTGACAGGTTATCCTGGAGGATGACCTATTACAGACAAAATGACGCTCAGAACGTCAGCAGTCAGCCGATGACTCAGTCTTGCGGCTTCACCACATCGGCCGGGCTGATGTCGAGCAGGTCGAGGGTGCGGCGCAACAGCTGCATCTCGCTTCCGGCAAGTTGCGAATCGGCCTTGGCGATCTCGGCCATGTGACGGGCGAGCAGCTTGCGCCGCTCGACATCGAGGTCGCGAAACTGAGCGATGGCTTGCGAGCCGTTGGTCTCGTAGCCGAATTCGTTGAGATACTCGATGACGCTGTCGATGCTGGTTTCGGGAATGCCGAAGGCGTCCCGGCAGATACGCCTGAAGGCGGTCATTTCGCTCTCGCTGACCGACCCGTCGGCCAGGATCATGCGGAACAGCATCAGCAATTCCGCCGACAGCACCGGATCGTCCGCCACCTTGCGCACGCCGGGATCGCCGTCGAAGATCGAGCGTATCTGGTCCAGCAATCCCATCGCCATCAGCCCCTTCCGATTCGTCGGGAAGGTAGCGCGGAATCGGCTTGGCGCAAACGGGGTGCGCATAGTCGAACCGGCCATATTCTCGCCGGAAAACTGCTGGCCGATCCGGCAAGCCCCGCTGCGCGCGCATTGGTGTGTGACCGCGCGACTGATAGTATGCCGTTGTACGAATCATGTTGAGGAGGGACCGAACATGAATCTCAGTGCGCCTACCCAGCTTATTTTCATCATATCCCTTGTTATCGCCATCATCGGCGTTCTCGCCGCGCTTGGCGTTCTTGCGTTTATCCCTTTGAATGCCGCGTGGATTGTCGTCATCGCCTACATCGTGCTGGCCGCCGGCTGCCTGATGCGCGGCGCTTAAACACGTCCAGACAATTCTTATTCACTGGAAACTCGCCGCGCCCGCCAAAACGCGGGCCGCTTTTGATTCTGCAGGATGGTCTGTTAGAATTCCTGGACGAGGGAAGCACATGCCCGCCAGCGAAGACGGCAGCCGCCACGACAGCCCAGGGCTCGATCGGTTCGAGATGGTGCGGCGCGCGCCCAGTCATCGGCTTCAAGGCGCCGTCACCGACATGTGCGGCTTTCGCGAAACCATGCCAGGCCATTTCCGTGTCATCGAATATGCCTCGCTGACCGTGCCGCTGGTCATCAGCTTTGCCGAACCCTTTGCCATCGGGCTCGGCAGGGACCCCGGCGACAATGACCGCTTCGCCAGTTTTGCCGCCGGCCTCTACGCCGGGCCGGTGGTGATCGAATCCTTCGGCGGCGCCTGCTGTGTGCAGATCAATTTCACCCCGCTCGGCGCTCGTCGCTTCTTCGGCCGGCCGATGAGCGAACTGACCGACCGCATGGTCGGCCTGGATGACGTGCTCGGCGTTGGAGGCGTCGCGCTTCGCGAAAGGCTTGGCAATGCGCCGGATTGGAGCTCACGCTTTGCCATCGCCGAGGCCTTCGTCGCCGACCGGTTGGCAACCACAGACGGCACTCAAGCCGAAATTGTCTGGGCCTATGAGACGATCGTCTCGACGAGTGGTCGGACCCGCATCTCGACGCTGGCCGAAAAGCTTGGCTGGAGCCGCAAGCATCTCGCCGGAAAATTTTCGGACGCGGTCGGCGTTGGACCCAAGACGCTCTCGCGCATCGTCCGCTTCAACCACGCGCTTTGCCTGTCGAGAAAGGCCAACAGCGATTGGGCCGACATCGCCGCCGACTGCGGCTATGCCGACCAGGCGCATCTGGTGCGCGAGTTTCGCGACCTCGCAGGCGTGACGCCGACGACTGTCGCCGTGAGGTAACATTTCTTCAAGACGCGCGACCGGCCTTCGCCCAGACTGGGTTGATCGACCAACACAGCGAAGGAGATCAGCCATGCCGAACACCACCGAAGCACCGCGGCTTTACCCGGCGCTGCGCTACAGAAATGCCGGCAAAATGATCGACTGGTTGTGCGAGGCCTTCGGCTTCAGCGTCCGCACCCGCTATGGCGAAGGCGACGTGGTGCACCATGCCGAACTCACATTCGGCTCCTCGATCATCATGCTCGGCACGGCCCGCGACGATGCCTATGGAAAGATGGTCGGCGCGCCCGGCTCGGGCGGCGGCAAGTCGATCTATGTCGCGGTCGCTGACGCCGACGCGGCATACGCTCGGGCAAAAACCGCCGGCGCCGAGATTCTGGAAGAGCTCACCTACCGCGACTATGGCAGCCGCGAATTCATCTGCCGCGATCCGGAAGGCAATGTCTGGTCGTTCGGCACCTACTGGCCGAAGGCTGACGAAGCCGCCAGCTAACGCGCCAGCCCGAAAATCGCGTCGCAGTCGAGGTGGGTTTCCAGTTCGGCTGCGATCTCGTCCAGTGCCCGTTCGACCTCGGCGCGGTAGTCGATGCCGCCGCCCTTGACGCCGAGGCTTTCGAGGAATTTCGCCCGGAAGGCGTCCGCGGAAAACAGCCCGTGCATATAGCTGCCCAGCACCTTGCCGTCGGCGGAGATGGCGCCGTCATCGACGCCGTTGATAACGGCGGATGGCCGCAGCGTGTCGGGACCGGTGGTGCGGCCGAGATGGATTTCGTAGCCCTCGAGCGGCAGATCGAACGGCACCGAGCGCGCGCTGACATTGCGCACCGTCTTTTCCGACTCCATAACCGTTTCGACGTCGAGCAGGCCGAGGCCTTGCGTCTCGGTAACGCTGCCCTCGATGCCGTCGGGATCGCGCACGCTATGGCCGAGCATCTGGAAGCCGCCGCAAATACCGACGATATGGCCACCGCGTTTCCTGTGCGCGGCAAGGTCGCGGTCCCAGCCATTCTCGCGGAATTTCACGAGATCGCCGATCGTCGACTTTGAGCCGGGAATGACCACCAGCCCTGCATCCTGCGGCAGGCGTTGGCCAGGCGGCACGAACACCACCTCGACCTGCGGTTCGGCCTTGAGCGGGTCGAGGTCGTCGAAATTGGCGATGCGCGGGAGCACCGGCACGGCGATCTTCAGCGCGCGCCTCTGGCCGGACGCCAGCCGTTCGAGCACGACGGAATCCTCCGACGGCAGCCGCGCCGCCGCCTTCAGCCACGGCACGATGCCAAAACAGCGCCAGCCAGTGAATTTTTCGATCGCCTCGATGCCGTCATCGAACAGCGAGACATCGCCACGGAACTTGTTGATGAGGTAGCCGACGATCATACGCCGGTCCTCCTCCGGCAGGATCAGATGGGTGCCAGCGACCGAGGCGATGACACCGCCGCGATCGATATCGCCGACCAGGATCACCGGCACGCCGGCGCGCGTCGCAAAGCCCATATTGGCAATGTCTCGGCTCCTGAGATTGATCTCGGCCGGCGAGCCGGCGCCCTCGACAATGACCAGATCGGCGCCCTCGCCGACCTTCGCCCAGGAGTCCAGCACCGCATCCATCAACCGGCCCTTCAGCGCCTGGTAGTCGCGCGCCCGCGCCTCGCCGAACACCTTGCCCTGCACGACGACTTGAGCGCCGACATCGGTCTGCGGCTTGAGCAGCACCGGATTCATGTGGATGGTCGGCGGCACGCCGCAGGCGATCGCCTGCAGCCATTGCGCGCGGCCGATCTCACCGCCGCTTGAAACGCCTGGAATATCGGCGACAGCCGCGTTGTTCGACATGTTCTGCGGCTTGAACGGCCGCACTTTCAAGCCGCGCTTCTTCGCCGCGCGGCAAAGACCGGCGACGAGCACCGTCTTGCCGACATCCGAACCCGTGCCCTGCAGCATGATCGCCTTGGCCATATCAGTCCCTGCCCTGCGCAACGGTTCCGGTGATCGTCGACTTGGCTGCCAGTGGCCCGCCGCGCCAGAGATAGAGCGCCATCAGTGGCTCCTTGCCGGTGCGCATGGCGTGGCTGACGTCAGAGGCATGGTGGATCACCTCGCCCGCCGCTCGAAGGCGAAAACCGCCATCGCCCATGCGCCATTCGGTGCCGCCGGTAAGCGGGACGTAGATCTCCTCCGCGACATGGTGGTGATCGGGGTAGACGATGTCGGGCCCAAGGATCAGCAGGCCGGCCGCGACCTCTTCATTGACGAAATGACCGCGCGTGCCGAATACCTCCAGCCAGCCGTAGTTGTCGATGAATGTCTTGCCGAAATCCGCCTCGCTGTAGGTCTGGCCCCAGTGCAGATCGCCGCGACGCTCCGCAACCAGCCGAACCAGCGGCTTGGCCGCAGCGGGAGCGAGTTCGACGATACGGTCGAGCTGGACCAGACAAGGCAGTGCATGCGGTTCGAGCGGCCGGCTTGGCATGTCCCAGCCGATTCGGGCCACGGCGTCGCGCACCAGCGCATCATCGAACGCCTGGAGATAGGCATGGAAGCGTCCAAGCAGTTCGTCGAAATTTGTCGTCACACTTTGCTCCAAAGCGCATTCGCACACAGCGGCTGCGCAGACGGTCGGGTTGCGCGGCGGCATCATTGGTCTAGATTGGACGGCGCGCAAAGCCAAAAACGACAGGCCAGCAGGCCGGAAACATCAGGGAGCACGCCATGGACGCCGCTGTCGATGCGGGCACCAGCCAGTTCGAACTCAACGAGGACCAGCGCGCCATCCAAGAGATGGCCGAGGCCTTCGCCGCCGATCGTGTGGCGCCGAACGCACTCGACTGGGATCGCAACAAATATTTCCCCGCCGACGTGATCCGCGAGACCGGCCCGCTCGGCCTTGGCGGCATCTATGTCCGCGACGATGTCGGCGGCTCGGGGCTCGGCCGGCTCGACGCCGTGCTGATCTTCGAGGCGCTTTCGCGTGCCGATCCGACGTTTTCCGCCTTCATCTCGATCCACAACATGGCAGCATCGATGATCGACCGCTTCGGCAGCGACGAGCAGCGCCGGCGCTTCCTGCCCAAACTGACCTCGATGGAATGGCTGGCAAGCTACTGCCTGACCGAGCCGGGCTCGGGCTCGGATGCGGCGGCGCTGAAGACGCGCGCGGTCAAAAGCGGCAGTGACTATGTGCTGAACGGCGCCAAGCAGTTCATCTCCGGTGCCGGCGACAGCGACCTCTATGTCGTCATGGCGCGCACCGGCGCCGACGGGCCGAAAGGCATTTCCACCTTCGTCGTGTCGAACGATGCGCCCGGCCTTTCCTTCGGCGCCAACGAACACAAGATGGGCTGGCACATGCAGTCGACCCGCCAGGTCGTCTTCGAGGACTGCAAGGTGCCGGCGGAAAACCTTTTGTCGGCAGAAGGCGCCGGCTTCGGCATCGCCATGGCCGGGCTCGACGGCGGCCGCTTGAACATCGCCGCCTGTTCGCTCGGCGGCGCGCAATCGGCGCTCGACAAGGCGCTCGCCTACACGGCCGAGCGCAAGGCCTTTGGGTCGAAGATCAACCAATTCCAGGCGCTGCAGTTCAAACTCGCCGACATGGAGACCGAACTGCAGGCAGCGCGCATCTTCCTCTACACCGCCGCCTCGAAGCTCGACCGCAAGGCGCCGGATGCCGGAAAATGGTCGGCAATGGCCAAGCGCTTCGTCACCGACACCGGCTTCAACGTCGCCAATGACGCCCTGCAGCTGCATGGCGGCTATGGCTATCTGCACGATTACGGCATCGAGAAGCTGGTACGGGATCTGCGCGTCCACCAGATCCTCGAAGGCACCAACGAGATCATGCGCGTCATCATCGCTCGCGCGCTGATCGTACGGTAAGGCAGTAGGCAGTAGGCAGTAGGCAGTAGGCAGTAGGCAGTAGGCAGGAAGATGACCGGCAAGATCAATTCGTACAAGGATCTTATCGTATGGCAGCAGGCGATGGATCTGGCCGTCACCACCTACTCCTTGACCAAGGCATGGCCAAAAGAAGAATTGTATGGGTTGACCAGCCAAATTCGCCGCTCAGCAACCTCTATTCCTGCAAACATCGCGGAAGGTTATGGTCGAGACAACAGAGGCTCCTATCAGCAATTTCTCAGGATAGCCCAAGGATCGTTGAAGGAGTTCGAGACACACCTTGAGATCGCTGAACGCATTGGCCTTGCCACGCATGACCAAGCTTATCACGTACCGTTAGCGACCGAGGGCATCGGAAAAATGCTTCGCCAACTTATTAGCAAACTTGCGCCCGAATAGGTCGCCTACTGCCTACTGCCTGCCTTACCCAAACCGCGGAGTGCCATTATGACCACCATCGCCTTCATCGGCCTCGGCAATATGGGAAATCCGATGGCCGCCAACCTGGTCAAGGCCGGGTATGCCGTGCACGGCTTCGACCTGGTGCCGGAAAACCTCGTCATCGCCAGGGAGCACGGCGTCGTCATCATGGCCAATGCCGTTGCGGCGGTAAAGGATGCCGATGCGGTCATCACCATGCTGCCGGCCGGCAAGCATGTACTGTCGGTTTACGCAGACATCGCGGCCAAGGCGAAAAAAGGCGCGTTGTTCATCGATTCCTCGACCATCGACGTCGAGTCGGCACGAAAGGCCCATGCCACCGCGGCCAAGCACGGATTGCTGACGATCGACGCGCCGGTCTCCGGCGGGACGGGCGGTGCGGCGGCCGGCACGCTGACCTTCATGGCCGGCGGTTCGAAGGACGCCTTCGCCAAGGCCGAACCGATCCTCAAGCCAATGGCCGGCCGCATCGTTCATTGCGGCGACGACGGCGCCGGGCAGGCCGCGAAGATCTGCAACAACATGATTTTGGGCATTTCGATGATCGGCGTTGCCGAGGCCTTCGTGCTGGCGGAAAAGCTCGGCCTGTCGCACCAGGCGCTGTTCGACGTCGCCTCGACCTCGTCTGGCCAGTGCTGGTCGCTGACCACCTATTGCCCGGTGCCCGGCCCTGTGCCGACATCGCCCGCCAACAATGGCTATAAGCCCGGGTTTGCAGCGGCACTGATGCTGAAGGACCTGAAACTGTCGCAGGAGGCCGCACAGAGCGTCGGTGCGGCAACGCCGCTCGGCGCCGAGGCAGCCCAGCTCTATGCGCTGTTCAACGCACAAGGCAATGCCGGCGCGGATTTTTCCGGCATCATCAATTTCCTGCGCGGTGACCCTGCGTAAGGTCAAATTTCATAGTTTTCGATCTGCCCAAAGCGGAAAGTCGGCAAATTTAGGTTTGCTTAAGCTCTTGCTAACCCTGCAGTAACGATGTGCGTTTAAAACGGATTGCGAGGCGGACATCCGCCCGGCGCTCCGGATCAGGTCTCGCGTACCGGAGCCCGTAAGTTTCGCCGTAAGTTTCGCAAGTGTATTGTTGGCGAAGCACCATGCGTATCTGGCAAAGCCGCGTTCCGATGGAGCGCGGTTTTTGCGTTTTCGCCATGTCGTCGGAGCTATATTCCGATTGCCGCGTCGCTGATGCGGCCCTTCGGTGCTGTCTCAGTTTGAATTTCCGCTCACGACCCCCACATGAATTTCGGCTCGCTACCATTTCCACCGAGCGGGCTCGAAAGCTTGAAGGCAACCCAGTTGCAGACATAGTCGCGAAGACTATTTCATTAGAGGCTATACGGCCGCACGAATCTCTTCACATATTGAGGTCCCGTAATGGCGCACGAGCCTCGAAAAAGACCATTATTCCGCAAGCTCGATAATCATCTATTGCGCGTGAGCGACCTCGATGCAGCCGTATCGTTCTATGGGGATCGTCTCGGTCATGCGCTCGTTTGGCGGGACGATGAAGCCGCCGGCTTTGCGCTGCCTGAAACCGATGCGGAGCTGGTTGTCCATCTTCATATCGGTCCCGAGACCGACATCCTGGTCGATAACGTGGACGACGCGTTTGAGGAATTCTTGGCCGCCGGCGGTGAGGCTGTGCAACCGCCATTCGAGATCGCGGTCGGGCGGTGCGCCCGTGTCCGCGATCCTTTCGGCAACATTGTTGTGATCTTGGACCAATCGAAAGGGATGTTGGTCACTGACGCGAAGGGGCACGTCATCGGTGTCAAGGCGGGCCAGTGATCACGCGTGGTCGTCGATACTGCCAACAGCCTCGCCTGGCGAACTCTTCGCCATAAAGCGGCATTCAAACTCCGGGCGCCCGATTACCGGACGCCCGGCGATCGTTCCATCTTACCGCTTGCGCAAATCTGCTTCGGCCAGGTCGAGCGCCCTGGCGATGCGGTCGCAGGCCATGTCGATCGTCTCGCGCGTCCAGATCAGCGGCGGCGACAGGATCATCGTGTCGCCGGTGGCGCGCAGCATCATGCCTTGGGCAAGGGCGTGGTCGCGAACCATCACCGCCGCGCTGCCGGCCGGCAGGAAGCGCTCCTTGGTCACCTTGTCCTTGACGATCTCGATCGCCCCCATCAGCCCGAACGAGCGCACCTCGCCAACCAGATCATGCCCACCGAAACGTTCCTGCAGCGCCTTGGCGAAGTAAGGCCCGGTGTCGTTCCTGACGCGCTCGATCAGGCCCTCGCGCTCGATGATCTCGAGGTTCTTCAGCGCCACCGCGCAGGCCACCGGATGCCCGGCATAGGTGTAGCCGTGATAGAATTCGCCGCCCTTTTCGACCAGCGTCGCCGCGATGCGGTCGCCGACAAGCAGCGCCGACAGCGGCTGATAGCCGGAGGTCAGCGCCTTGGCCGTGGTGATGGTGTCGGGCTCGACGTCGAAGGCTTGTGCGGCGAACCATTCGCCGGTGCGGCCATAGCCGGTGATAACCTCGTCCAGCATCAGCAGTACATCGTATTTGCGGCAAATGCGCTGCACTTCCGGCCAATAGCTCATCGGCGGGATCTTCACCCCGCCTGCCCCCATCACCGGCTCGCCGATGAAGGCGGCGACCTTGTCGGCGCCAGCTTCGAGGATCGCGTCCTCGACCGCTTTTGCCGCGCGCAGGCCGAAATCATGGTCGCTTTCGCCAGGCAGTGCCAGCTCATAGGCATAGGGCATCATCACATGGACGATGTTGGGCACGGCGCCGCCGAGCTGCTTGTGCATCAAATCCATGCCGCCGAGCGAGGCACCGGCTATGGTCGAGCCGTGGTAGCCCATCTTGCGCGAGATGATGCGGTTCTTCTCGGGCCTGCCTTCCAGCACCCAATAGTGGCGGACGAGGCGCAGCGCCGTGTCGTTGGCCTCCGAACCGGATGAGCCGTAGAACACCTGGTTGATGTGCCTTGGCGCGATTTCCGCCAGCTTTTTCGACAGCAGAACCGGCGTCGGCGTCGAGCATTTGAAGAAGGAGTTGTAGTAGGGCAATTCCTTCATCTGGGCGTAGGCGGCGTCGGCAAGCTCGTCGCGGCCGTAGCCGACATTGACGCACCATAGCCCGGCCATGCCGTCGAGGATTTCCGTCCCTTCGGCATCGTAGATGAACGGACCGTTGGCGTGAGTGATGATGCGCGAGCCGGTCTCGCGCATCTCCTTGTGGTCGGTGAACGGATGAAGGTGATGCGCGGCATCGATCTGCTGAAGCTGCTTCAGCGAATAATTCTGGTAGGTCATGTCTGGTCTTTCCTCTTGAACCAATCCGGCAGCTTTCGCGCCGGGGCGGATTCGTTAGAGGACAGCGGGCGGCGAATAGCCGATACGGGCGCACAGCCGCAACAGCTCGGCGCGAAGCGTGCGCGGCGACGGCGTCACCGCCACCCCAAATGCGCACCCCGATTTCGCCAGCCGAGCCATGCATGTACCTTAGGCTGCCTCCAGCCCTCAGTTCAAGCCGTACCGGTCAAGCGATGTCGGTCAATTGGTGCCAGTCAGGGCCCGCTGCAGGAAGACGTACTTCATCGCCGCCTGTGCGGCCTGCGGCCGCCGATCGCCACGCCCGCCATGCCCGCCCTCGGTCTCTTCGAAGAACAGCGTCTTGCCATGGCCCGCCGCCTGCAGCCGCGCCGCCATCTTGCGGGCATGGCCGGGATGGACGCGGTCGTCGGCAGTCGAGGTCGTCAGCAGTACCGGCGGATAGGCTGCATCCGTGTCTACATGCTGGTAGGGCGAATAGGAGGCGAGCCAGGCTGCCTCTTCCGGCTTCGCCGGATCGCCATACTCGGCCATCCATGACGCGCCGGGCGGCAGCTCGGTGTAACGCAGCATGTCGAGCAGCGGCACGTCGATGATCACCGCGCCGAACAATTCCGGGCGTTGCGTCAGCGAGACGCCAGTCAGCAAGCCCCCGTTCGAACCGCCTTGGATGCCCAGCGTGGCCGGTGTGGCGATGCCGCGTTTGACCAGATCTTGCGCCACCGCGGCGAAATCGTCGAATGCATTCTGGCGATTGGCCTTGAGCGCGGCCTGATGCCAGTTCGGGCCGAACTCGCCACCACCGCGGATGTTGGCCTGCACATAGGCATTGCCCTTTTCCAGCCACAGCCTGCCGCGCACGCCGGCATAGCCGGGCAGCAGCGGCACTTCGAAGCCGCCATAGCCGTAAAGCAATGTCGGCACCGGCCCGTCCTGGTCGCGCCGCCTGACGACGAAGTACGGGATCATCGTGCCGTCCTTCGAGCGCGCCTCGAACTGTTCGGAGACCAGGGACGACGCATCGAAGCGCGCCGGCTGCGACTTCACCGTTGCCAGCGCCGCGGCATTGTCGTCCGACCAGATGATCGAGCTCGGCGTCAGGAAATCGGTGAAGGAGAAGGAGACGCTGGAACCGAAATGCTCGGCATGGCTGATGCCGACATTGCCGTTTTCGGGCAATGCAACGGGCTTGAACTCCCAGCCGCTGTCGCTGCGCTCGCCGGCGATGACCTTGCCGCGCACATTGTCCATCAAATTGATGAACAGCCGGGCCTGCGTGCGGGCGATGCCGGCGATCGAGACACGGTGCGCCGGCTCGAGCACGATATCGACGGATCCGAACAGACCGGTTTCGATCCAGCGCTCGAAATCGAGTGAATAGAGCCCGTCGGGCTTGCACAGCGTGCCGTCCGGCGCCGTCCACGGGGTACGCACGCCGAAGACAAGCTGGCCCTTGAACAGCGCCGTATCGGTGACGTCGTCCGGCAACGGGATGCGCCGGTTCTCGCCAGAAGGCAGCCGCAGGAAACTGTGCGAGGCGAAGAAGTCGAGCGTCCGGGCCAGAAAGACGTGGCGCCTGTCACCGTCGAATTCGACGGATCCGCCGGCGGCGAGATCCTGCTTCAGCGCCTCGAAGATCGGCATCGCCGTTTCCAGTGGCGTGCCGCGCCGCCAGAGCTTGACCACGCGCGGATAGCCGGACTGGGTCTTGTCGTCCTCCTCGAAGGCGGCGGAAACGATGACCGTGTCCTCGTCCAGCCAGCTGAAGTTCGATTTCGAGGCGGGAGCACGAAAGCCACCCTCGACGAAGGACCTGCTTTCGATAGCGAATTCGCGCATCTCGCTGGCATCGCCGCCATCCGGCGACAGGCTGAGCAGGCAGCGGCTGAAATCGGGGTAAAGCCGGCTGGCGCCGCTGAACACCCATTTCACCCCCTCTTCCGCCGCCAGACTGTCGAAGTCAATGATCGTCTGCCAATCCGGCTTGTCGGTCTTGTAGGACGCGACGGTGGTGCGCCGCCAGAGGCCGAGTACGTTCGTGCGGTCCTGCCAGAAATTATAGACATGGCCGTTGATCGCGGCCCCGACGGCGATGTTATCCTCGGCCGTCATCAGGTCGAGCGCGGTCTGGAACGTTGCCTGGTAGGACGGGTCACCCTGCAATTCGGCGACAGTGATTTCATTCTGGCGATGAACCCAGTCGAGCGCTCGCTGGTCAGTCCTGCCCTCCAGCCAGAGGAAGGGATCTTCGGCCGCCGGATCCGGTTGGGCCTGGCTGTTCAATTTGGTCATGAGGTCTCCGGTTGAGTCAGGCGTCGGCATCGCCAAGATCGACATGGGGCCGCTTATATTCAAGTCATTGCGTCAGAACGGCGACTTCAGGCATTCACACCATCCGCCTTCGGATGACCGTTACAAGCGCCAGCGCCAGGCAAATAGCGCCAAGCGTGAGCGGCAGGCCGCCGGCGCCAACAACATCCATGGCGCCGCCCGCCAGCGGCGGCACGGCGATGCCGCCGACGCCCCACATCAGCGAAAAGGCGGCGTTGCCGGCGACCAGCGCCGAGCCGGTGAACCGCTCGCCGAGCTCGATGATCGACATCGTGTAGATGCCGTAGGAAACCGCACCCCAGATGAAGACGCATGGCCATATGAGCGGCGTCTCGATGAGAACCGGCAACAGCACGCATCCGAGCACCGTCACCGCCACACAGATGAACCGCACCAGCCGCGCCGTCAGCCGTTCCGCCAACAGGCCGAGCGGCACCTGCATGGCGATATTGCCGGCGATCATCACTGACAGCAGCGCCGACATGCGCGCTTCGGCGATGCCGTAATGCGTTCCGTAGACCGGAAGCAAGGCGAGCACTGCCTGTTCGAAACCGGCGGCCACCACGACCGCCGACAACAGCAGCCACGCCTGCGGCACGAATCCCAGCACCGAAACCCGGTGCCCGCTCTCGTCGACCCTCGGCAGCCGCACCAGCACAGAGGCCAGGCAGGCGCCGCAAAACAGGAATGCGCTGATGCCGACCAGAAACGGCGGCCATCCCACGGTGCCAACCGCAAGCAGGCACAGCGGCCCCGCCGCAAAGCCCGCCGAAATGATCGTCGAATAGATGCCCATGACGCGGCCGCGGCGTGCTGGCGGCGCCAGTGCGATCACCCAGACTTCGCTCAGCACGTAGAGCGGGTTGGTGACCGCACCTATCAAAAAGCGCAGCGGAAACCACAGATAGACATTTTGCGTCCAGCCGATCAGCGCCAGCACCAGCGCGGAAAGTGCCGCGCAAGTAAGCGCGGTGCGGCCGGCCCCGAAACGG
This sequence comes from Mesorhizobium sp. M1423, assembly GCF_040317575.1. Taxonomy (NCBI): domain Bacteria; kingdom Pseudomonadati; phylum Pseudomonadota; class Alphaproteobacteria; order Hyphomicrobiales; family Phyllobacteriaceae; genus Mesorhizobium; species Mesorhizobium sp. M1423. Next base: position 103,342 of record NZ_JAMYKU010000016.1, read on the forward strand.
CGCGACAGAGCCGGAACCAGCGGCGAGGACACGATGAAGCCGATCGGCGTCATTGCCGCCGACAGGCCAATCATGGCCGGCGAGATGCCCTGGCGCTGCAGGATGAAGCTCAACAGCGGATAGCTCAGCCCTTGCGCAATGGCGAACACCGAGACGGTGGCGATCACGCCGGTGATCGCCGCCCATTGCACTGTCTCGCCGCTGTTCTGTTCCGCCCGGTCCATGATGCAGGATTAGCGTTTCGGTTCCGTCGCAGTAAGCACCGGCACCGAAAACCGCTTGCGCCAGCCGGAACGCGATCAAGAGGCTGACGATCCCGCCGGCTGCCCCCACGGCATGTCGCTTCCCTCGTCCTAGTGGTCGCCGCCTCCGCAATGGCCGCACGGCCGGCAGTCCATTATGCCGCCGCATTGCCGCAGCGTACGAGGACTATCATGACCGCCGCCCTTCAGCCCGCCGAACCGGCACTGGCAAACGACCGCGCCCGTCGCGGCGGCCGCGCGGGGAAGCGTGCCGGCGGATCGGCGGCGTTCGAGCAGCCGCCGTTTCGCCAGTTGAAGAACCCGCTGACGCCGACCCGGCTGGTTTCCGAGGACGAGCTGGAATCCATCCACCTCGCCTCTCTGCGCGTGCTGCGGGAAATCGGCGTCGACGTGCTGCATGACGAAGCGCGGCGCATCATGAAGGCGCATGGCGCCGATGTCCGCGAAGGCAGCGAGCGGGTGCGCTTCGACAGCGACATGATCCTGGAACTGGTTGCGCACTGCCCGCCGGAATTCACCATCCACGCCCGCAACCCGGCGCACAATGTGCGCTTCGGTGGCGATAATCTGATCATCTCGATGATGGCGTCGGCACCCAATTGCTCCGACGTCGACCGCGGCCGCCGGCCGGGCAACCAGCAGGACTATCGCAACTTTCTCAAGCTTGCGCAGATGCACAACATATTGAATTGCACGGGCGGTTATCCGGTGGAGCCGATCGACATCCATCCGTCCGTGCGCCACCTCGAATGCATCCGTGACCTCGCCACGCTGACCGACAAGATGTTCCACATCTATTCGCTCGGCAAAGAGCGCAACGTCGACGGCATCGAGATCACCAGAATCGCACGTGGCATCAGCCACGAGCAGTTGCTTGCGGAGCCGTCGGTGTTCACCATCATCAACACCAATTCGCCGCTCAAGCTCGACGTGCCGATGATGGAAGGCATCATCCAGATGTCGAGCAAGGGCCAGGTGGTCATCGTGACGCCGTTCACCCTGTCGGGCGCCATGGCGCCGGTGACGATTGCCGGCGCGCTGGTGCAACAGAATGCCGAGGCGCTGTCCGGCATCGCCTTCGCACAGATGGTGCGCAAGGGCGCGCCTGTCGGCTACGGCGGCTTCACCTCGAATGTCGACATGAAGTCCGGCGCGCCGGCCTTCGGCACGCCGGAATATATGAAGGCGCAGCTGGTCGGCGGCCAGCTCGCCCGCCGCTACAACATCCCCTACCGCACCTCCAACACCTGCGCCGCCAACACGGTCGACGCGCAAGCCGCCTATGAAAGCGTGTTCTCGCTGTGGGGCGCCATCCAGGGCGGCGGCAATCTGATGATGCATGCCGCCGGCTGGCTCGAAGGCGGCCTGCGCTGCTCCTACGAGAAGACCATCCTCGACATAGACCTGTTGCAGATGGTCGCCGAGTTCCTGACGCCGCTCGATCTTTCCGACGAGGCGCTCGGTTTCGACGCCATCCAGTCGGTCGGCCCCGGTGGCCATTTCTTCGGCACCCAGCACACGCAGGACCGCTACAAGACCGCCTTCTATGCGCCGATCATTTCGGACTGGCGCAATTTCGAGAGTTGGGCGGAGGCCGGATCGCCGACCGCGCTCGAAAAAGCCAATCGCGTCTGGAAGGAGCGGCTGGCCTCCTATGAAGAGCCTTATATGGACCCGGCGATCCGCGAGGAGCTCAACGCTTTCGTCGACAAGCGCCGGGCCGAAGGCGGCGCCCCGACCGATTTCTGATCATCTGATGAGTAGTCGACCCCCACTCCGTCGAGCTTGGCTCGACACCTCTCCCCCGATCGACGGGGTAGAGGAAGGGCGCGAAACGATTCCAGTTGGCGCCCTTCCTTTCCCCCCGGAGGGGGGAGAGGTGGCGCCGCGAAGCGGCGACGGAGTGGGGGAAGCCGTTCATGAAACGCGCAGCCGCCGCAAAACAGGCACAACCCAGCGAGCGCGTAGCCTGCGGCAAGCAGGCAATCAGGCGGAAGCGCTGCTTTGGCTTGAACTAAAGGCACGCAAGCTTGGCGGCTATCGCTTTACGCGTCAGTTCTCCATCGGCGCCTTTTTTGCAGACTTCGTCTGCCGCGAAAAATGGCTTGTTGTTGAAGTCGACGGACAACAGCACGCCGGCAGTTCATATGACCGCCGCCGCGATGATTTCATGCGCGCCCAAGGCTACTCGATCCTGCGTCTTTGGAACCATGACGTCCTGAAATATCGTACTTCCGTCGGTGAAACCATTCTTGCCGCGCTTGATGGCAGGCTGGCCGAAAACATCGCTGTATTCGATCTCCGCTTTGTTTTCGCGCCCCGCTCACTCGATTCAATCTCTTCAAAAACGGAACTATCTTCATGAAATCTCATGCAAAAGCGGTTGTTATCGGCGGCGGCGTCGTTGGCTGCTCGGTGCTCTATCATCTGGCCAAGGCCGGCTGGACCGACATCATGCTGATCGAGCGTTCGGAGCTCACCTCCGGCTCGTCCTGGCATGCGGCGGGCGGCTTCCATACGCTGAACGGCGATCCCAACGTCGCCAAGCTGCAGGCCTATACGGTGCAGCTCTACAAGGAGATCGAGGAGATTTCCGGCCAATCCTGCTCGCTGCACCTGACCGGCGGCGTCATGATGGCCGACACGCCCGAGCGCATGGACTTCCTTCGCCTCGCCCACGCCAAGGGCCGCTATCTCGGCATGGACACCGAACTGATCACGCCGTCCGAAGCCAAGGCGATGTTCCCGCTGATGGACGAGACGAATTTCGTCGGCGCTATGTGGGATCCAGTCGAGGGCCACCTCGACCCTTCCGGCACCACCCACGCCTATGCCAAAGCCGCCCGGAAGCTCGGCGCCGAGATCGTGCTGCGCAACCGCGTCGTCGAACTGACGCAGGAGGTCGACGGCACCTGGAACGTCGTCACCGAGCAAGGCACGATCAAAGCCGAGCATGTCGTCAACTGCGGCGGCCTTTGGGCGCGCGAGATCGGTCGCATGGTCGGCGTCGAGCTGCCGGTGCTGGCGATGGAGCACATGTATCTCCTGACCGAGCCGATGCCGGAGGTCGAGGAATTCAACAAGTCGACCGGGCGCGAGATGATCGGCGTGCTCGACTTCAAGGGCGAGATCTATACCCGCCAGGAACGCAACGGCATCCTGCTCGGCACCTATGAAAAGGCCTGCAAGCCGTGGTCGCCGGTCAACACGCCTTGGGATTTCGGCCACGAGTTGCTGCAGCCCGACATCGACCGCATCGCGCCGTCGCTCGAGATCGGCTTCAAGCATTTTCCCGGCATCGAGAAAGCCGGCATCAAGCAGATCATCAACGGCCCCTTCACCTTCGCGCTCGACGGCAACCCGCTGGTTGGCCCCGTGCAGGGCCTGACCAATTTCTGGTGCGCCTGCGCCGTCATGGCCGGCTTCAGCCAGGGCGGCGGCGTCGGCCTGGCGCTGTCGAATTGGATGGTCCATGGCGACCCCGGCTTCGACGTCTGGGGCATGGACGTTGCGCGCTTCGGCGAATGGGCAACGCTGCGCTATACCAACGCAAAGGTGCGCGAAAATTATTCGCGCCGTTTCTCCATCCGCTTTCCCAACGAGGAATTGCCGGCGGCAAGACCGGCGCAGACGACCCCGCTTTACGACACCATGCTCGCCAACAACGCCGTCATGGGCGACAGCTGGGGTCTCGAAACCCCGCTCTGGTTCGCGCCGAAAGGCTCGGAGCCGAAGGACATCGTGTCCTTCCACCGTTCGAATGATTTCGGCGCGATCGGCGAGGAAGTGCGCGCCACCCGCGAGAGGGTCGGCGTCACCGAGATCGCCAACTTCGCCAAATACGAAGTCTCCGGACCTGGGGCCGAGGATTTCCTCAACCGGCTGATGACCAACCGCATGCCGAAGACCGGCCGCATCGTGCTGACGCCAATGCTGAACGAGTTCGGCAGGCTGATCGGCGACTTCACCATCGCCAAGGCGGGCGAAGAACGCTTCATGATCTGGGGTTCTTCGGCCGCGCAAAAATATCACATGCGCTGGTTCGAGAAGCATCTGCCGAAGGACGGTCCAAGGGCGTCGGAGGTGCGCATCCACCGCTTCGACCAGACGCTGGTTGGCCTCTCCATCGCCGGGCCGAAATCGCGCGACCTGCTGCAGAAACTGGTCGACGTCGACATCTCGACCAAGGCCTTCCGCTTCATGGATTTCCGCGAGATGGCGGTCGGCGGCGCGCCCTGCATGGTCAACCGCATCACCTACACCGGCGATCTCGGCTATGAGATCTGGATGGCGCCGGCCTATCAGCGTCTGGTCTACAAGGCGATCAAGGAGGCCGGCGAAGAGTTCGGACTTGTTGATTTCGGCATGCGCGCCCTGCTCTCGATGCGGCTTGAAAAGAACTTTCCGACTTGGTTCCGCGAGCTACGTCCGATCTACGGACCGTTCGAAGGTTCGATGGACCGCTTTATCAAGCTGGAGAAGAACGATTTCATCGGCCGCGAGGCAGCGGCCAAGGAACAGGCGGCAGGGCCGAAGCTGCGCCGCGTTTCCTTTATCGTCGATGCTGCGGATGCCGACGTCATGGGCGACGAGCCGATCTGGGCCAAGGTCGGCGACAAGGATTTCGGCACGGTAGAAAAGCCGCATGGCTATGGCGCGCCGCGCTTCGACGCGGGCGGCAAGGAAGTGCGCGGCTCGAACGCCGCTGAAGGCGCGTCTGCCGTGCGCGGTATTGTCGACGGCAACTGGCGCGTGGTCGGCTGGGTCACCTCCGGCGGCTATGCGCATTATGTCGAGAAGTCGATGGCGCAAGGCTACGTACCGGCAGTGCTTGCCGAAAACGAGAGCGCCGGGCTGTTCGAGATCGAGATCCTTGGACACCGGCGGTCGGCGCGCATCAACGTCGAGCCGCCCTTCGACCCGAGTGGCGAAAAGATGCGAACGTAGGTGCAGCCAGCCGGTCGCATTGTGCGGAGCACGCTCTTCATGCTAGCCCAGCCGGCAACTGTGCCGGCAGGGGCGATGAGACTTCCTTGAAGTACGACATGAAATGGGCCGAGTGGCTGGCCGAGGGACGGATCGGCCCCTTCCCGGCGGCGATCGTCATGGTCGCGGCTTATTTTGCCTTGCAGACCATCATACTGTCCCTGTTGAGCTCTTGGGCGGGAACCGGCGTCGGCATCGACGATGCGGAGCAGCTGATCTATGTACCGTATCTCTGGGCTGGATATGGCGGCTCGCAACCACCTCTCTACACCTGGATCAATTGGCTGGCCGCGCATGTTTTCGGCACCAGTATCTTCACGCTGAAGCTCGTCAAATACTCAGTGCTGTTCCTCGCCGCCTGCAGCGTGTTCGCCGCCATGCGGCGGTTCGGCTACACCAAGGCGACAGCGGCGGCGGCCATGTTCGGCCTGTTTACGATCCCGCAGGTCGTCTGGGAATCGCAGCGCGCTTTGTCGCATTCCGTCGCCGTCGTCGGCTTCTGCTCGCTGCTCCTGCTCACCATGGCCTATCTTCTCGAGCGGCGTAGCATGATTGCCTATGCGGCGTTTGGCCTGGCCACGGCGGCGGCAATTCTTGCCAAGTATAACGATGTCTTCCTCGTGGTGGCCCTTGTTGCGGCAGCGCTGTCGCTGCGCGAATTGCGCAGCGCCATCCTTGATCCAAAGTTCGCAATCAGCATAGCGGTCGCGATATTGGTGCTGGCACCAACCACCTATTGGAGCCTCATGCATCCCGCCGATTTATTGTCGAGAGGCGAGAAGTTCGGAATAGACCCGCAACAAGGGCGCATCGCGGCGGCCTTTGTCGGCGCCGGCAAGTTTGTCATGGGGACCTTCAATTTCGCGGTCTTGCCGGTGCTCGTTTCCGCGCTGGCCTTCGGGGTGGCGAAGTTCCGTTTCTCCGAGCGGCACCCGAAACGTCCGGCCAGGGAAATTCTGTTGTGGCGTAGCTTGGCGCTCGGCTTGGCTATGCTGGCAATACTTGTGCTGGCCACCGGCGTGACGGTTGTCAAGGACCGCTGGCTGCTGCCGGTCCTGTTCATGTTGCCGCTGGCCATCGTCGCCACTATGGAACGGCTGGCGCCGCGCGGCAGGAATGCGCAGCTCCTGGTGATCGCGGCTGGAGCGATCATCGCCGTGTTGCTCGCGCCCGCCACTTGGTACGTCCAGATAAACGGGACCAGTGGCCTCTCCCGCATGATCCGCTTGGATTACCCGGCCCTCTATCGCCAACTGACCGCGGACGGACCGGTGAAAACTGCAATATCCGACGGTGCATGGGTCGGCAACCTGCGGCTGGTCGACGAAAAACTGGTCGCACTTGACCAGGAAGTGCCGAATTTCGAAACGCTGATGCGGGGGCCGGCCGTACTCGTCTGGCTTGATCACGACGATCCGCGGCCGGTCATTTTGGACCAGCTCAAAGCGGCCGGCTATGAGCCGGACGGCCAGCCCCGGCAAATCATGGTTCCGCTGTTGCGTGGCACCGACAAGTCCGCCCGGCCCGGCGCATTCGTCCGACTGAAGAGAATGGAAGGAGCCATGGCGCCCAAGGAAGGCGCTGGCGAAGGAGTCGAGGGTGGACAGGAATCCGACTGACCGGCCCCGTCATCATCGCAAGATCATGCCGTTCGAGCCGGAGGACTCGATCGATGCGCTGCGCAAAAAATCGCGCCTGAAGGCCGCTGAACTCAACCAGCATCTGCTGGGCTATGGTGCGCTGGCGGAAGCCGAGTGGCAGGCGGCGGGTATTGACGCTCCTGACTTGCCCGCCATGCGCCGATACCGGCTCGAGCGCATCCGCGCCGAGCTGAAGCGCCGCGACTATGCGGGAGCCCTGCTCTACGATCCGGTCAACATCCGCTACGCGACCGATGCGACCAACATGCAGCTCTGGGTCGCGCACAATCCGACCAGGCATTGTTTCGTCGCCACCGATGGGCCGGTGGTACTGTTCGACTATTTTTCCTGTGAGCACCTTTCCGACCATTCCGGCGTCGTCGACGAGGTGCGGCCGGCGGTGTCGTGGGCGTATCTCTACAGCGGCGAGTTGACCGGGCAAAAAGTCCGCCGCTGGGCAGCCGGCATCGCCGAGCTGGTATTGGAACATGGCGGCGGCAACCGCCGTATCGCCGTCGATCACATCAATCCCGAGGGCATCGAGGAACTCGCCCGTCTCGGCATTTCGACCGGCAATGGCGAGGCGGTGATGGAAAATGCCCGGCTGATCAAATCGCCCGACGAGATCCTTGCCATGCGCCGGGCGATCGTCGCTTGCGAGGCAGCGATGGGCGAGATGGAGCAGGCGCTGAGGCCTGGCATCTCCGAGAACGAATTGTGGGCCGAACTCCATCGCGGCAACATCGCGCGCGGCGGCGAATGGATCGAAACCCGGCTCCTGTCGTCGGGTCCGCGCACCAATCCGTGGTTCCAGGAGTGTTCGTCGCGGACGATCGAAGCCGGCGATCTCGTCGCCTTCGACACCGACCTGATCGGTCCCTACGGCTTCTGCGCCGACCTTTCGCGCACCTGGCTTTGCGGTGACGCACAACCTTCGCAGGAGCAGCGCGACCTCTTCCGCATCGCCGCCGACCAGATCGCCCACAACACCGAGCTGATGCGGCCGGGCATATCGTTCCGCGACCTCGTCGAGGGCTCGTCAGTGCCGCCGGGAGACTGCTTCCCGGCCCGTTACGGGGTGCTCTATCACGGCGTCGGCCTGGCCGACGAATACCCGACTTTGCCGCATGCTGGCGACTGGACCGAGGACACACCCGACGGAGTGCTCGAACCTGGCATGGTGCTGTGCGTCGAGAGCTATATCGGCCGGCTTGGCGGCTACGAAGGCGTCAAGATCGAGGAACAGATCCTGATCACCGACACCGGCAACGAGAAGCTTTCGACCTACCCGCTCGACAATCGGCTGCTTGGCGGCTGAGCGAACCTAATGCATGTCGCGCAAAACTGTGCAGCGGTTTTGCGATAACGACATGCATAAACAAGAATCTAAAGCGCGTTGCATGAGGCCGACCGAACGCGACGCGCTTTATGTGAGCGTAGCGATCGCCTTGCGCATCGCGGCGACGATCGTTTCCGGCGTCGTCCTGGCCGTGATGAAAGGCAAGCCTTTGCGCCGCCTTGTCCAGCCGACGACCGTCATCTCCTGCGCCGCAGGCTCGAAACGCTGCGCCAGCGCCCAGCTCTCGCAGTCGATCGCCGCGACGTCGGCCCTGCCCTCGGCAACAGCAACAATCGAAGCGCGGTGCCCCCAGCTTTCGCTCAGCGCGGAAAAGATATCCAAACTCTCGCCCAGTGCTTGCAGGTCGCGTGTCGGCGCGATGATGCCCGACATGGAATCGAGGCTGTTGAAGGTGAAACGTTTGCCGCGAAGCTGATCGAGCGGAATGACGGCGCCGCCGTCGGCCGGCGACCTTGCCGGCGGTGCCTCGCCCGCCCTCATGACGATGGCGCTCGAATAGAGTTCGCCCTGTCCGCCCTCAAAGGCGTCGTAGCGCGGCTGGCCGACGAGGTGGACACGCTGCGACAGGCCGAGTTCCATCGGTCCCCAGCAGGTTTGCGCAAAGAGCAGCGCCGGGTGCAGCCAGAGCCGGTGAAAATCCAACTCGTCCGGCGGCAATGTCGCCGGATCGGGCGCGATGAGTTTTCCCTGATCGTCGCGAATACCGCCAGGCACCGGGGGCAAATCGCCATTGCGGCGGATAATCGTCTCCGGCGCATCGATGCCTTTTTGTCTGAAAGCGTCGCGCAGCCGCGCCCATTCTGCGTCGACCTCGTCCCGCGCTTCCGGCCAGTCGTACATCGGCAAAGCCGCAATGAATTCGCTCATGCCGGGATTTGACCGTTATGCAGGGAAATTGACAAGGTCAGGAAAGCGTTGCCCGCGCGGCAGCGCCTGCAATGCCGCAAGAATCATTCCTTCGGCGGCTCGGCGGGTACCGGTGCGCTGCCAAGCCCATTGAGGCTGCGTGCCCTGACGCGCGGCTTGAACGCGCGTCCTGGTTCCGGCATGCGCCGCAGCACGGGATGGACGATCGGTTCCTTCGCCTTGAAGGCATAGGCCTTGAGCAGCGCGAAATAGTTCGGATAGGCGTAGCCATTGTTCATCCGCAGCCACTCGTCGCGGCGGTCGCGAAACAGCTTCGGCAGCCTGTACCAGGCCACCGTCGGGCTCTTGTGATGGACGAAATGCAGATTGTTGTTGAGGAACAGGAAGGACAGCGGCGAGCGCTCGACGATGATCGTGCGGCCTTCCGGATGTTCAGACCATTGATGCTCGGCGTAGGTGCGGATCGAAATCAGCGACTGCCCAAGCCACACCGGCACCAGTATGTAGAGCCACAACGGCATGCCGAAGCCGAACTGCACGACAGGCAACACTACGGCGAGGCCGATCGCGTGCAGCAGCCATGCCTTGCGGATGGAATTGTCGCCCGCGGCAACCTGCCTGGCGTCGTCGATGAAAAAGCCGATGCAGGAAAGCCACGGACCGAGCACCAAACGCCCGAGCATCGTGTTGTTGACCTTCAGCAGGAACTTCATAGCCGACGGCAGCTCCTCGTGCTGCCAGAGCGCCTTGTAATAGCTTTCGGGATCGTCGAGCGGATCGGTCAGGCGCTCGTCTGCATGGTGGCGCAGATGAATGGTCTTGAACCTGCGAAACGGCCAGACAAGGCCAATCGGCAGGAACACAACGGCTTCGTTCAGCCGCGCGTTCCGGGTTGGGTGGCCGTGCAGGGCCTCGTGCATCAGCGAGGATTGCAGCGCCGCAACCAGGGCCAGAAGGGCGAGCGCCAACAGCGGGTAGGATGGCCAGAGCAGAAAGCCGGTAGCGAGCCAGCCGCCGTAGCAGAAAAGTGCGAGAAACACCGTCGGCCATTCGATGGTCGCCGCGCCATGTCGCCTGTTGCCCATGCTCGTCATGCTATCGACCACTGCCTTCCAGTCGCCGGAACCCGTTTGATTCCTGACAGCATTGTGTCAGGAGCGTTGCATTGCTGCAACGCGATAAAGCGCACAAACTGTTGCGATTGCGCATTTTCGGCTGCAGATGTTATCTATTGTAAACAAGCTCGTAGATTCATTTGCGCTCGAAACGCCATGTAGACCGCTTCGGCGCAAAATTTTGCTCACGTCAGGGAGAGTAGAGATTTGGACAAGCGCGACCTGTCGACGATCTTTCGCGAGCGCCTGAAAATGCTCTTGACAAGGTCCGATTTGAACCAGTCGGCCTTCGCCGCCGCGGTTGGCATCGACCGTTCGGCGCTGTCGCAGCTGCTCTCCGGCGCCTCGACCCGCCTTCCCCGCGCCGAAACGCTGCTCAACATCGCCGCCGAATTCAAAGTCTCGCTCGACTGGCTGCTCGGCCTCAGCCAGGACGAGGGCGTCACCGGTGAAATCCGCGAGAGCCTTGAGATCGAGGAGGCGCCGGACGGCTTCGACCGCACGCTGCTGGCTCGCTGGCATGCCGAGGCGGCGGGAACGAAAATCCGCTACGTGCCGGCCGGCATTCCCGATCTTCTGCGCACTGAGGCCCTTGTCGACTACGAAGCCGTCATCGCCAACAAGAGCCGCGAGGCACAGGCCGGCGAAACGCAGTACCGCATCGACTACAACCGACGGCCCGAAACCGACATGGAAGTCTGTATGCCGCGCCACACGCTGGAGATCTTCGCGCGCGGGCTGGGCGTGTGGGACCGCTTTCCGGAGGCCGACCGCCACCAGCAGCTCCTGCACATGGCGACGCTACTCGACGACCTCTATCCCACCTTCCGCCTGTTTCTCTATGACGGGCGGATGCGCTATTCGATCCCGTACACCATCTTCGGGCCCTATCGCGCAGCCATTTACGTCGGCGACATGTATCTGGTGCTGAACGCCACGCAGCCGATCCGCATCCTGACCAGCCATTTCGACAATCTGATCCGTGCCGCGGACGTCAACGCGCATGAAGCGGCCAGCTTCACACGAAAGCTGGCGGAGATGCGATTTTGACCGGTTGCTCTCCGTGTCGACATTGACGGCACATAAAGAATTCTTTATATCCTTATCTCAGTTATTCTTCCGGGAAGGCGTATTTCACATGACCAATCCGATCGACGCTCTGCTTGCCGAAAAGGGCGTCCTGCTCGCCGATGGCGCCACCGGCACCAATCTGTTCGCGATGGGCCTTGAGGCCGGAGAGGCTCCTGAGCTCTTGAACGAGACCGCGCCCGACACCATCACCAGCCTGCACCAGAACTTTGTCGATGCCGGCGCCGACATCATCCTGACCAACTCTTTTGGCGGGACCCGCCATCGGCTCAAGCTGCACCATGCGCAGGACCGCGTCCACGCACTGAACAAGCGCGCCGCCGAGATCGCAAGCGCCGTCGCCGGCAAGGCCGGCCGCAAGGTGATCGTGGCCGGCTCAGTCGGCCCGACCGGCGAATTGCTGGTGCCGCTCGGCGCCATGACCTATGACGAGGCGGTCGAGGCCTTTGCCGAGCAGATCGAGGGCCTGAAGGCCGGCGGCGCCGAAGTCGCCTGGATCGAAACCATGTCGGCGCCGGACGAGATCCGTGCCGCCGCCGAAGCCGCCATCCGCGTCGGCTTGCCCTATACCTATACCGGCTCCTTCGACACCGCCGGCCGCACCATGATGGGGCTGCTGCCGAAGGACATCCACGGTGTCGTCGACGGCCTGTCGCAGACGCCGCTCGGTGTCGGCGCAAATTGCGGTGTCGGCGCCTCCGATATTCTCGCTTCGCTGCTCGACATGACCGAGGCGAAGCCCGAGGCAACGGTGATCGTCAAGGGCAATTGCGGCATCCCCGAATTTCGCGGTGCCGAGATCTACTATTCGGGCACGCCCGAGCTGATGGCCGATTATGTGCGCCTGGCCGTCGATGCCGGCGCCAAGATCGTCGGCGGCTGCTGCGGTACCTCGTTCCAGCACCTTGCCGCCATGCGCAAGGCGCTCGATGCGCACACCAGGTCGGATCGCCCGACCGTCGAGCAGATCGTCGAACGCATCGGCCCGATGCGCAACAAGCAGGCGACGGTCAACGTCGCCGAGACCAGCGAAGCCCGCCGCGAACGGCGCCGCGGACGCGCCTGACGCTTTCGGCTGCGACGCGGTCCGCGAAGCGGTGCAGCCACGAAAAAAGGCCGGCAAGGTTTCCCTCGCCGGCCTGCCTCACCCGCCCGTAGGCCGGTTCCCCCTGTCAGAACGATCCCATCTGAAAGAAACCGGCCATCATTGCCACTACCGGTTACCGCCGAGCGCCGAGGCAAGGCGCACAAGCGAGAGGAACTCGGACCGGTACCCAAACGGGTCGGCTCCTCTGGCGGCGGTGGCAATCTCCATGATCTTGTCGTAGCCGAACTTCGCGGTCGCATCCTCGTCGCGCAGCTTCTGGCCGAAGGCAGCGACGGCAACGGAGAAACGCTGGTCGGTGCTGGCCTGGTCGAACGACGCCACCTCGTTGGCTGACGTCACCGGCGTGGTGATCAGCTTCGAAGTGTCCTCGTTCGGCAGCTTGTAGCGGATTTTGACGAAGGCATATTCGTCGGCATTGGCGACACCGCCATTGTTCACTGAGGCCTGGCCATAGCGCAGCTGATCGATCTGTTCGCCGCCGCTGCCCTTAGGCGTGATCTCGTAGATCGCGGTGACCGAATGGCCTGAGCCGATCTCGCCGGCGTCGACGCGGTCGTTGTTGAAATCCTCGCGGTTCAAGGCGCGGGTCTCGTAGCCGATCAGCCGGTATTCCGAGACCTTGTTCGGGTTGAACTCGACCTGGATCTTCACGTCCTTGGCAATGGTGAACAGTGTCGAGGAGGCATCCTCGACCAGCACCTTCTCGGCCTCCGCCAAAGTGTCGATATAGGCGGCGGTGCCGTTGCCGTTCTGGGCGATGGTCTGCATCATCTGGTCGTTCAGGTTGCCGCGGCCGAAGCCGAACACCGACAGGAACACGCCTGTCTTGCGCTCCTTTTCGATCAGCCGCTTCAGGTCGTCGTCGTCGGTCTGGCCGACATTGAAATCACCATCGGTGGCGAGCATCACCCGGTTGATGCCGTCCTTGACGAAGGATTTCTGCGCCAGCCTGTAGGCTTCCTTGATGCCCGCCTCGCCTGCCGTCGAGCCGCCGGATGTCAGGTTGTCGATGGCAGCGAGGATCTTGTCCTTTTCCGAAGCCTTGGTGGGCTCCAGCACGGTACCGGCATCGCCCGCATAGGTGACGATCGAGACGGTATCGTCGGGTCTCAGCTTGTTGACCAGCAGCCGAAAGGCCGACTGCAGGAGCGGCAGCTTGTCCTGCTCGTTCATCGAGCCCGACACATCGATCAGAAAGACCAGATTGGCCTTGGGCTGCTCGGCCGGCTTCACGTCGAAACCCTTGATGGCGACATGCATCAGCCTGGTGTGCTCGTTCCACGGAGTCGGCATGACGCTGACGGTCGAGTTGAACGGCGTCGAGGCGGAGTCCGGGCCTTTCCAGTCATAGGGGAAGTAGTTGACCATCTCCTCGACGCGCACCGTATCGGCCTGCGGGATAAAACCTTCCTTCAGCGAGCGCCGGACGAAGGAATAGGAAGCGGTGTCGACATCGATAGAGAACGTCGAGACCGGGTCTTCGAGTGCGGCATGCACCGGATTGGTCTTGAAATCCTCGACCCGGTCACGGTTTTCCTCTCGCGGCAGCATCTGGTCGGCCGGCGCAGCGGCAGGCTGCTGTGCCATCAGCTTGGACTCGGCAACCGTGCCAGGCATGCGTCCGACCCGCGCGCCACCATCGACTGCCGGAGCCACGGAGTTTGCACCGCCATCCAGCGCAAACTCGCCGCTCTGCGCCGGTTCGGGTGCATTGCGGGTGAGCACATCCTGCTGCGTCAACCCGCCGACCGCGGTCGATTCCGCTTTCGGCGGCGATGTCGGCGCCACAAGCGCCTCGCCGGCGTCGCGGCTTTCGCTGTCGGCGTCCGCCTTCTTCTGCTTATCTGCTTCGGCAACAACCGGCGGTTTGACGGTCGCCGGCTTGTCAGCCAGCGTTTCGGTGATCTTATCGTCGCCGCCGAATTCGGGCCCGCCGAATTTGGATTCCCCAAGCATATAGATGGTGGCGTATCCGGCGATCGGCAGGGCAACGAGCCCGGCAATGGCCGGCGTGGCGAAGAGTTTCTTTTGCATGATTTCGCTCCAGAGCCTTTGTGCTCGCTCTGTGAGACGAAGCCCGCCTGCCGATCCTTGGGCGGCCGGTAAAGTTTTTTCTTCCATGTCATAGGCGCGCAGCGCGGCCTGGAGGGCACGCGCCTTTGCATCCGCGTCAGGCGCCGGTGCTGCGATATCGCGCAGCCTGTTCAGTTGCTTGTCGTCGACCATGGTCACACTTCCCCGGCTGAACGCATCAGCGTCTTCAACCGTTTCTTCGCCTCATGGATGTGCCAGGAAACCGTCGTCTCCGAGATCGCCATCGCCTCGGCGGCGGCTGCGTGGCTCAGCCCTTCGCCATAGACCAGCAGCACCGCGTCGCGCTGCTTGTCCGGCAGCTTGCGCACCGCTGCCCACAGCGCCTCGGCCGGGTCTTCCGCCTCGGACGACGCCTCTCCTGAAATCAGTGCATAAGCGCCATAGGCATCGGTCTTGACCGTCTCGCGGGCGGTCTTGCGCATCATGTCGCGCGCGGCATTCAACGTCATGGTGTAGAGCCATGTCGTGAAGGCGCCGCTGCCGTGATAGTCGCGGATCGCCCGGCCGAGCCGAACGCACACTTCCTGGGCGATATCCTCGGCGTCGGCCTTTTTCCCGCACCAGCGATAGGCGGCGCGATAGACGAAACCGTAGTGCCTTTCGAGCAACTTGCCGAAAGCACCCCTGTCTCCGCCCTTCGCCCGCCCGATCAGTTCGGCGTCGGAGGCTTCGCTTTCGTCCAGCATCATCGCCATCATTTGCCTGTTGGACGAAGGCTAATGGCGATTCCTTGGGTGATGGGAAGAATTTTTTGGCGGGCAGTCACGTCGTAATGGTTGGCGCGCCTTGGCCGAGCGTCTCCGCAAACAGCATCGTCAGCCGCTTCCAGTGGCGTTCGGCGCCGGCTGCATCGAAGGCACTATGTGGAGCCGCCACGTTCACAAATGCGTATCGGGGTTGCTTTACGCTGGCTTTGTGCACAATTTCGCCGACTGCCTGCCATGCTATGGCGGCCTGAAGTGAACGGCGCGCTTCAATTTGCCAAGGGACGGAGCTCATATGTGGCTGACGGCATTCCTTGCTTTTTTCGCGGGTGTTTTTGGCGCCAATGGCGTCCCACATTTCGTGAGTGGGATAACCAAGGGTTCCTACCCGTGCGTCTTCGGTAACTCCGCCGTGCCCAATCTGATAGCCGGCTGGGCGAGCTTCGTGGTGGCAACCCTCTTCGCGTACGGGGCCAACTTCGCACAGTATCCCATCGTCTCGTTGGTCTCTGGTGCCATCGGGGTGCTGCTGATGGGTCTCTTTCACGCGGCGGGGCTGGCTTTCGGCCAAAAATCCTGAGATCGGAACGGTCGACGTCTTTGCGTGCAGCGGGGTCTTGTCTGGCTAGCGCGCGAATGCTGCCATGTGAAAGGCCTGAACCTCGGCCGGATAGCGATAATCGATGCCGTAAGGACAGGCGTTGCGATCAAGGCAGCCGCCGGTCCGGCAAGGTCCGCCGTTTTGCCCACGCACATGCGCCAGACAGGTTTCATGCACAAAACCATCCGCAGAATAAGCCGCGACCGGACAGGATTTCAGGCAAGGTTTTTCCAAACATGTGTCGCAAAGGTGAATCACGTCGCGACGTTCGTGGAGCGCAATCTCGTTCTCGAACAACAGCGCGCCGCGATAGGCATGCCAGAGCCCGTATTGCGGATGCATGAGGATGCCGAGCGGCGACGGCTTCAGCCCCTCCGCCTGCATCGCCCATTGCTGGAACGGCAGATAAGGCCTGTCGGACGGTGACACCGCGCGTGCCCCGAATTTTTCGGCCACAGCGCCGATCACTCCGCGCGACCATCTGTCGAGCGGATCGTCGATCGGCTGTGACTGTTTCTCCAACCAGCGCAGGAAGTGCGGCCAAGGTGCGGCGCCTGCCTGCCCCACCAGCAGGACGGATCTGGCGGCGGCGCCGGAGAGACCGGAAGGTGTCCCCTCACCGCCCGCAAAATTGAAGCCGCCGCGCAGGATGAGGCCGTGGGCGGAAAGCGCGGCCGCGATGGTTTCGACCATGCCGCGCTCGAGAATCATCCCTTCTTGTCGGGGTCGGAGAAGGCGCTCCGCCAGACTTCCTTGTGGATGATGTTGGCGACTTTAGCCCCGCCTGATTCGGGCTCCTTTCAGGTGAAGGCGTCGGCCATCGACGCCTTCTTCCTGGCGATGAAGTCCTTCAGCCCGTCGTCGATGCCCTGGTCGAGATAAGGCGCCTCGTAGCTCTCCAGCCAGCGGCGGGCGAGCTCGTTGGCGCGCTGCGGCGCGGTTTTTTCGCCTTCGGCCAGCCACTGCTCGTAGGAATTGTTATCGGCGATGTTGGAGCGGTAGAACGCGGTCTGGAAATTGGCCTGGGTGTGATCGCAGCCGAGGTAATGGCTGCCCGGACCCACCTGGCGGATGGCATCCATCGCCTGACCGTTTTCCGACAGGTCGACACCCTCGGAGAACTTCTGCGTCATGCCGAGTTGGTCGATATCCATCATGAACTTTTCGTAGCAGGAGGCGAGCCCGCCCTCGAGCCAGCCGGCCGAATGCAGCACGAAATTGGTGCCGGCGAGGATCGTCGAATTCAGCGTGTTGGCGCTCTCATAGGCCGCCTGCGCATCGGGGATTTTCGAAGCACAAAGCGAGCCGCCGGTGCGGAACGGCAGCCCGAGCCTGCGAGCAAGCTGGGCGGCGCCATAGGAGACCAGCGACGGCTCCGGCGTGCCGAAGGTCGGCGCGCCCGACTGCATCGAGATCGACGAGGCGAAGGTGCCGAACAGTACCGGCGCACCCGGCCGGATCAGCTGTGTGAACGACGCCCCGGCCAGAACCTCGGCCAAAACCTGGGTCAGTGTGCCGGCGACCGTCACCGGGCTCATCGCGCCGGCAAGGATGAACGGCGTGACGATGCACGCCTGGTTATGGCGCGAATAAACTTTCAGCGCTCCCAGCATGGTCTCGTCGAAGACCATCGGCGAGTTGGCGTTGATCAGGCTGGTCAGCACCGTGTTGTTCTCGACGAAATCGTCACCAAACACGATCTTGGCCATCGCCACCGTATCTTCGGCGCGCTCGGGCGCGGTCACCGAGCCCATGAACGCCTTGTCCGAATATTTGATATGGCTGTAGACCATGTCGAGATGGCGCTTGTTGACCGGCACGTCGACCGGCTCGCAAACCGTGCCGCCCGAATGGTGGATCGATGGCGCCATATAGGCAAGTTTTACGAAATTCCGGAAATCCTCGATCGTCGCGTAGCGCCTGACGCCGTCGAGATCGCGCACGAAGGGCGGTCCATAGACCGGCGCGAACACGGTCGCGTTGCCGCCGATCTGCACCGAGCGCTCGCCGTTGCGGGCGTGCTGGGTATAGACGGACGGAGCGGTCTTCAACAGCGAGCGGCAGAGGCCCTTGGGGAAATGCACCCGCTCGCCCTTGACGTCGGCGCCCGCCTCTTTCCAAAGCTGCAGTGCCTCGGCGTCGTCGCGGAAGATGATGCCGATCTCTTCCAGCACCGTGTCGGTGTTCTTTTCGATCAGCGCCAGGCCTTCCTCGTCCAGCACTTCATAGACGTTGATCTTGCGCTTGATATAGGTGAGCTGTGTACCGGGGCCGCCGCCCGAACGTGCAGCCCGGCGCGCTGCGGCGCCACCGCTGGCAGCGCGCCCGCGCCGTGCGTTTGACGCTTCCTGATCGACCGGCGCGTTCTCACTCATAATCGTTCTTCCCTGGCTTTCGTTCTGGCCTGATTTGCTTTGGCCGGGCTCTTGTTCCGGCCTGAAATCCATTTGCAGCCGCATATTGCGGTCTCTGGCCGGATCGTAGCCATGCACCTTATTCGAAACGGCCCGCCAGCGCCAACGCCTGTCGCAAAATCGACAAGAATTCCAAGAGATTTACGGTCGCTTTCGTTTTGCGGGAAGTCGCAAATCAGCTATGGACAACTGGCCCGCGCGGGTTAGGTAATGGCGCGATATTTTTAAGCTGCCGCGATAGTTGTAGCCGGCAAGGAGCCTGAGAAAAAATGGCCGACGACGAGATCATCCTTTCGGAACTCTCCGACGACGAGTTGGTGCAGCAGATGCACGACGACCTTTATGATGGGTTGAAGGAAGAAATCGAGGAAGGCACCAACATCCTTCTCGAGCGCGGCTGGGCGCCTTACAAGGTGCTGACCGAGGCTCTGGTCGAAGGCATGCGCATCGTCGGCGAGGATTTTCGCGACGGCATTCTGTTCGTTCCGGAAGTGCTGCTGTCGGCCAACGCGATGAAGGCCGGCATGTTCATCCTGCGTCCGTTGCTTGTCGCCACCGGCGCGCCGAAGCAGGGCAAGATGGTGATCGGCACCGTTAAGGGCGACATCCACGACATCGGCAAGAACCTCGTCGGCATGATGATGGAAGGCGCCGGCTTCGATGTCATCGACCTCGGCATCAACAATGCGGTCGAAAAATATCTCGATGCCATCGAAAAGCATCAGCCCGACATCATCGGCATGTCGGCCCTGCTGACGACGACCATGCCTTACATGAAGGTCGTCATCGATACGATGAAGGAAAAAGGCATTCGCGATGATTATGTCGTGCTGGTCGGCGGCGCGCCGCTCAACGAGGAATTCGGCAAAGCCGTCGGCGCCGACGCCTATTGCCGCGACGCCGCGGTGGCGGTCGAGACCGCCAAGGACTTCATGAAGCGCAAGCACAACGTCCGCGCTTCGGCCTGAGTCAATAAATTCGGCACCGACGAGAAAAGCCGCGCCTTGCAGTGCGGCTTTTTTATTCCCAAATGTTTGAAATCGTGCAGATCAGGGTTTCTTGACGGTATCGTCAACCGCCTTCGCAGTGGATTTGATATCCTTACCGACGCCGCGCACCGTGTTGGCGCAGGCCGAAACAGCCAGGGCGCAGGCGAGAATAGCGATTGGCGCAACGCGGAACAATTTCATGATTGGTGTCTCCCTCAGAATATAAATTCGCTGGACAGCAACGAAGATGGATTAGACTGGTTCCATGACTACCGCGCGAAAACAACAATCCGATCAAGGCGACAGGCTGCTCGTCATCGCCTGCGGGATGATTGCGCGCGAAGTTCTGGCGGTCAAGGAGCAGCTCGGGCTCGACCATCTCGACCTGACCTGCCTCCCGGCGGAGTTGCATTTCTATCCGGACCGCATTGCGCCGGCCATGGACAAGGCAATCGCCAAGGCCAGGGCTGACGGCTACAAACACATCTTCGTCGGCTATGCCGATTGCGGCACGGGTGGCCTGCTCGACCGGATCTGCGAGAAGCATGGCGTCGAGCGCATGGCCGGGCCGCATTGCTTTGCCTTCTACCAAGGCATGGATGCCTATGCGAAGGTTGCCGATGACGACATGATGTCGTTCTACATGACCGATTTCCTCTGCCGGCAATTCGATGCCTTCTTCATGAAGCCGCTCGGCCTCGACAAGCACCCGGAGCTGATCAAGGACTATTTCGGCAATTACGAGAAGCTGATCTACATCGCCCAGACCGACGACCCGGAACTCGACAAGGTCGCCGAAAAGGCGGCGAAAATGCTCGGCCTCGCCTATGAGCGCCGCTCGACCGGCTACGGCGACCTGACGAAGGAACTGGCTGGGGCCTCAGCCCTGGCCTGACACTTTAGGCACCGTTTTCTTCAGCTTCGAGCCCAGCGAGCACATCGGCAAAGCTCGTCTTGCAGACGAAATCCAGCCGGTCCCTCGCCCGCGACGCATCGTAGACCCGGTCGATCGACGAAAACATCGTCCAGCCTTTCTTCAAGTAGAGTGCCGGATAATCCGGAAAATAGCGCGCGACGATCGACGGTGCGTCGGCGATCAATGCCGCGCAATCGTCGGGCTGGAAAGGTGTCGGTGCCGAGATGATGAAGGTGTCGAAGCCCAATTGCGGCGCTTTCTCCAAGGCAGCGATGTGGGCGTCGGCAGCATCCTCCACCGTCAGCCGGCGAAACAACAGCTCATTGGCCTTGGTGTTGGCGTCCGACTGTTCGATCACATGCGCCATATCGTCTGCTTCGGGAAAGAAGCGGGCGGTGCGCAGTACGATCACCGGCAGGCCGAACTGGATATGGTAGAGCCGACAAAGATGTTCCGCCGCAAGCTTTGTCACGCCGTAGATGTTGCGCGGTTCAGGCGACATGTCTTCCGTTAGCCAAGCCGCCCTGCCGGGCAAGCCGGCGCGGATGGCCTGGGTAATCATCAGCGATGTCGTCGACGTGAAGATGAAGCGCTGAACGCCGAAAGTTGCCGCCGCATCGAGCAGGTTGAGCGTGCCGCGCACATTCGTCTCGACGAAATCCTCGTTGCGATGATGTTCGATGTCAGGCTTGTGCAGCGCGCCACTATGGATGATGGCCTCGATGCGGTTCTCCTCGACCGCCCTCATGACCAGGTCGCGATCCGCGACTGAGCCGACCATTCGCGTTTCCGAGGATGGGACGGGATCGAGGCCAGTGACGTCATGGCCGAGAGTCCGCAGGCGTGGCGCCAAGGCCCTGCCCAGCCAACCCGACGATCCCGTCAGCAAGATCCGCATTCTTCCACCTCGTTTCTGCTGTCGATGCTCAAGCAAGGATGACAGAGCGCGGCGAAACATTAAGGTATGCGCCAGACAAGAAAACAGGCTGCTCCAGTCATCAAAAGGGAAAACGCCACCAATGATCGCTCGCCTTATGTTTGCCGTAGCAGCTGTCCTCTGCTTGACGTTGCCCGCGTTCGCCGATGGCGAAGTGCAGAAGCTGATCACCGCTGCCGACAAGGCGCGCCTCGACAAATATGGCGAGACGCGCAAGGCAGCGCTTGACGAGGCGAAGGCCGGCGATCCCGCCGAGGTCAAGCAGCTCGACGCCTTGCTGGCAAAGCCGCTGGTTTCCTTCTCCGACAAGGACCTGACCGGCAATTGGCAATGCCGCACCATCAAGGCCGGCGGATTGAGCCCGCTCGTCATTTATGGCTGGTTCAAATGCAAGGTGAGCGACGACGGTTCCGGCTGGAGACTGGAAAAGATCACCGGTTCGCAGCGCACCAAGGGCCGCTTCTTCGACGATGGCGAGAAACGCGCGATCTATCTAGGTTCCTTCTACGTCAACGACGATCCGGCAAAGCCCTACGGCAGCGGCCCGGAAAGCGATCAGGTCGGCTATGCCTTCCGCCACAGCGCCAGCGAATGGCGCATCGAGTTCCCGGCGCCCCACTACGAATCGAAGCTCGACATCCTCGAATTCAAGCGCTGAGCCCGCCCCCGATCACCAAGGGTTAACCCGGTCAACCTAGCATTCGCGCACAAAGAACAGCTCTTTGCGGGGGTCGCGAAGCATGGCACGGTCGAAAACAAACCAACGGCCGATCGTCGTCGTCACCGAAGGCGGCCCGCATATCTGGGCGATCGTCAACGCCATCGCCGACCACCTCGCGCCTGTCAGCGTCATCCTCGAAACCCCTGAATCCAAAAGGCAATTGCTTCTCGGGCGGGCGCGGCGGCAAGGCTGGACCTCGGCCATCGGTCAACTCGGCACGATGATGCTGACCCGGCTCGGCAAGCGCTTCTTCGCCGGCCACGCAGCACGGCTCGCCGCCGAGCAAAAGCTGCAAACCGAACCGAAGCCTGGGCAAAAGATCGTCCAGGTCTCGTCGGCCAACGCGCCGGAGTGCCTGCAGGCGATCGAGAAAATCCAGCCGGGTGTCGTGCTGCTCGCCGGCTGCCGCTTGCTGTCGCGGCAGACGCTGGCGAAAATCCCTTGCCCGGTCCTCAACTACCATGCCGGCATCGCCCCGAAATATCGTGGAATGAACGGCGGCTATTGGGCGCTGGCTTCAGGCGATGCGGAAAACTTCGGCACCACCGTGCATCTGGTCGACGCCGGCGTCGACACTGGCGGGGTGCTGCGGCAGGCACGCGGCAAACCCCAACCTGGCGACACTATTTCAAGCTACGCGTTGCGGCAGGCGGCATTCTCGCGCGACATCTGCGTCGAAGCGGTCAGGGATGCGCTGACCGGCAAGCTCGGCACAGTCGATCCCGGTCTGCCTTCGAGACAATGGTATTATCCGACGGTCTGGTTCTATCTCTATACCGGAATACTACGCGGAATTGGTAAAAACCTTATCTAACAGATACTTAGGGATTTCGGCAGTTCCCAAGTTTTTAGGGTTGGACGGACTGGGAAAGTGCCCCCGAAAATGCCTGTGGATAAAGTGACGGAGGGAGCTGCGGATAGGCCTGTACATCTAGGCTGTCTACCGGGGAGGAACGTTTGAATGCTCCGCATTCTTGTCGACACGTGCGTCTGGCTGGACATTGCCAAGGACTACCGGAACCAGCCCATTATCGCGGCCCTTGAGGATATTCTGAACCATGGGGACTTCGAACTCATAGTGCCGGAGATCGTCCTTGATGAATTCGCCCGCAACAAGGATAGGGTGGCGGCCGACGCGAAGCGAAGCCTCCTATCCCATTTCAGCCTTGTGAGGGACGCCGTGCGGCGCTTCGGAGACAAGAAGGATGTCGACGCGACGATCAAGGCGCTGAATGAGGCCGATCACTCGGCAGTCTACAGAGGTGAGGCCGTCAACGAGTCCATCGAGCGGATAGAGCGGCTGCTTACTGCCGCGAACGCGATCCCGGCCACGGAGACCATTAAGGCCCGCGCGGCCGACCGGGCGTTGGGTAGCGTCGCTCCCTGCCACAGGCAGAAGAACAGCATCGGGGACGCCATCATCATCGAGACTTACGCCGACCAGATTGGCCGGGCGGACGGCAACGATCTGTTCGCCTTCATCACGCACAACAAGGTCGATTTCAGCCAAGAGGGAGGCGATCACCGCCAGCCTCATGCAGACCTAGTGCCGCTGTTCGACGGCCTGCGTTCGCGCTTCAGGACTTTGCTGGCGGACCTGCTCAACGACCTCGATCAGGACTTGCTAGCAAATTACGATCTCCAACTGTACGGCGCGACGCAGGTCAGGGGCTTCTCCGAAATTATCGAGGCGGAGCACCTCCTATACCGGCAGGTCTGGTACAACCGCCATCAGAACCTACGGATTGATATCGAGCGCGGAAAAACCAAGGTCGTTTCAGACAAGGAGTGGACTGCAGCCCGGCCGCGCAGCCGCCAGAAACTAATTACGGAAGGCACTTGGAAGCTAGCGCGCGAAGCGGGCCGGAGGACAGAGGAAGAAGTCGGGATCGAGAACCTTGGGCTTTGGGATAATTTCGAGTGGGGCATGGTCAACGGCAAGCTCAGCGCCTTGCGCTGGGTCATGGGCGACGATTGGGATATGCTGGACACATGATCAGGCGGCGGCCGCCGCTTACTACCCGGGCAACTCGCCGATATGATCCTTGCAGGTGCCTAGGAACTGAGAGGCCATGTAACCGCTGAGCGGCTCCACGATGTGCCTCGATGCTATAGCTCGGATCGTGCCGTCTTTCGTTGGAGGCAGCACCGTCGTAAAGTTCATACTGCCCAGCGGCGTCAACTCCAGAAACACAACGCTTTCAAAGCCACCACGCGTGGCAGTGATCTGCACCGATCCCAGATTTCCGATCAGCTGCGCCCGCTCGCCGAAAAGTCGATAGCAGCGAACGCCATTTCAAATTTTGTTGGGGCCACCTTCAGTTTCTTTTCATTGCGATGGTCCGGGTAAATGTCGTCCGGAGCCGAAAAGGCTGACAGCGTGAATACGCAACCCAAATAGGTTGGGCTCCATTCAGCCGACTTGGCGGCAGACATCGCCAAGCTTCCCATCACCGTTGCGGCCAACGCACCCATCAAACGTTTCTGCCGCGAAATGATAGGAATCATGACGCCCCCCTGCTCCCATAAAGGATGACACGCGGGAGTTGTTGTGGCAACGAGCCTACTAGGCGGCCGATGCCGGCTGACGGACGTGGCGTGAGACGCTTGGCTCAGCTGGCCTCTTGGCTTTCGTCTTGACAGCGATGTCAAGATGCTCCTCGCCGGTTAGCCGGGCCAGCTCGGCGCGGTCAAGGACCACGGTCATCTGTTCGCCGCTGAACAGAAACAGCACCACCCTCTGCGGATCGTCGCGGCGCTTGGACAGGGTGAGCTTTTCGATGTGGTCAGAGTTGACGAAGCTGGCACCGCCGTGGGTCGCTATGAGCATCGATTACGCCGGGCTTGTGCTTCGATTCCAAAAAATACCCGATAGGAATCGCCACCAAGAAACAAAGGACAATTGGGCCGATCAGTTTGATCGCAATGATGATGCCGGCACCCAACAGGACGTAGAACGGAAAGAACCAGAATTTATGCAATATCGACCAGCCCCGATTGCGCCTCCACAATACACGAGACGAGCCTTCGCTCAACACGGCGTCTGGTGACACGGGCGCCGATTTACCCGACAGCCACCCGCCGCTAACATTGCATCATGAGCGACATCGACCATCGCACCATCATTGCCGGCCTTTCGGTTGCGGACCGTCGCGACCTCACCGCCCGGCTCGACGGGTCAGGCATTGTCCGGCTGGCCGTCCATGGCGGGCTGGTTGTCGTGCTGGGCGCACTGATCGCCGCCCGCATCCCGTTCTGGCCGCTTCTCGTCTTGCCGCAGGGGATCCTGATCGTCTTCTTCTTCACGCTGTTGCACGAGACCATCCATGAAACGGCGTTCAGAACGGCGTGGCTCAATCGCGCTGTTGCCGCCGTGGCCGGCTTCTTGATCCTGCTGCCGCCCGCATGGTTCCGCTATTTCCATTTCGCCCATCACCGCCACACCCAAGACCCGGACAACGACCCCGAACTGATGGCCCCGAAGCCGGAGACCATCGGCCACTATCTGCGCTATCTGTCCGGCGGCCCCTATTGGATAGGCATGGCTCGTGTGTTCGCAACCAATGCGGCGGGCCGCAACCGCGACGGCTTTGTGCCGGAAAAGGGCCGCGGCAAGGTGGTTATTGAAGCGCGGCTGTTCCTGATCGGCTATGCGGTGTTGCTGGCCGGATCGCTCGCGGCACAGTCGGCGCTGCTGTTGTGGGTCTGGATCGTGCCGGTGCTGGTCGGACAGCCGTTTTTGCGGGCCTACCTGCTGGCCGAGCATGCATTGTGCCCGCATGTCGCCAACATGCTCGAGAACACCCGTACCACCTTCACCTCAAGGCTGGTGCGCTTCGTGGCTTGGAACATGCCGTACCATTCCGAGCACCATTCCTATCCGGCCGTTCCCTTCCATCGCCTGCCGCGCTTCCATGCGATCATCGCGGAGCATTTACGCACGACCGAACGAGGTTACATGCGCTTCCACAGGAAACTGGTCGGCAGCTTCGATGGCCGCGCCGGCTGACCAGTGCTGGAAGAGACTCCGCTTTCGGCCGCGGCCGTCGATTGCGTCGCTTTTGAAGGCCCCCGCGTCGTCCCATAACAAGCAGCCCAACAGCGCTTCCGGCAATGCTCGAAACCACTGCATCGGCCAAAAGGATCGGAATCGATCTTCGGAGGGCACGATGCAGCGGAGTTAGATGGTAGAGCATCGTTTGTGTGTTCGATTGGACGCGCGGCGCTCTCCAGGAGCAGGAATTCATGGCCGATCTGATCGTCGTCTACTGGCGCGACATCCCCGCCCAGGTCATCGTCAAGAGAGGCCGGCAGAACGCCAAGCGCGAACTGCCGCTGCGCTTCACCGAGGCGATCGACACGTGCGCCATGCGCACCGGCGCCGGCGGCACCGACGACTACCTTGCCGAATGGCGCAAGGCAGAGCCCATCCCAGTCAGTGACGATCTTGAAGTCGAGGCCGAGAAGGCTCTTCAGGAGCTCGATGCGAAATACGACCGTGAGCGGTTGGTCGCTCTGGTCAAGGCGGGCGGCAAAGAAAATGTCTGATCCCCAATCAATGCCGGTGACGACGGCTCAAGCCGGCGTGACCCAGGCGACAATCGTCAAGAAGGCGGCGCCGAAATCCGACTACAAGCCGGCTGACGTGTCGCCGCAGCGGCGCGTGCAGCGCTCGTTTGCGGTGCGGCTTTGGTCGGTGCGGCATTCGCGGCTGCTCGAATGGTTCTACGCCAAATTCGCCGACATGTTCCTGACTCTCCACCCGCTATGGAAGGGCATCGGCTACAGCCGTGTCGAAGGGCCGGTGAAATTCGTCGAGAAGCGCGTCAAGGGCTTCATGTTCGACTGCCGCATGTGCGGTCAGTGCATTCTTTCCTCGACCGGCATGTCGTGCCCGATGAACTGCCCTAAGCAATTGCGCAACGGCCCTTGCGGCGGTGTGCGCGCCAACGGCAATTGCGAGGTCGAGCCTGATATGCCTTGCGTCTGGGTCAAGGCCTGGGAAGGCTCGCAGAACATGGTGCATGGCGACAAGATTTTGGACGTGCAGAAGCCGGTGGATCAGTCCTTGCGCGAAACCTCCGCCTGGCTGCGGGTGACCGCGCAGGCCGCGGCCGCCCGCAATGGGGTCCAGAATACTACCAACACCGGGGCGTCGGCATGATCGGCCGCCAGCCAGACGAGAATCCCGCCGGCATCCATTTGCCGCTCGATCCCCTACCCGGCCACACCTCGCGCGGCCGGCTTGAGCGGGTCCTGCGACGCGGCGAGTTCGCAGTGACGACCGAGCTCAATCCGCCCGACAGCGCCGATCCGGAAGACGTCTACAACCGCGCCAGGATTTTCGACGGCTGGGTCGACGCCATCAATGCCGTCGACGCTTCCGGGGCCAACTGCCACATGTCGTCGGTCGGTATTTGCGCGCTGCTGACCCGCATGGGTTATGCCCCGATCATGCAAATCGCCTGCCGCGACCGGAACCGCATCGCCATCCAGGGCGACGTGCTGGGGGGTGCCGCGATGGGTGTTGCCAACATGCTGTGCCTGACTGGCGACGGCGTGCAGGCCGGCGACCAGCCCGGCGCTAAGCCGGTGTTCGATCTCGACTGCATGTCGCTGCTCGAAACCTGCCGCATCATGCGCGATAACGGCAAATTCCTGTCCGGCCGCAAACTCACCACGCCGCCGCAGCTTTTCCTTGGCGCGGCCATCAACCCGTTCGCGCCGCCGATCGATTTCCGGCCGTATCGGCTGGGCAAGAAGATCGCCGCCGGCGCGCAGTTCGTGCAGAGCCAGTACTGCTTCGACGTACCGATGTTCCGCACCTACATGCAGAAGGTCCGCGACCTCGGCTATACCGAGAAATGCTTCATCCTGTGCGGAGTCGGGCCGCTGGCCTCGGCCAAGACGGCCAGATGGGTCCGCTCCAACGTGCCGGGCATTCACATTCCCGATCAGATCGTCAAGCGCCTGGAAGGCGCTCAGGATCAGAAGAAGGAAGGCAAGCAGCTCTGCATCGACATCATCAATGAGGTGAAGGAAATTCCAGGTGTGTCCGGCGTCCATGTGATGGCCTATCGCCAGGAAGAGTATGTCGCCGAGATCGTCGACGAGTCCGGCGTGCTGAAGGGCCGCCGGCCGTGGAAGCGCGAAATCCGCCGCGACGACCAGCTCGTTGCCGACCGGCTCGACCACATACTGCATGACGACCTCACCGAAACCCAGGTCGACATGGTCAAGACCGCGCATTGACAGCGCGAATCGTCAGCATTCGCTTGATCAGAAACAGATAACGATATAAAGAACTCTTTATATCACGATGGAGAGATTTCATGACCCGGACCATCGTCGCCTCGGCGACACGAGAAATCATCATCGGCTTCGATCAGCCCTTCTGCGTGATAGGCGAGCGCATCAACCCGACCGGCCGCAAAAAGCTGGCCGCCGAAATGATCGCGGGCAATTTTGAGACCGTCATCAGGGATGCGCTGGAACAGGCCGCCTGCGGCGCAACCATGCTCGACGTCAATGCCGGCGTCACCTCGGTCAACCCGAACGAGACCGAACCCGGCCTGCTGGTGCAGACCCTGGAGATCGTGCAGGGCCTGGTCGACCTGCCGCTGTCGATCGACTCCTCGGTGACCGCGGCGATCGAAGCGGCGCTGAAAGTCGCCAAGGGCCGACCGCTGGTCAACTCCGTCACTGGCGAGGAGGAAAAGCTCGAGGCCATCCTGCCTCTGGTCAAGAAATACAACGTTCCGGTCGTCGCCATTTCCAACGACGAGACCGGTATTTCGATGGACCCCGACGTGCGCTTTGCCGTCGCCAAGAAGATCGTTCAGCGCTGCGCAGACTTCGGTATTCCGGCGCATGACGTGGTCGTCGACCCGCTGGTCATGCCGATCGGCGCGTTGGGCGATGCCGGCCGCCAGGTGTTTGCACTGCTACGCCGCCTGCGCGAGGAGCTCAAGGTCAACACCACCTGCGGCCTCTCTAACATCTCGTTCGGCCTGCCGCACCGTCATGGCATCAACGCCGCCTTCATTCCGATGGTGATCGGCGCCGGCATGACCTCGGCGATCATGAACCCGGTGCGGCCGCAGGAAATGGAAGCGGTGCGTGGCGCCAATGTGCTGAACGGCACCGATGAGAACTGCACCAACTGGATCAGGACCTACAAGGATTACAAGCCTGCCGAAGGCGGCCAGGCCGTTGCCGCCCGGACGCAGGTCAACGCGCCGGGCGATGGCAATGGCAATGGCGGACGCAGGCGCGGCGGCCGCGAAGCGCGGATGGCCCGGGGTTGAGCCATGGCTTGGCCGACACGATATGGGGCCTAGGACTGGGGAGGAACCGAAACACTGCGGCATCGCTGCCGCGGCCAAGACCTGAGCAGCGTAGAAAGTAAAGTCTGGAACGTATGAACTCTCCCGTCAACATCACCGATCCGCTCGTGCTGTTCATGCCGTCTGGCAAGCGGGGGCGGTTTCCGGTCGGCACGCCGGTGCTGGATGCCGCGCGCCAGCTCGGTGTCTATGTCGAGAGCGTGTGCGGCGGGCGTGCCACTTGTGGGCGTTGCCAGATCGAGGTGCAGGAAGGCAATTTCGCCAAGCACAAGATCGTTTCCTCCAACGACCACATCTCGCCCAAGGGCGCAAAGGAAGAGCGCTACGAGCGCGTTCGTGGGCTGCCCGAACGCCGCCGCCTGTCCTGCTCGGCGCAGATTCTCGGCGATCTCGTCGTCGACGTGCCGCAGGACACCGTCATCAACGCGCAAACCATCCGCAAAGACGCCGACACCAGGGTCATCGCCCGCGATGCGGCAATCCGCATGTGCTATGTCGAGATCGAAGAACCCGACATGCACAAGCCGCTCGGCGACCTCGACCGCCTGAAAATCGCGCTGATGAAGGACTGGGGCCTCAAGAGCCTCGATTTCGATTTCCATCTGTTGCCGCAGGTGCAAGGCATTTTGCGCAAAGGCAACTGGGCCGCGACCGCCGCCATCCACAAGGACACCGACAGCGAGACCGCACGGGTCATCGCCTTGTGGCCAGGCCTCAAGAACGAGGCGTACGGGCTTGCCTGCGATATCGGCTCGACCACGATCGCCATGCATCTGGTGTCGTTGCTATCGGGCCGCGTCGCCGCCTCGTCGGGTACATCCAATCCGCAGATCCGCTTCGGCGAGGATCTGATGAGCCGCGTCTCTTACGTGATGATGAACCCGGACGGCCGCGAAGGCATGACAGTCGCCGTGCGCGAGGCCATTTCGGGCCTCGTCGACAAGGTCTGCGCCGAAGGCAGCGTCCAGCGCAACGACATACTGGATTCCGTTTTCGTCGGTAATCCGATCATGCACCATCTGTTCCTCGGCATCGATCCGACCGAGCTCGGCGGCGCTCCCTTCGCGCTAGCGATCTCCGGCGCCGTCCACATCAAGGCATCGGATATCGGCCTGAAGCTCAACCAGGGCGCCAGGCTTTATATGCTGCCTTGCATTGCCGGCCATGTCGGCGCCGATGCGGCGGCGGTGACGCTGTCGGAGGGGCCGCACCGCCAGGACGAAATGATGCTGATCGTCGATGTCGGCACTAATGCCGAGATCGTGCTCGGCAATCGCCAGCGGGTCGTGGCGGCATCCTCGCCGACCGGCCCGGCCTTTGAGGGCGCGGAAATCTCCGGCGGCCAGCGCGCCGCACCGGGTGCCATCGAGCGCGTCCGTATCGATCCCGAAACGCTGGAGCCCAAATATCGCGTCATCGGCTCGGAACTCTGGTCCGACGAGCCGGGCTTCCTCGACAGCGTGCAGGCGACCGGCGTCACCGGCATCTGCGGCTCCGGCATCATCGAGGTAGTCGCCGAGATGTATCTCGCCGGCGTCATCTCCGAGGACGGTGTCGTCGACGGATCGCTGAGCGCCCGCTCGCCGCGCGTCGTCGCCAACGGCCGCACCTTCTCCTATGTGCTGAAGGAAGGCGGGCCCAAGATCACCATCACCCAGACCGACGTGCGCGCTATCCAGCTTGCCAAGGCCGCCCTTTATGCCGGCACCAAGCTTTTGATGGAAAAGCAGCACACTGATCATGTCGACCGCATCCACTTCGCCGGTGCATTCGGCTCGTTCATCGACCCGAAATACGCAATGGTGCTGGGCCTGATCCCGGATTGCGACCTCGACAAGGTCTCGGCCGTTGGCAATGCGGCCGGCGCCGGTGCCCGCATGGCGCTGTTGAACCGCGGCTATCGCCGCGAGATCGAGGAAACCGTCAGCAGGATCGAGAAGATTGAGACGGCCCTGGAGCCGAAATTCCAGGAGCATTTCGTCTACGCCATGGCGCTGCCGAACAAGATCGACCCGTTCCCCAAGCTTTCGGCGGCGGTCAAACTGCCGCCGCGCAAGACGGTGAGCGAAGACGGCATTGCCGGCGACGCCGCCCCGCGGCGGCGTTCGCGCGAAGGCCACGCCGCGCGGCGCGGGCGGGGATGACTCGCCCCCGCTAGGCCTGTCATACCTTCCATTTTCATTTGTATGCAAATGTTTCCAGATCGCGCCGATCTGGAAACGAAATCGCGTTTTCGTGAAATCCGCCAGATACATAGGCGGTGCATTTAACCGGCATCGAACGGCAGGCAGAACCAGTTTCCGGCCACCGCAACGCTCCAAAGGAGATCAAGATGTCGATGTTCGAAAGCCTCGGCCGCTATGGTGCGGCCTTCAAGAAAGCACGCGAAGCGCGCAAGTCGCTGCGCATCCTGAACAGCCTGCCGCCTGAGATCCAGAAGGACATTGGCTGGCCTGTGTCGCCGCGATCGAGCAAAAAGCAGCTTTCGGTCGGCTGGGGCATGCAGCGCGGATGAAATTCACCGACAAATGCAAGCTGCTCGGTATTCGCCGGGGCCGCAATGCGGCTCCGGCTGCACCCAGCAATTGGCTGCGCGCCGCATTACTGCCCCGGCGTTGAGCTGCGCCGCTGGGTCAGGGACTCCATAGGCCGGACGCTTTGTCGCCGGCCGGGATCAAACCACCGTGTTGAGATCGCATAAATCTTGACTTTTTTGGTGGCGACACAATCTTCGAAATAGTCGGGGGTTCTCTTAGTCGGCTCAGCCGAAGTCCGTGTATCTGTATGCCCAGCCTCAAAAGCCACGTCGTGTCGTTCGTCCTCAGGTACAGCCGCAAGAAGGCGTTTTCCAGCCCGGAGAACCTGCAGCGCTGGATCGCCTATGCGCGCAAGACTGAAAACCATCAGCCGCCTGCGTCGCTGCAGTCGCGCCTGGAGATCACAACCCGCACGATCAGCGGCTTCCCCGTCTACGAGATCGCGCCCAAGGCTGGCGAGCGGAGGCGGATTCTCTACCTGCACGGCGGCGCTTACGTCTTTGAAATCACACCCTATCATTGGCGGCTGATCGCGGACATGGCCGACCGTCTCGGGTTCGGCATCACTGTGCCGATCTATCCCATTGCTCCCGAACACGATTTCCACGCCATGTTCGGCATGGTCGGCGCCGTCTACCGCCAGATGTTCGGCGAAACCGGGGCGAATGACATCATCTTCATGGGCGATTCCGCCGGCGGAAACATGGCCGTCGTGCTGACCATGATGGCTGCGCAAGACGGCCTGCCCTTGCCATCACGCCACGTGCTGATTTCGCCCGGCCTCGACGTGTCGCTCGCCAACCCAGAAATGTATGAGGCTGAACGCAACGATCCGTGGCTGGGCATTGCTGGCGGCCGCGAGGCGATCCGGCTTTACAGCGCCGGTATAGATCCCACCGACTGGCGCATCAGCCCGGTTTACGGCGACCTGTCGGTGCTGCCCAAAACGTTGCTGCTGACCGGTTCACGCGATCTGCTCACCCCCGACAATCTGATCTTCGCGGAAAAGGCACGCGCGGCCGGCGTCGAAATTGAGGTCGTCCACGAGCAAGGCATGTTCCATGTCTGGCCGTTGATCGACATGCCGGAGGCGCGACGCGCGCGGGACAGTATAGTGGCCTTCTTGACCAACGAAACTGACAATTATCATGCCACGGCAGGCGTGTTGTCGCTGCAGAGGACAGACCGCGACGGAACCCCTCGCGATCTGGTTGCGCCGCTCAGGTCGTAGTTTGGGTCAGAACTTCCCAGTTTCCCTGAACATCTCAAACGTCGCGCGGATATGGTCGGCGACTGCCTTCACCGGCGCGCTGGCGTCTGGCGTCACCACCATGGCGAGATTGTAGGTGCCGATGTCAGGCATACCGTCCTTCGGGCACAGCTCGACCATGTCACTGCCGAGGAACGATTTCGGCAGCGGCGCGACTGCAAGATCCGCCATGATCGCGGCGCGCTGGCCGGCCGTGTGTGCGCTCATATAGGCGATGCGGTAGTTGCGGCCCTCGCGGCCAAGCGCCTCCAATGCCCCTGCCCGCCAGGCACAGCCCTCTTCCCACAATGAGACCGGCAGCGGCTCGCGCAGATGCGCGCAACCGCCCTTGGCACCGGCCCAGACGATCGGCTCTGTGAGCAGCACTTCGGCGCCGATCGCGCTGGTCTTGTAGGAGTTGGTGAGCAGCGTGATGTCGAGCGCCCGGTCGTCCATGCGCCGGCGCAAATTGACGCTCTGGTCGATGGTGACGTCGACTGCGATCGATGGATGCGATTGTGCGAACCGCTTCAGCACATGCGGCAGCACACGTTCGCCGTAATCGTCCGGCGAGCCGAGCCGCACCACCCCGACAATGTCTGGAATGATGAACTTCGACACCACCTCGCGATTGATCGACAGCAGCCGGCGCGCATAGCCGAGCAGCATCTCGCCATCGGTGGTCAGCGTCACCGAACGGGCGTCGCGCGCGAACACCGAGCGGCCGAGAATGTCCTCCAGCTTCTTGATCTGCATGGAGACGGCCGACGGCGTGCGGAAGACCGCATTGGCCGCAGTGGTGAAACTGCCGGTCTCGGCGATTGCGACGAAAGTGCGCAGAACATCGAGATCGAGCAGCGGCAGTGGATGATTGAGTGGAGCGTTCATGAAGCGACCTTCAATTTTTCTGATGCAAACCATCATTCCATTTCGTTTGATTGAACATCAGTTTGGGAGGATAGTCAACTCCATCGAAGGCAAGACACGTAGAAGTGGTCCCGAAACAACCATGACACGGACCCTGCAATCGACACGAAATGAAGCTGAAACAAACCCGGTGTACCGCCTGACGCTGCAAGCGCCGGGACAATCCCGGCCCAACGCGAAGGAGAATGAGATGTCTATCCTGTCATCCATCGGTCGGATCGCGACCGAGTTCAGCGAGGCCCGTGCCCGCTACCAGACGGAACGCGCCATCCGCGCGCTGCCGATTGAACTGCAGAAGGATATCGGCTGGCCCGAAGCTGCCGATGCCAAGACCGGCAATCGCCATGGTGTGGGATCTTGGGCCGGAGCAAAGTAACCGTGTGTATCAACAGCTGAAGGCCTGCCGCGCAGATCAGCCCGGCAGGCCTTTTTGTTTGTATTCAAATGATTTCCCCGAGCCATGTCGCCGCCGCATGACGCATATGAGCAAGTCGCATAGCAGCCCGCGCCGGCAATCAACACGTTGTAAATAATCGTAAATCCTGGGCAGAATGCCCAAATTTGTCGCATTCCGTGTCGCTTTTCATATCAAGTGCTTCGCTTTTGCGATTTAGTTTCCCCTCACCTAAGCCTATATCATCATCAACAAACGAGCTGCCCCACTCCATCAAGCGAAGGCGACCCGTCTGAGCAACCGAATGGAGATGATCATGAAGCTTTTTGCCCGCCTCTTTGCCCGCCGCGAAATGAACCTGACGACCGCGCTCGAGCGCCAGCGCCTGGCCAACACCATGCCTGGCCAGACCGGTGCCATGGCCGCCGCGCGCCTCGGCTTTGTCGCCTGAGACAGCAAATCTTGGCAGAAGCAGCCTAGCGCTGCTTCGAAGTCGATCCAGCGCCGCTTCGGCTTTGCCGAGGCGGCGTTTTCGTGTGCGCAGGCCGCGTCGGCTCGTTTGGACAATCCGGCGGCACGCTGTGCCCTTCGCCGCATAGCGATTGCCCATTTGCGACCCATGTCGCAAATAAAGTTTTTCCGTTGCCATCTAGCCAATTGACAGGAAACGTTTTTCCTGATGTCGCTATGCTGATCGCGACATCCTGTTCGCGCCATTGCAGCGTGAGGATCTACCCGTGAACGTCGTAAAGCACCCGATCCGGCGATCGTTTGTATTCTTCCTGGTCCCCGATTTCACCATGATCGCCTTCGCGACGGCGCTTGATCCGTTGCGTTCGGCCAACCGCATGCTCGGCTATGAAGCCTATCGCTGGCGGCTCGCCAGCATCGACGGCAAGCCGGTGCGCGCCTCGAATGGCGTCGAATGCGCCGTCAACACCTCGCTGGAGGAAGAGCGCAAGAAAATGTCCGGACCGGACCGGCCGAACATGGCCATCGTCTGCAGCGGCATCAATGTCGAGCGCTACCAGAACAAATCGGCCTTTGCCTGGCTGCGCGAGGAGTACAATCGCGGCGTTGCCGTCGGTGGCCTGTGCACCGGCGCGCATATCCTGGCCGCCGCCGGCCTGCTGTCCAACAAGCGCTGCGCCATCCATTGGGAGAACCTGCCGGGCTTTTCCGAGGCGTTCCCCAAGGCCAATGTCTTCGCCGACCTCTTCGAGATCGACCAGAACATCTACACCTGCGCCGGCGGCACCGCCGCGCTCGATATGATGCTGAAGCTGATCGGCGACGATTTCGACGAAAGCCTCGTCAACCGCGTCTGCGAGCAGGTGCTGACCGATCGCGTGCGCAGCCCGACCGACCGCCAGCGCCTGCCGCTGCGCGCGCGCCTTGGCGTGCAGAATTCCAAGGTTCTGACCATTATCGAGCTGATGGAGGCCAATCTCTCCGAGCCGCTCTCGCTGATCGAGATCGCTGACCATGTCGACCTGTCGCGCCGGCAGATCGAGCGCCTGTTCCGCACCGAGATGGGGCGCTCCCCTGCCCGTTACTATCTCGAGATCCGCCTCGACCGCGCCCGGCACCTGCTGATCCAGTCGTCGTTGCCGGTGGTCGAAGTGGCAGTCGCCTGCGGCTTTGTTTCCGCCTCGCATTTCTCCAAATGCTATCGCGAACTCTATGCCCGCTCGCCGCAACAAGAACGCGTCGACCGCAAGCAGCTTCTGGCGGCTTGATCCGAGTCATCAGCTGAAGAAAGTCCACCGAGTTAATGCGCTTCGGCCGTGCGCATCGCCTCGACGCGGATGTCTTCCGTCAGCCGCGCCTTCAGTGCCGAAAACTCCGGGCTGGTCTTCAGCGTATAGTGGCGCGGATGCGGCAGGTCGACGGCAACATCCGACTTGATGCGGCCGGGCCGCGCCGTCATCACCACCACGCGCGACGCCATGAAGATCGCCTCCTCGATGTCGTGGGTGACGAACAGCACCGTCTTTTGCCGGCGCTCCCAGATGCCGAGAAGCAGTTCCTGCATTAGCCCGCGGGTCTGGTTGTCGAGTGCGCCGAACGGCTCGTCGAGCAGCAGGATCTCCGGATCGTTGGCCAGTGCCCGGGCAATCGCCGTGCGTTGCTGCATGCCGCCGGAAAGCTGCTTCGGCCAGTGGTTCTCAAAACCTTTCAGACCGACCAGATCGACATAGGACGCGACAATGTCGCTGCGCTCGCGTTCGGCCATTCCGCGTTCGCGCAGGCCGAAGGCGATGTTCTCGGCGACCGTCAGCCACGGGAACAGCGTGTAAGACTGGAAAACCATGCCACGGTCTGGACCCGGCCGGTCCACCGCCTTGCCGTCGAGCAACACGCGGCCCTCACTCGGCGCTTCGAGGCCGGCGACGATCCTGAGCAGCGTCGACTTTCCACAGCCGGACGGCCCGAGGATGGTGATGAAGTCGTTGACGGCGACCGCCAGATCGATCGGCATCAGCGCCTGGACCGGCTGCCCGCCGCCGACACCGGCGAACGTGCGCGAGACGCCTTCGATAAGAAGCTTGCTCACGCCAGGCTCCACGGAAACAGCCAGCGGTTGAGCGCCTTGAAGGCGAAGTCGGATAGCAGCCCGATCAAGCCGATGACGATGATGCCGAAGATGATCTGCCCCGTCGCCAGCCGCGATTGGCTGTTGATGATCATGTAGCCGATGCCCGACGACGAGCCGATCAGTTCGGCGACGATGACATAGGTCCAGGCCCAGCCGAGCACCAGGCGCAGGGTCTCGGCAATCTCCGGCGCATTGGCCGGCATGATCACGCGCCGCACGATACCGTTGTCGGACGAGCCAAGCGTGTAGGCCGCCTCGACCAGGTCGCGCCGTGTGCCGCCGACCTTGACCGCGATGATCAGGATGATCTGGAATACCGAGCCGACGAAGATCACCAGCAGTTTTTCGAGCTCGCCGACACCCGCCCATAGGATGAGCAGCGGGATGAAGGCCGATGCCGGCAGATAGCGGGCGAAGGAGACGAACGGCTCCAGGAACGCTTCCACCGGCTTCCAGGCCCCCATCACGATGCCGAGCGGCACGGCCACGATGGCCGCCATCAGAAAGCCGCCGAAGACGCGCCAGATGGTGATGAGGATGTCGAGCCAGAAGCGGTCCTCGACCAGCAGCCGCCAGCCGTCTCTCAGCATCGAAAGCGGATCGGCAAGGAAGATGCGATTGACGTGGCCGCCAAGCGTGATCCACGCCCAGAACGCCACGAACAGCACGAAGAACGAGATGCCGAGCACGGTTCGAATGCCGGGCGAGACCGGATGCAAGGGGCGCGGCATCGTCAACCGTCCTTTGATCTGAATGGAAAAGCGGCGGCGCAGGGCACCGCCGCCGGGCGACAATCCTGCCGGTCAGTCGGCGACGGCGCTGGTGTCGGCCAATGTCGAGACGTCGGGCGCTTCCTTGATCAGGCCCATCTGCAGCAGAAGCTCGCCGGCAGTCTTGGAAAAGTCCTGGAATTCCTTGGTGAAGAACTGCTTGTTTTCGGCCTTGTCCGCCCATTTCAGGTATTTGGCCGACTCTTCGAACTCCCTGGCCGACTGCTTCACGTCGGCGCCCATGGTTTCATAGGATTTCGCCGGATCGCTCTTGATCAGGGCGAGTGCCTCGAAATAGCTGTCGGCAAGCGCCTTGGCCGCATCCGGATTGGCCTTGAGGAACTCCGGCGTGCAGCCGACCGTGTCGAGCACCATCGGATAGTCGAGAGTGGTCACGAGGATATGGCCCTGGTCCGACTTTTCGCGCACCGCCGAGATGAACGGCTCATAGGTGACTGCCGCATCGTTCTGTCCGGCAAGAAACGCCTGCGCCGCCGCGTCCGGCTCCAGGTTGACGACCGTCACGTCCTTGGTCGACATGCCATTCTTGTTGAGCACCCAGGCCAGCATGAAATAGGGCGACGTGCCCGGCGCCGATGACGCAACCGACTTACCCTTGAGGTCGGCAACGGTCTTGATGTCGTTGCGGGCGACGATGCCGTCGGCGCCGTAGGATTTGTCGAGCTGGAATATCTGCTTGGTCGTCACGCCGTTGGCATTCCAGACCAGCCAGGTCTCGACGGTGGTGGCGGCGCATTGCAGGTCTCCGCTGGCGATGGCAAGCGGCCGGCTGGCTTGCGGCACCTTCTTCAAGGTGACGTCGAGGCCATGCTTTTCGAAGATGCCGGCCTGCTTGGCGAGCGTCAGCGGCGCAAAGCCCGTCCATCCGCTGATGCCGATGCTGACCGATGTGGCGGCCATCGCCGGCGCGCACAACCCAGCGACAAGCGCCAAGCCTGTGGCAAGAATTCCGATCCTGTTCATGTCGGTTCCCCTTTTTTGTTCGGATCGGAATGGTGTCACAGACGCCCACAGGCTTGTCAATGAAGCAGATGCTGCACTGCGGTATGTCACCGCCGGCAGCAAACTTTTCCATTAGCGGGTGTTGTACATCCAGCTGCGGTCGCGCCACATTTTTTCGCCGACCAGGCAGTCGGTGACGGGGATGTCCTGTGCCAGCACCAATGGCGGATGCGCCGCCTCTTCCGCCGCTCGCTGCGGCGAGGCCGGACCGGCAAGCTCAAGCACCAGCTTGCGGCGGATGGCCTCCGGAAACTGCGTCCAGTCATTGACCGGGATCATGAAGGAACCCGGCCCACCGATGACGCAATCGCTGTAGTAACGATCGAGATTGTTGACATCGTAAGCGCTGCTGAACCCGCCGCCCTTGGTCATCAGCGGCAGGCCGTTGACAGTGATGCCCTGCTTGATCACGGCGTCGCGGGTGATGTCGACAGGTGCGCCCTGGTTGTTGGGGCCGTCTCCCGAAATGTCGATCACCCGCTTGACGCCCTGGAAGCCGCTTTCGGCGAACAGATCGCTGGCGAATTCCAGCGCGCCGGAGATGGAGGTGCGCCTGGCACTGGCCGGCGGATGAGCGGAAAGCTGCGCTGCCAGCCGCTCGGCGTCGGCACGGTTGGCGATTACCGTCCACGGCACAACGACCTGCTGCCAAGTCGCGCCTGCCCATTCGACGTAGGTGACGGCAATCTTGCCGTGAGCGCCGTCGCCGATTGCCTGCAGCACGTCGTCGTGCGTCAACGCCGCCGCATAGCCGTGGTGCTGGATTTCGAGCTCGTCGGGCGACATGGACAAGGACACGTCGACTGCCAGCACCAGTTCGACGTCAACCGGCTCGGCGGCGCGGGAGATTGCCGCCGACCATAGCACCGACGCCAGCGCGGCGGCACCCGAGACGAGATGTCTTGCACAGGCAAAAGCAGACATGCCGCACGGTAAGCTAAAATCGACGACCGACAAAGAGGAAAGCCCGGCCGAGAGCGCGGCTGTTCCAGTCACGTTTTTGCGAGCACGTCTCTAAGTTCAGCTGCGCGGATTGAGGTTCTCCGGGTCGTAGAGCGGCCTGTAGCCGACGGCGGCCACTTCGACCGGGTATTTCTCGCCGAAATATTCGACGCTCAACTTGCGGCTCTCCTGGCAATAAGCCCAGGGCAGGTAGGCGAGCGCGATATTCTTGCCGAGGGTCGGACCATAGGCCACCGAGGTCGTGAACGACCGACGGCCGAGCTCGTCGACCAGCGTCTCGCCGGTTTGCGGGTCCATCACCGGCATCGTGCCGACCGGATAGCGGGGAACGCCGTTGGAATCGGTATTGTCCGTCATCACAAGGGTGCAAAGCATGGCCGGCTGATGCGCCCGGGCGCGATATTCCAGATGCTTTGCCTTGCCGCAGAAATCGGCCTCCTTGACCTTCGGCCGGGCAAGATCAGCCTCCAGCAGATTGTACTCGGTCAAGAGATCCGCGTTCTGCAGGCGCAGGCTCTTTTCCATGCGGCGGCTGTTGGCATAGGTCTCGACGCCAAAGGCCATTACGCCGGTCGACCGCAGGGCGTCCCAGACGGCCAGGCCGTCCTCGTAGCGCATATGCAGTTCCCAGCCTTGCTCGCCGACATAGGAGATGCGGAAGGCGGTCACGTCCTTGCCGGCGATCCTGACAGGCTTGATGGCGGCAAAGGGAAAATTCTCCGGCGTCAGTCCGTCGGGATTTTCCACGACCTTGCTCAATGCCGCCCGCGCATTCGGACCCCAGATGCCGACGGTCACGTACTTCTCGGTCACGTCGGTGACGGTAACGTCGAAGCCTTTGTCTTCTGCCGTCCGGCGCATGTACTGGAAGTCGCGCGGTCCGGCATCGGCGCCGTCGATCACGCGGCAGCGGTCGGCCATGCGGATGACGGTCAGGTCGGCGCGCACCATGCCTTCCTCATCGAGGAAATGGGTATAGATGCCCTTGCCGATATTGCCGTCGCCGCCGATCTTTGCCGCGCACAGCCATTCCATCAGCGCGACGTGATCGGGGCCTTCGACGTCGTACATGGCGAAATGCGACAGGTTGACGATGCCGCAATCCTCGCTCATGGCGAGATGCTCGGCATTCGAGACGCGCCAGAAATGGCGGTTGTCCCACTCGTTTTGACGCATCGGCACCCGGTTGCCGTATTTCTCGAGCAAATGCTCGTTGGCGGCGTAGCCATGGGCGCGTTCCCAGCCGCCGAGCTCCATGAAATAGCCGCCGAGTTCCTTCTCGCGCTCCCAGAAGGGCGAGCGGCGGACATTGCGGGCCTTGGAGAAGGGTTCGCGCGGATGCACCGCCGGGTTGTAGACCTTCATCGCCGTTTCGGTGCAGCGGTCCCAGATGAACTGCTCTTTCGTCTGGTGCGGATAGAAGCGCGAATAGTCGATGGCGTGGTGGTCGATCGCCGTGCGGCCGTCCGTCATCCAGTCGGCGATGAGCTTGCCCATGCCCGGGCCATCCTTGACCCAGATGGCAACGGCATACCAGA
Source organism: Mesorhizobium sp. M1423 (assembly GCF_040317575.1). Taxonomy (NCBI): domain Bacteria; kingdom Pseudomonadati; phylum Pseudomonadota; class Alphaproteobacteria; order Hyphomicrobiales; family Phyllobacteriaceae; genus Mesorhizobium; species Mesorhizobium sp. M1423. Next base: position 144,492 of record NZ_JAMYKU010000016.1, read on the forward strand.
GGCCCCTGACCTTCTGGCTTTCGCCCATCGACGGGCCGCCGTCCGCCGTCACCTGCAGCAGGCCGTTGAAGGAATGGCTCTCATTGTAGCCCAACTCGCCCAGGATCGGCGTCAGTTCCATGGCGCGCTCGAGCGGCGCCATGATCTGCTCCATGTCGAGATCGCGCTGCGACGGCGAAAGCCGTGCCTCGTTTTTCTCGAGAATGTCGCGCGGATGGCAAAGGCGCGGATTGGTCTCTTCGTAGTAGCCCCACTCGATCTGCCCGCCTTCGGCCGTCTTGGGATCGCCGGTATCGCGCATGTAAGCCGAGTTGCCCTGGTCGCGCAGCAGCGGCCAGCCGATCTCCTTGCCGGTGCCGGCGAACTCGGTGTACGGCCCGAAGAAGGTAAGCGGATGGTCGATCGGCATCACGGGCAGGTCCTCGCCCGCCATTTCCGCAATAAGCCGTCCCCAGATTCCGGTGCAGACCACGACATAGTCGGCTTCGATAGTGCCGCGGTCGGTCACCACGCCCTTGATGCGGCCGTTCTCGATGACGAGCGACTTGGCGGAGGTATTGGCAAACGCCCTGACTTTGCCGGAGGCTTCCGCCTGGTCGACCAGCTTGCCGGCGACCGTCTGCGAGCGCGGGATGACGAGGCCGGCGTCGGGATCCCACAGGCCGCCCTGTACCATCTGTTCTTCGATCAGCGGGAATTTTTCCTTGATCTCGGCGGGATCGATCAGGCGGGCGCGTGTGCCGAAGGCCTTCGCCGAGGCGATCTTGCGCTTGATCTCCGCCATGCGGGCGTCGTCGCCGACGCGGGCGACCTCGAGGCCGCCGATGCGCGCGTAATGGCCCATCTTTTCGTAGAAATCGATGGAATAGAGCGTCGTCCAGCACGACAGGAAATCGTGGCTGGTCGTGTAGCAGAAGTCGGAGGCATGCGCCGTCGAGCCGATATCCGTCGGGATGCCTGATTTGTCGATGCCGACAATATCGTCCCATCCGCGCTCGATCAGGTGATGGGCGACCGATGCGCCGACGATGCCGCCAAGCCCGACGATGACGACCTTCGCCTTTTCCGGAAACCCTGCCATTGCCCGCGACTCCAAGATGCTATTGCGCCAGACTATAGGGCGGCGCCGCGCCGCGCTTGCAGCCTGTTTGCGACATCGCCAAAAAAGCCCGCGCCACCAGCCCGTCGAATGCAGTTAGACCTACGCCTTCGCCCTGCTCAGTACGAAGGCGCTGCTAGAGCCCGTCCTGCGCAGCTTCGAAGAAAAGTGCATACCTTCATCGCCGATTACCGGAAGGAAATAAAAGGCCGGGCGTTTGCCCGGCCTTCAAAAAATCATGGCGTCGACTTTACTTGATGCGCGCGACGCCGCCCGAGATCTCAATGGTCTCCGAACCGGTCAGCGCCTCGAGGTCGCCATTCGGCAAGGTAACAAAACAGCCGCTCGGGCAAAATTCCACGGTTTCGCCGGCGGCCAGCGCCAGCTCGGTCTTGCCGCCGCCTTCCGTCACGATCAGCGTGCGGGTCTCAGCGTCCTTGTTGACCGCGCTGGCGGCATGGGCCGAACCGCCCACGGCCAGAAAAGCGATGGCGGCGACGAGAGACTTCCACATTTTGCAGTATCGGTGTTGCCACCGCCTCTGTTGCATTTTGCAAGGCATTCTCGCCGTTTGCAGGTGAGCTTATATGCAATGCAAGCTGAACGGCAACTGAATGCCGCATTCATGCCGCAATTGGTTTCCGAAGGCTTGAAGGCAAGCTCCAAACAGCTAGTCAGGATCGGGCTTCCGCACCTTGCGTCCCGACTTGGCGAGACGTTTCGCCTCCGCAACTGCCAGTGCTTTTGCTTGCTCTCGCTCGGCGAATTCGACTTCGATCTTGTCGTCGTCGATCGGCCACGCCTCGTGCTTTTTGGTCTCGACGACGGCGCGCGGCGCCGACGGAATTTCGATATGCTGGTCGGCGAACACATCGAAGATTGCAAAGCGGATGTCGTTCTGGACGATATTGCCACTAAGAACGTCTGCCAGGAACACGCGAATCTCGAATTCGAGTGCGGCCGGGCCGAAATTGGAAAACAGCACAAAGGGTTCCGGGTTCTTCAGCACCAGCGGATGGCTGCGTGCGATCTCCAAAAGGACGCCATGCACGTGCTTGACGTCGCTACCATAGGCAACGCCGACCTTGATGTCGACGCGGCCGAGCTTGTTGCGGTGCGTCCAGTTGCCGACCGCATTGTTGATCAGGTTTGAATTGGGCAGGATCACCGATTGCCGTTGGAACGTCTCGATCTCGGTGGCGCGCACGCTGATCTTCTTGACAGTGCCGCTGATGTCGCCGGCGACGATCCAGTCGCCGACCTTGAACGGCCGCTCGGCCAACAGGATCAGGCCCGAGACGAAGTTCGAGACGACATTCTGCAGGCCGAAGCCGATGCCGAGGGACAGCGCACCGGCGACCAGCGCGAGGCTGGAGAGGTCGATGCCGGCGGCCGAGATGCCGACCAGTGCCGCGACGGCGACGCCGGCATAGCCGACCGCCAGCCGGATCGAATTGCGCACGCCGGTGTCGACGCGGCCGCGCGCCATCACCGAGCCGTCCAGCCATCCCTGGAACCAGCGCGTCAGGAAATAGCCGATGATGAAGACAACGACGCCTGAGAGGATGCCGGTGATCGAGATCGTCACCGAGCCGATGGTCAGCCCCGTTGCCAGCTTGTAGGCCCAAGCCTGGATGTCGCCGGGCTGGAAGCCCCACGTCAACAGGATCAGCGGCAGGAACACCAGCACGATCATCACGTTGATGGCGACGCTGACGACCAGGCCGAGCTGGTCGAGCGCGGTCGGCTCATAGCTTGAATTGGCGGATAGCCAACGGCCGATCGAGCTATTGGCGAAGCCGCCTTCCTCGCCGATCGCCCGCGCCGACAGGAAGCCGATATAGGCGGTGACCAGGATGGTGCCGGTGATCACGACCTGCACCGAGACGAACATGGCAAGGCCGATATAGCCGAACAGCGCCGACGCGATGGTGAACAGCCCGAGCGCCACGGCGGTGTAACGCAGCCACGCCGGCCACGGCCGCCAGATCCCGTCGGCGGCCTTGAACGGCTTCAGCAGGCCCATCAGGATCAGGATGACGCCGACGATGATGGTGGCGACAAAGCTTCTGGCGATGGTCAGCGACAGCGGCGAGCCCATCTTGTCGTTCACGACCGACAGGAAATAATTGATGCCGATGGCGACGGCCATGGCCGTCGTCAGCCGCACCAGCCAGCGCGCCGGGCCGGTTTCGACAGGGATCAGACGCCAGTTCGGCAGTCGCGGCTCAAGCGCCGCATTGGTCAGCCGGTTGACGCAGAACACACCCGCGACAACGGCAGCCAGCGCATTCAGGAAGATGCCGATATCGCCGCGCAAGACGTTGTAATAATTGAAAAAGAAAATGGTCGAGGCAAGGAAGACGCCGACTGCCAGCGTCGGCAGCAATGTCGACCAGAACGCCACCGACAGCCGGCTGAGATAGGAGGGATCCTCCACCGAGGGGTCCGCTTCGAACACACGGCCGAACAGGCGCCGCCCGCCGACGAAAAGCACGGCGGCCAAGGCAAGCGCCATCAAGGCCGCGGCAAGAACGGCCTGGAACTTGAACTTGAAGGCAAAGCTCAGCCAGGACGACACCGCCTTGTAGAAACTGGTAAATTCGTTGTTGGCATCGGAAATGACCTCCGGGCTCAATGCATCGGACAGCACGTAACGCTTGGTGAGCTGGTTGCGGAAAAGCTCGCTGCGCATATTGCCGATCTTCTCGATCAGCCCGCTGATGCGGATCGACAGGTTTTGCGCCGTGGCGATGACGGCATTGATCTCGGCTTTTTCGGAGGCCAGCGCCTGGCGTTCGCCGGTCACGATATCGGGCTCGGCCGGCTGGCCCGCGGCCGGCGGCGGGCCTAGCTGCTCTAGCCGGCTGTTGATCTCGCTCAGCCGCGGCCGGAAAGCGAGCGCGCTGTTGAGCGAGGCACGCGACATTTCTTCCAGCTGCAGCCGAATATCGACAAGGCTGGCGTCATCGTCGCCGTCCTGCTGGAACTTCGTTTCGAGATTGTCGGTCTTCGTCGTCAGGTCCTGGAGGATTTTCTGCTGATCACTGACCAGTCCCGCGGGCGCCTGGCCAAGCCCTTGCGCCACCGCTCGCAACGAAAGCGGCGCCGAGGCGACAAGCATCAGGACCAGAACGAAGCGGAGCAGTCGGAAAAACATGATTGTCTGGCGACTCACGGGCGATAAGGCGTTCTAAAGGCCTGCTCTTGATAAAGACCGTCATATCTGGGGGCAAGCCGTCCCTGACGGCCCGCTTTCGAAGTCGGCCAATCCAATCGAAGTCGGGGAGTCGAAAAGCGATGGCGCAATCTTGGCTTTGCGTTGGCGGCCTGCTCTATAGTCTGCCGCAAAGCCTGAAATGGATGACAATAAGAATGGCGGAATATTCGGCCTTTTCGCTTCTCAAGAACGCGCTGACCGGAAACAAGGACTGGAAGCCGGCCTGGCGCAAGCCCGACCCGAAGGCGTCCTACGATGTCATCGTCATCGGCGGCGGCGGCCATGGCCTGTCGACCGCTTACTATCTCGCCAAAGAGCACGGCATCACCAATGTCGCGGTGCTGGAGAAGGGCTGGCTCGGTTCCGGCAATGTCGGCCGCAACACGACGGCCGTCCGCTCCAACTACCTGCTGCCCGCCAACACGCGCTTCTACGAACATTCGATGAAGCTGTGGGAGAACCTGTCGCATGACCTCAACTATAACGTCATGTTCTCGCAGCGCGGCTGCCTGAACCTCGCCCACACACCTGCTCAGCTCGACGACTATGCCCGGCGCGGCAACGCCATGCGCCATCTCGGCGTCGACGCGGAACTGATGACCACGGCGGAGATCGCCCGCCTGGTGCCGGCGCTGGACGTCTCCGCCACGGCGCGTTTCCCGATCGTCGGCGGCCTGATGCAGCGACGCGCCGGCACCGCCCGCCACGATGCGGTCGCCTGGGGATATGCGCGTGGCGCAGATCGCCGCGGCGTCGACATCATCGAAAACTGCGAGGTCACCGGCTTCCTGCGCGACGGCGACCGCATCACCGGCGTCACGACGACCCGCGGCGAAATCCGCGCTAAAAAGGTAGCGGTCGCGGTGGCCGGCAGCACCGGGCGGGTCATGCGGCTTGCCGGCATCGAGACAATGCCGATCGAGAGCCACGTGCTGCAGGCCTTCGTTACGGAATCGCTGAAACCGTTTATCGATACGGTCCTGACCTTCGGCATGGGCCATTTCTATATGTCGCAATCGGACAAGGGCGGCCTTGTCTATGGCGGCGACCTCGACGGCTACAACAGCTACGCCCAGCGCGGCAGCCTGCCGATCGTCGATGAGGTGATGAGCGAGATGCTGGCGCTGTTCCCGGGGCTCGCCCGCGTCCGCATGCTGCGCTCATGGGGCGGCGTCTGCGACATGTCGATGGACGGCTCGCCAATCATCACCACCGGTCCGCTGCCGGGCATGTATCTCAACTGCGGCTGGTGCTATGGCGGCTTCAAGGCGACGCCGGCTTCCGGCTGGTGCTTTGCCTGGACCATTGCCAAGGACGAGCCGCACGATCTCAACGCGGCCTTCACGCTCGACCGCTTTTACCGTGGCATGGTGATCGACGACAAGGGCCAGGGCGCCACGCCCCGGCTGCATTAGGCCATGATCCCGAACCGCAGGTCCGCGTCAGCGAAAAGTGGAAACCGGTTTTCGGACAAGATCATGGTCAAACGAGAAGTTTAAGAGATCCATGCTCATCACCTGCCCCTATTGCGGCCCGCGCGACGTTATCGAATTCACCTATCAGGGCGACGGCAATCGCCAGCGCCCACAGCCCGCGTCGCAAAACCTCGACGCCTGGAACGCTTATGTCTACGACCGGCTGAACCCCGCCGGCGACCACAATGAGATCTGGCAGCATTCCGGCGGCTGCCGCGCCCATCTCAGGGTGGTGCGCAACACGCTGACGCACGAGATCTCCAGCACTGCCTTCGCGCGCGGCGACCACAACTCGGTTGCGCGGCACAGGGCCGAGGACAAGTCATGAGCCCGCGCCGTACCGAGACCGGCGGCCGCATCGACCGGCTGCGGACCATCCGCTTCACCTTCGACGGCGCGCCTTATACCGGCCAAGCCGGCGACACGCTGGCTTCGGCGCTGCTGGCCAACGGCGTCACCCTGTTTGGGCGTTCGTTCAAATATCACCGCCCGCGCGGCGTGCTGACTGCCGGCGTCGAGGAGCCAAACGCGCTCGTGACTGTGTTGAGGGGCGAGGTTCGCGAGCCGAACATTCCCGCCACCATGGTCGAGATCTATGACGGGCTGGCCGCAATGAGCCAGAACCGCTTCCCCTCGCTTGCCTGGGACGTCAATGCCATCAACCAGCTCGGCGGCAAGCTTTTGTCGGCCGGCTTCTACTACAAGACCTTCATGGGACCGGTGGTCGGTCCGCTGAAGGGCACGCGCTTCTGGATGTTCTGCGAGCATTTCATCCGCCGTGCCGCCGGCCTGGGCAAGGCAGGCACGGCTCCCGATACGGCGCGCTACGAACGCATGAACGCGTTTTGCGACGTGCTGGTGGTCGGTTCCGGCCCGGCCGGGCTGATGGCCGCCAGGGCGGCCGCCGATCAGGGTGCACGCGTCATCCTGGCCGAGCTCGAGCCGCATTTCGGCGGCTCGGCCAATTGGTCGGGCGAGACGATCGATGGCATGCCGGCCGCCGATTGGGCGGCGCGCGCCGCCGGCCAGCTCGAAGGCCATGACAATGTTCGCCTGCTGCCGCGCACCACCGTCTGGGGCTATTACGACGGCAACACGCTTGCCGCGATCGAACGCGTCACCGACCATAAGGAAACGCCGGACAAAGGCGAGCCGCGCCATCGCTACTGGACCATCCGCGCCAAATCGGTGGTGCTGGCCACCGGCTCCCTGGAGCGTCCCTTGGTCTTTCCTGGCAATGATCGGCCAGGCGTGATGCTGGCGCATGCGGCCGAGCGCTATGCCAATGAATATGGCGTGCTGCCGGGTCACAGGGTCGCGCTGTTCACCAACAATGACAGCGCCTATCGCGCAGCACTGGCGTTGAAGAAGGCCGGTGCCGCGGTCGTCGCCATCGTCGACGCGCGCCCGGAGCTTTCGAGCGAAATGCGCAAGCTGGCCGGCGAGACCGAAGCCGAGATCTTTTCTGGCCACGCGGTGATAGCCACCGAGGGCGGCAAGGCGCTTTCCGGCTTCAAGGTGCAGCGCTTCGACATGGCCAGTGGTGCGCTTTCCGGCGATGCGCGCAGCATCCACGCCGATTGCCTGCTAATGTCGGGCGGCTGGTCGCCGACCATCCATCTGGCCAGCCAGGCCGGAGCCAAAGCGGAATGGAACGAAGCGTTACAAGCGTTCCTGCCGCCGAAACCGACAACACGGCAATGGATCGGCGCCGGCGCCTTCACCGGCAGTTTCTCCACCGCCGAGGCGATCGCCGAAGGTCGCGCCGCCGGCCTTTCCGCTGCGGGCGCAACAGCCACGCCGGCGGCCTTGCCTGCCGTCGGGGCAGCACCTGGCGATCCCGATCCGGCACCGGTGTTCGAGATCAAGGCCGCAGGAAAAAGCTTCGTCGACTTCCAGCATGACGTGACGGCCGACGACGTGCGTCTGGCACACCGCGAAGGCTTCGTCTCGGTCGAGCATCTGAAGCGCTACACCACGCTCGGCATGGCGACCGACCAGGGCAAGAGCTCCAACATACCAGGCCTCGCCATCATGGCCGAGGCGCTGGGCAAGCCGATCCCGCAGGTCGGCACGACGCGCTTTCGTCCGCCTTTTTCGGCGGTGTCGATCGGCTCGCTTGCCGCCGAACGCTTCGGCGATCTGAAGCCCGAGCGGCTGACGCCGATGCATGACTGGCACGTCGCCAACGGCGCCACCATGTATTCGGCCGGCCTCTGGTACCGGCCGATGATCTACGGCCATCCCGGTGAAACGATCGAGCAGGCCTATGTGCGCGAGGCGAGAGCCACGCGCGAGAGCGCCGGCATTGTCGACGTCTCGACACTGGGCAAGATCGCGGTGCAAGGCCCGGACGCGGCGGAATTCCTCGACCGCGTCTACACCAACATGTTTTCGACGCTGGCCGTCGGCAAGGCGCGTTATGGGCTAATGCTGCGCGAGGACGGCCTCGCCTTCGACGACGGCACCACCTGGCGGCTTGGCGAGCAGGATTTCCTGATGACCACCACCACCGCCAATGCCGGCAAGGTAATGCAGCATCTGGAGTATTTTCTCGACGTGATCTGGCCGGAGCTGAAGGTCCACGTCACCTCGGTCACCGACCAATGGGCCGGTGCCGCCATCGGCGGGCCGAACGCCAGGCAGATATTGGCTGCTTGCGTCAGCGGCACCGCTGTCGACAATGCCGCCCTGCCCTTCATGGGCATCGTCCACGGCGAAATCGCCGGCGTGCCGGTGATGATCTGCCGGCTGTCCTTCTCCGGCGAAATGGCCTTCGAGGTCTATTCCGGCACCGGTTACGGCACCCATGTCTGGGAGGCGCTGATCGAAGCCGGCAAGCCGTTCGGGCTGGTGACCTACGGACTGGAGGCGCTGGGCACCCTGCGCATCGAGAAGGGCCACGTCACCGGCGCCGAGATCGACGGTCGTACCACGGGGCGCGACCTGCATCTCGACTGGATGCTGTCGAAGAAGAAGCCGTTTATCGGTTCGGCGATGATGGATCGCGAGGGGCTGATCGCGCCCGACCGCCTGGAACTCGTCGGTATTGTTTCGCTCGACAACCAGCCGCTAAACGGCGGCGCACACATCGTCGAGGAGCTTGACGAAGCCAATCCGCACGGCTCGCTCGGTCACATCACCGCTTGCTGCTATTCGCCGGCGCTCGGCAAATATATAGCGCTTGCCTTGGTCAAGGGCGGCAAGGCGCGGCGCGGCACGCGCGCTTATGTCTCCGACCCGTTGCGCAACCGGTTCGGGCCGGTCGAGATCGTCTCCAACCATTTCTTCGATCCGGACGGGAGCCGCATGCATGGTTGAGCGCCAATCACCGCTTGAGCCGGTGCTGCATCCAGGCTCGCATGGCAATTTCGAGCACGGTGTCGAAATCATCCTCTCCGAAACCAGGCCGGGTTCGATCCTGCAGCTCGCCGCCTGGCCCGGCCAGGAGAAGGCGTTGATGGCCGGCATCCGCACTGTTACCGGCCTGGCTTTGCCCGACGGCGCCGGCGGCGGTGTCACGGACGGCGTCAGGTCGGTGTTCGGCTTTGCGCCGGGAAAGTTCACAATGGTCGATGAGGCCGAGGGATTGGCATCGGCCTTTGCCGACGGCGTCACTCCGTCCATCGGTACGGTGACCGACCTTTCGCACGGCCGCACCGCGATCCGTATCGCCGGGCCAAAGGCCGAGTGGGTCCTGGCAAAATTCTTCGCCATCGACTTCGCGCTGCCGGCCTTCCCGATCGGCGCCGGCCGCTCAACCATGCATCACGACGTCTTCGCCCAGATCCAGCGCACCGGCGCCGATCAGTTCGACATCTATGTGTTCCGCTCGTTCGCACGCTCGTTCTGGAAGGCGCTCTGCCTCGCCAGCGAGGAAGTCGGTTACGAAGTGCAGTAGCTAGACGGCGCGTCGTCACCCTACTCCGCGAACGTAACCCACTCTTCCAGCGGCGCGCGGTCGGTGCGGAAGGCATTTTCGGGCTTGGACGTATCCTCATGGCCGAGCGCCATGCCGCAGACGACGATCTCCTCGTCGGGGATGTCGAGCACCGGCCTGATCTGCCGGTGATAGGGCGCGAAGGCGGCCTGCGGGCAGGTGTGTAGGCCCCTGCCCCGCGCCGCGACCATGATGTTCTGCAGGAACATGCCGTAATCGATCCACGACCCTTTGTTCAGCCGCCGGTCGACGGTGAAGATCATGCCGACCGGCGCATCGAAGAAGACGAAATTGCGGTCGTGCTGGGCGCGCATCCTGTCGACCTCGCGCCGGCCGATGCCGAGCACGCCGTAGAGGCCGAAGCCGTTGGCCCGCCGTCGCGTCAGATAGGGTTCGAAGAACTGGTCAGGATAGTAGCGGTACTCGTCCCACTCGGCCTTTTCGGCGCGGATGCCCGAGCTGAGGATGGCGTCGGTGATGCGCTGCTTGACCTCGCCCTTGGTCACATAGACCTTCCAGGGCTGCATGTTGGTGCCCGAGGGCGCGCGCGCAGCAACGGCGAGAATATCGCGGATGGTGTCGTCGTCGACCATGTCGGGCAAGAAGGCGCGTACGGACCTGCGCGAGGTGATCGCGTCATCGACGATCGCCGCCGCAATCCGGGAGTTGTTTTCCAGCATGGGCCGTCCCTTTGCGCATAATCCTGGAACCCGGCTTTTCCGGAAAGGATCATGCGCCGACTAGAAGTGATGGAGCATCCTTGCGAGTTTCTATGAACGCTCGACGCCCTATCCGCCTCGACCGGACGCCCCACTCGCCGCTCGTGTGCCGAGCCTTTGCCTGAACCGTCAAAATGGCGCAAGTAAATCTTGTGGGTTCATGAAAATCATCTTGATTTTTTCACAGACCTGCGGTCACATGAAATTTGCTGGGAATTTTTCATCGAGACAGGGATGGCTTTGCCCTCAACCGCCGCAACACCGGAACAAGATAACGGCGAACGGCTGCTGGCCGGCGACATTCGCGCGTTGCGCAAGGCGCGCGGCCTGACGCTTGCCGAAATCGGGCTGAAGCTCGGCCGTTCCGTCGGCTGGGTCAGTCAGGTCGAGCGCGGCCTGTCGATCCCGTCGCTCGGCGATCTCAGGGCCTTCGCCGAATTGTTCGGCGTGCCGGTCAGCCTGTTCTTCAGCCATGACGTGCCTGTCGAGACCGAACGCGGCGTGGTCGTGCGCGCCGGCAACCGGCGCACCCTTGGCACAAGCGATTCCGGCCTGGTGGAGGAGCTTCTGTCGCCGGATCTCGGCGGTAGCTTCGAGATGCTGCGTTCGGTCTTCGCCCCCGGTGCCGAGCTGAAGACCGAGGCCCGCCGGCCGACCGAGGAAGCCGGCTACGTCGCGTCCGGCAGCTTCGACATCGAAATTGCCGGCGTCTGGCACCGGCTTGGAGCAGGCGACTCCTTCCGCTTTGACGGCAAGCCGTTCCGCTGGCGCAATCCTGGAGCGGAACCGGCTGTGGTGATCTGGGTGGTTTCGCCGCCCGTCTATTGATCTGGAGAAGAACATGGCCAGTTTGCCGACCACGGCACGCGTGGTGATCATCGGAGGCGGTGCCGTCGGCGCCTCCTCGCTCTATCATCTCGCCAAGGCGGGCTGGACCGACTGCGTGCTTCTGGAGAAGAACGAGCTGACTTCCGGCTCGACCTGGCATGCCGCCGGCAACGTGCCGACGTTCTCCTCGTCATGGTCGCTGATGAACATGCAGCGCTATTCGACCGAGCTCTATCGCCGGTTGACCGACGAGGTCGGCTATCCCATGAACTATCACGTCACCGGCTCGCTCAGGCTCGCCCATACGATCGAGCGTATGCAGGAGTTCCAGCGCGCCAAGGGCATGGGCCGCTATCAGGGCATGGACATCAATGTCGTCGGCCCCGACGAGATCAAGCGCCGCTACCCCTTCATCGAAACGCATGAGCTGAAGGGCGCGCTCTACGATCCGAGCGACGGCGACATCGACCCGGCGCAATTGACCCAGGCGCTGGCCAAGGGCGCGCGCGACATGGGTGCGAAGATCATCCGCTTCTGCCCGGTCACCGGCGTGCGCCGCGAGAACGACGAGTGGGTGGTCGAGACGCCGCAAGGCGAGATTCGCTGCGAGATCGTCGTCAACGCCGCCGGCTACCGCGCCGCCGAAGTCGGCAGGATGTTCGGCCGCGAGGTGCCGATGATGGTGATGAGCCATCAATACATCCTGTTTGAGGAAATCCCCGAACTGGCGGCGTGGTCGAAGGAACAAGGCAAGAAGCTGCCGCTGCTGCGCGACGTCGATACGTCCTATTATCTGCGCCAGGAAAAGAACGGCATGAACCTCGGCCCCTATGAGCGCAATTGCCGCGCCCATTGGGTCGGCCACAACGACCCGATGCCGGACGACTTTTCGTTCCAGCTGTTTCCCGACGACCTCGACCGGCTGGAACATTACCTGGCCGATGCCGTCGCCCGCGTGCCGATCCTCGGCACCGCCGGGCTGTCCAAGGTCATCAACGGGCCGATCCCCTATGCGCCGGACGGCAACCCGCTGATCGGCCCGATGCCCGGCGTGCCCAACGCCTTCGAGGCCTGCGTCTTCACCTTCGGCATCGCCCAGGGCGGCGGCGCCGGCAAAGTGCTGGCCGAGTGGGTGACCGAGGGCCAGACCGAATGGGACATGTGGTCCTGCGATCCACGCCGTTTCACCGCCTTTGCGTCGGCGCCGGATTACTGCGTCGCCAAGGGCATGGAGATCTACGGCAACGAGTATGCCATCCAATTCCCGCGCCACGCCTGGCCGGCTGGGCGCGACCGCAAGCTGTCGCCGCTCCACGGCCGCATCAAGGCGTTCGGCGCCCGGTTCGACGCCTATAATGGCTGGGAACGCGCCACCTGGTATGCGAAGCCAGGCGACGACATCTCCGAACAATCCACGCTGACCTTCCGCCGTGACGGCCCCTGGCAGCATCGTGTGCGCGAGGAATGCCTCGCCGTCCGCGATGCCGCCGGCATTCTGGACCTGCCGGGATTTTCCCGGTTCAATCTAGACGGTCCGGGTGCCGCCGAATGGCTGAGCCTCCAGGTGACAGGCCTGGTGCCGAAACCCGGCCGCATCGGCCTCGTCTACTTTGCCGACGACAAGGGCCGCGTCGTCACCGAGATGTCGGTGGTGCGTCACGACGAAGATCACATGACGCTGATCACCGCCGCGGTGGCGCAGTGGCACGATTTCGAATGGCTGAAATCGCGCATGCCGAAGGACGCGACGTTCAAGTTGACTGACCGGACAGAAGAGTATTCGACCCAGATCCTCGCCGGACCCAACTCGCGAAACATCCTCGCCGAACTCTGCGCGGCCGACCTCACCCTGCCCTGGCTGACGCATCAGGAAACATCGATCGCCGGGCGCTGGGCCAAGCTGGTGCGCGTATCCTTCGCTGGCGAGCTCGGCTGGGAAATCCACAGCAAGGTCGACGATACCGCAGTCATCTTCGACGCTGTCTGGGCGGCCGGCCAGAGGCACGGCCTGAAACCATTCGGCATGTACGCGCTGGATTCGCTGCGGCTCGAAAAAGGCTACCGTACGTGGAAGGGCGATCTGTCGACCGACTACTCGATCCTGCAGGGCGGGCTGGAGCGCTTCGTCAGATGGGACAAGCCCGACTTCCGCGGTAAGGCGGCGTTGCAGAGCGAAAAGCAGCAAGGCGTCAAGAAACGCTTCGTCACGCTGGTCGTCGAAAATCCCGGCGACTGCGACACACCTTACATGTCGACGCTTTGGCATGACGGCCACATCGTCGGCGAGACGACATCCGGCGGCTGGGGTCATCGCATCGACAAGTCGATCGCGCTCGGCATGCTGCGCGCCGACCTCACCGAGCCGGGAACCGCGGTCGAGGTCGAGATCTTCGGCGAACGTTTTCGGGCGATCGTGCAGAAGGATGAGCCGTTATGGGATCCGACGAACGAAAGGCTCAAAGCATGAAGAAAGTCATCCTCACCGATGGCGGCATGGGCCAGGAGCTGGTCCGCCGCAGCAGCTCCGAGCCGACGCCGCTCTGGTCGGCCAGGGTGCTGATCGACGAACCGGATCTGGTGCGCGACCTGCATGCGGAATTCATCCGCGCCGGCGCCCGCGTCATTACCATCAACACTTATTCCGCCACGCCGGAGCGGCTGGCGCGCGAGGGCGCGGAAGAGCTGTTCAAGCCGTTGCAGAAACGCGGCATCGAACTGGCAAGGCAAGCGCGCGACCAGGCCGGCGACGCAGCGATCGCCGGCTGCCTGTCGCCGCTGTTCGGCAGCTATGCGCCGGCGCTGACGATATCCTTCCAGGATACGCTCGACATCTATCGCCGTATAGTTGCCGAGCAGGCGGACGGCGTCGATCTGTTTCTGTGCGAAACCATGGCGTCGGCCGAAGAGGCGCGCGCCGCCGTCACCGCGGCATCGGAAAGCGGCAAGCCTGTCTGGGTGTCGTGGACGCTCGCGGATCACGGCATGCCGCGCCTGCGCAGCGGCGAAGCCATTGCGGCGGCGTCGGGCGCTCTTGACGGCCTACCCGTCGCGGCCCGGCTGATCAATTGCTGTCGGCCCGAAGCGATCGCTGCAGCGCTGCCCGGACTGATCGCTCTCGGCGGTGCGGTCGGCGCCTATGCCAATGGCTTCACCTCGGTCGAGGCGCTCAAGCATGGCGGCACCGTCGAAGTGCTGCACGCCCGCCACGACCTCGATCCGGACGCCTATGCCGGCCAGGCGATCGGCTGGGTCGAGGCCGGCGCCGGCATCGTCGGCGGCTGCTGCGAAGTCGGACCGGCCCACATCGCCGCCTTGCGCGACCGGCTCGAACAGGCCGGCTACGAAATTTCGGGAGTAGCATAATGCCCAGGCCATCATCGCGCATTTCCGGCATCGTGCCTTCGGGCAAGGATGGCTGGGAGGTTCATTCCGCTGCCTGGGCGCGCAAGCAGGCCGGCGAGGACATCATCATGCTGTCGGTCGGCGACCATGATTTCGACACGCCGAGCGAGACGATCGAAGCCTGCGTGACGGCGGTCCGCGCCAGCAATCACCACTACACCCCACTTGCCGGCGTTCCGCGGCTGCGCAAGGCGATGGCGGCGGCCTCGACGCTCTGCACCGGTGTTGCGACCAGCCCCGACCAGGTCATCGCCACGCCGGGCGGGCAGGCCGCGCTTTACGCAGCTATTCAAGCTGTTCTCGACCAGGGAGACCATGCCATCGTCGTCGCGCCCTATTACGCCACCTATCCCAATACCTTCAGCGCGGCGGGCGCCGCGTTCAGCGTCGTCGAGACACCCGCCGAGGATGGCTTTCAGCCGCGCGCCGCCGAGATCCGCGCCGCCCTACGGCCGAACACCCGCGCCATCCTGATCAACACGCCGAACAACCCCACGGGCGCCGTCTATTCGCGAGAGCGGCTGGAAGATCTGGCGCAGATCTGCCGCGAACATGACCTCTGGCTGCTGTCGGACGAGGTCTACTGGACGCTTGGCGGTGGCGAGCACATCTCGCCGCGTTCGCTGCCCGGCATGGCGGAACGCACGCTGGTCATAAATTCGATGTCCAAGAGCCACGGCATGACCGGCTGGCGCATGGGCTGGCTGACCGGGCACGAGGAGATGATCTCGCTGCTGACCGACCTCAATCTGGTGATGACCTACGGCCTGCCGGCCTTCATCAGCCTGGCTTGCGCCGAGGCGCTCGAAAATGGCTACGGCGTCAAGGAGATCGCCGAGCGCTATGCCGCAAGGCGCGCCGTCGTTCTCGATGCCATGCGCGGCATGAACGACGTCACCGTGCGCGGCTCCGAAGGCGGCATGTACGTCATGCTCGACATATCGGCGATCGGGCCGGACGACGAGAAATTCGCCTGGGCCTTCCTCGACCAGGAAAAGGTCGCCGTCATGCCCGGCTCGAGCTTCGGCGAGGCTGCAGCCGGCCACATCCGCTTCAGCCTCTGCCAGCCTGAGCCGGTGCTGATAGAGGCTGCCACACGCCTGCGCCGCTTCGCCTCCAGCTACCGCCGCGAGGCCGCATGAACGCGCCGCCCGCCAAAACCATTCCGACCAAGGCCATTCCTCCCAACGCAAGGGCGGTCATCATCGGTGGCGGCGTCTCCGGCTGCTCGGTCGCCTACCATCTGGCCAAGCTCGGCTGGACCGACACCGTTCTGCTCGAGCGCAAGCAGCTGACATCGGGCACGACATGGCACGCTGCCGGCCTGATCGGCCAGCTGCGCGGCTCGCAGAACATGACCCGGCTGGCGAAGTATTCGGCCGATCTCTACGTCAAGCTCGAGGCCGAGACCGATGTCGGCACCGGCATGCGCCAGGTTGGCTCGATCACGGTGGCGCTTACCGAGGAGCGCAAGCACGAGATCTATCGGCAGGCGTCTCTCGCCCGCGCCTTCGATGTCGACGTGCGCGAGATTTCGCCAGGTGAAGTCAAGGAGATGTACCCGCATCTCAATGTTTCGGATGTTGTCGGCGCCGTGCATCTGCCGCTCGACGGCCAGTGCGATCCGGCCAACATCGCCATGGCCTTGGCCAAGGGCGCACGTCAGCGCGGTGCGACCATCCTGGAGAACGTGAAGGTCACCAAGGTTCATACCAGGGCCGGCCGCGTCACCGGCGTCTCCTGGGCGCAAGGCGACGAGCAAGGCACGATCGAAGCCGATATCGTCGTCAACTGCGCCGGCATGTGGGCACGCGAACTTGGCGCCCAGAACGGCGTCACCATCCCGCTGCACGCCTGCGAGCATTTCTATCTCGTCACCGAGCCGATCCCGGGGCTCTCCCGCCTGCCGGTGCTGCGCGTGCCGGACGAATGCGCCTACTACAAGGAAGATGCCGGCAAGATGATGCTCGGCGCTTTCGAGCCAGTGGCCAAGCCGTGGGGCATGAACGGCATAAGCGAGGAGTTCTGCTTCGACCAGTTGCCGCAGGACATGGACCATTTCGAGCCGATCCTCGAAATGGGCGTCAACCGCATGCCGATGCTGGCCACCGCCGGCATCCACACCTTCTTCAACGGCCCAGAGAGTTTTACCCCCGACGACCGTTATTATCTCGGCGAGGCGCCGGAGCTTTCCGGCTACTGGATGGCGACCGGCTACAATTCGATCGGCATCGTCTCCTCCGGCGGCGCCGGCATGGCGCTGGCGCAATGGATCAATGACGGCGAGGCGCCTTTCGATCTCTGGGAGGTCGACATCCGCCGCGCCCAGCCGTTCCAGAAGAACCGCCGCTATCTCAAGGAGCGCGTCTCCGAAACGCTCGGCCTGCTCTACGCCGATCATTTTCCTTACCGGCAGATGGCAACCTCGCGGAACGTGAGGCGTTCGCCGCTGCACGAGCACCTGAAGACGCGCGGCGCGGTGTTCGGCGAGGTCGCCGGCTGGGAGCGCGCCAACTGGTTCGCTAGGCCCGGCCAGGAGCGCGAATACCGCTATTCGTGGAAACGGCAGAACTGGTTCGACAACCAGCGCGAGGAGCATCTGGCGGTCCGGAACGGCGTCGGCCTGTTCGACATGACCTCGTTCGGCAAGATCCGCGTCGAAGGCCGCGACGCCTGCGCCTTCCTGCAAAGGCTCTGCGCCAACGACATGGACGTGGCGCCGGGCAAGATCGTCTACACCCAGATGCTCAACCAGCGCGGCGGTATCGAGAGCGATCTGACCGTCTCGCGATTGTCCGAAACAGCCTTCTTCCTCGTCGTGCCGGGCGCCACGCTGCAGCGCGATCTGGCCTGGCTGAAAAAACATCTTGCCGACGAGTTCGTCGTCATTACCGATGTGACCGCTGCCGAAGCGGTGCTTTGCCTGATGGGCCCGGATTCGAGGAAGCTGATCCAAAAGGTCAGCCCGAATGATTTCTCCAATGACAACAATCCGTTCGGAACGTTTCAGGAGATCGAGATCGGCATGGGCCTGGCCCGCGCCCACCGCGTCACCTATGTCGGCGAGCTCGGCTGGGAGCTTTATGTCTCGACCGATCAGGCCGCCCACGTCTTCGAGGCGATAGAAGAGGCCGGCGCCGATGTCGGTCTGAAGCTATGCGGCCTGCACACGCTGGACTCCTGCCGCATCGAAAAGGCGTTCCGGCATTTCGGCCACGACATCACCGACGAAGACAATGTGCTGGAGGCCGGCCTTGGCTTCGCCGTGAAGACGGCCAAGAGCTATTTCCTCGGCCGCGATGCGGTGCTGAAGAAGAAAGAAACCGGCCTGTCACGCCGGCTGGTGCAGTTCCGCCTGAACGACCCCGAGCCGCTGCTCTTCCACAACGAGGCGATCCTGCGCGACGGCAAGATCGTCGGTCCGATCACCTCGGGCAATTACGGCCATCATCTCGGCGGCGCAATCGGGCTTGGCTACGTGCCTTGCAAGGGTGAGAGCGAGGCGGATGTGCTGTCGTCGTCCTACGAGATCGAGATCGCCGGCGAGCGCTTTGCGGCGGAAGCGTCGCTGAAACCTATGTATGATCCGAAAGCGGGGCGGGTGCGGGCGTAGCGCACCTTCCCTTCTCCCCTTGTGGGAGAAGGTGGCCGAGCGAAGCTCGGTCGGATGAGGGGTGTTGGAAGGATCGCTACCTCGAAAGAATTAGCGCTCCCATCCTCGTCAATTTAGCGCACCCATCCCTCGATCTTTCCACGCCGCGTTTCTTCCAGCACCCCTCATCCGGCTCGGCGCTACGCGCCGATCCACCTTCTCCCACAAGGGACCTGTTGCGCAGTCATGAGCAAAAGCTTGCGGCGGCGGGGTTGCGGCGGTTGTTCG